>CAXTWU010000034.1:0-19073 GCA_964248025.1 uncultured Acidobacteriaceae bacterium | reverse complement strand
ACACCATTCGTCGCTGTTTGCATTGAGAAAGAATGACTTAACTGGTGACCCCGGGAAGATTCGAACTTCCGACCTGCGGTTTAGGAAACCGTCGCTCTATCCACCTGAGCTACGGGGCCAGCCATGAGCATTGTCTCACCGCGCCGCTGGGCAGGTAAATGCGATTTCTGCATCCTAATGTCATTTCGTGGGGGAGATACAGCACGTGACGACAACAGGGAAATTCGAAGTTCAGGAAGGCCAGGCGTTTCCACGAGGAGCGCACTGGGATGGGCAAGGGGTTAACTTCGCGTTGTTTTCAGCACACGCCACGGCCGTGGAGGTGTGCCTGTTCTCGGAAGACGGCAAGACCGAAACGCAGCGCATTACCCTGCCGGAACACACCAACGATGTTTGGCACGGCTACGTGCCGGGGCTTGCGCCGGCGCAGCGCTACGGATACCGGGTGCACGGCCCCTATGAGCCCGAGAACGGCCACCGCTTCAACCACAACAAGCTGCTGCTGGACCCTTACGCGTATGCCCACCTGGGCGACGTGATCTGGAATCCAGCGGTCTTCGGCTACGTCATGGAATCGCAGGACGACACCACGTTTGACGAGCGCGACTCCGCCCCGTTTATGCCGAAGTGCATCGTGGTCGACCCGAACTTCGACTTCACCGGCGAGCGCGGGCACAAGCACGTGCCGTGGGAAGAAACGATTCTGTACGAAACCCATGTGAAGGGCTTCACCCAGCTGCGGCCCGACGTGCCGGAGCACCTGCGCGGCACCTACGCCGGCCTGGCCGAGCAGTCAGTGGTGGACTATATCAAGTCCCTCGGTGTCACCTCGGTCGAGCTGCTGCCAATTCACACCTTTGTCAATGACAGCAACCTGATGGAGCATGGCAAGGTCAACTACTGGGGCTACAACACCATCGGCTTTTTCGCGCCCGACCCGCGCTACGCTTCCTGTCGGCCCGACACGCTTAAAGAATTCAAGGAGATGGTGGCGTGCCTGCACCAGAACGGGCTCCAGGTCATCCTGGACGTGGTGTATAACCATACGGCCGAGGGCAACGAAAAGGGACCCACTCTGTCGTTCAAGGGCATCGACAACGCCAGCTACTACCGGCTGATGCCGGACCAGAAACGCTACTACATCAATGAAACCGGCACCGGCAACACCGTAAATGTCAGCCATCCACGGGTGCTGCAGATGGTCATGGATTCGCTGAGGTACTGGACGGAAAACACCAGCGTCGACGGCTTCCGGTTCGACCTGGGTACGATTCTGGCGCGCGAGCCGAATGGCTTCGATAACCAGAGCGGCTTTTTGAAGGCCTGCTGCCAGGACCCGACGCTGGCTCACGTCAAGCTGATCGCGGAGCCCTGGGACTGCGGCCCCGGCGGCTACCAGGTGGGCGCTTTCCCTCCCGGTTGGGCGGAGTGGAACGACAAGTTCCGCGACACGGTACGTGACTTTTGGCGCGACAAGGCACCCGCCTCCGCGCTGACGGAACGCATGTGCGCGTCCGGCGACATCTTCAACCATTCGGGCCGCAGACCGTGGTCGTCGGTCAACTTCCTGACCGCGCACGACGGCTTTACCCTGAACGACGTGGTGACCTACAACGAAAAGCACAACAACGACAACGGGGAAAACAACCAGGACGGCAGCTCGGACAACCGTTCCTGGAACTGCGGCGCGGAAGGCCCGACCGATAACCCGGAGATCAATGCCCTGCGGCACAGGCAGATCCGCAACCTGCTTGCGACCCTGCTGTTGTCGCAAGGCACCCCCATGCTGCTGGCCGGCGACGAGTTTGGCCGGACCCAGAACGGCAACAACAATGCTTACTGCCAGGACACCGAGATCTCCTGGCTGAACTGGGACCTGCATGACAAGGGCAAGCACCTGGTCGCCTTTGTGAAGCTGCTCACCGGCCTTCGGCATCGCTTTCCGATCCTGCGGCGCAACCTCTTCTACACCGGCAAGTGCAACGAAGCCATCGGGGTCAAGGACCTCACATGGATCAATGCGAATGGCAGCGAGATGGAGGACGAGCACTGGGGCGACTCCAGCATGAAGTGCTTCGGCATGCTCATGGACGGGCGCGCGCAGCCGACCGGTATCCTCAAGCGCGGCGGCGATGCCACCATGCTGTTGGTCATCAATGGGCACACCGATCTCGTTAAGTTCACCCTGCCGCGCTCCTACGGCGGCGATGACTGGGCCCTGCTGGTCGACACCAACATGGAGGAGAACAACGCGTCCGGGATCTACAAGACGGGTCAAACTTACCAGGTCACGGCCCGCTCCGTGCTGTTGTTTGCACTGAAGGGCGAAAACGCGCAGACCGGCAAATACTGATTCTTTCCCAAGGGGCTGGTTCAGTGAACCAGTCCCTTCTTCCAAGCCTTGCCGTGTTCCCCAACCCGAAAGAGCTCGTGTGCTAGGCTCCTCAGTGGTGAGTCTCGCCTTGGACCAGTTGTTTGCCGAAGAGTACCGCCTTCTGAGGCCTCGTGCTCCCATTCCGCCGATCTGCGCGCGTTTCTACCGCTTCACCAGCCTGAACACAACCATTCGGCTGCGCGAAGGCGAGCTGCGCGTCCACCTTTCCGACCTGCTCGATGGGGCACCCGAGCCCGTTCTGCGTGCCATCGCGCACATCCTGTTGGCCAAGCTGTATCGCAAGCCTGTCCAAACCGCGCACTCAGCCCGCTACCGCCGCTACACACTGTCAGAGCCCGTGCTGCAGCAGACCGAGCGCATCCGGAGACTGCGTGGACGCAAGCGCATCGGCAACCCTCAGGGCCAGCGCTGGAACCTGGACGAGGTATTTGAGTCGTTGAACACCCGGTTTTTTCACGGGCTGCTGGGGCGGCCCGTGCTGACCTGGAGCGAGCACACCGCGCGCCGCCTGCTGGGCCACTACGATGCAGCGCACAATACCATCATGGTCAGTCGCATCTTTGACCGGCCCGGCACACCTCGCTACGCCATTGAGTACCTGATGTACCACGAGATGCTGCACCTGAAGCACCCTGTGTCCGTGCGGCGCGGGCGGCGCTGTGTCCACGGGCCTGCGTTTCAGGAGGAAGAAGAGCGCTTTCCGGAGATCGCCGCCGCCCGGGCCTTTCTTAAGCGGCTGGGCTGACCGCTCCCGCCTGTGCCTCCAAAAATCGCAGCACCCGCTCGGCAAACAATTCTGGCGCTTCTTCAAACGGCAGGTGGCCCAGACCTGGCAACACTTCAAGCGGTGCACTCAGGGCGCAGCTCAGCCGCTCACCCGAGGCGAGCGATACGGCCCGGTCCAGCGTGCCCCATAGCAGCAGGCAGGGCAGCCCACGTAGCCGGGGCAGAACCGGTGCCAGCGCGGCCATGTCCGGCAACCAGCTGCGAAGAACGGCCAGGACATAGTCCACCGTGCCAGGCACATGGAGGCTTTGGAGATACTCGGCCAGCGACCCTGCGCGCAGCCGCTGGGGATCGCCGTACATCCGGCTCAGCGCAAGATGGTGGACCCAGGATGGCGCGACCGGCAGCAGCCGCGCGACGAAGCGGCCCAGGGCAGTCCCGGCAAAGCGGATCTGGGGCTGCGACCGGAGGCAGAAAGGATTGGCAGGCGCATGGAGCACGAGCGAGCGCACACGCCCGGGAAACATGGCGGCAAAATACATCGCGACCGCGCCGCCGTGCGAGGTGCCCAGCAGGTCCACCTGCCCCAGGCCTTCGCGGTCCATCCAGGCTCGCAGGCGCCCGGCGGAGGCACGGAGGCTGCCATCCAGCGCCGGCACGCGCTCCGAGCGGCCCATTCCTAGCGCGTCCACCGCGTACACCCGTCGCGCACGGGCCAGCCCTCGCATGGAAGGTACCCAGCAACAAGCCGCGCCTAGGAGCCCATGCACCAGCACCAGCGGCAGCCCTTCGCCGGCCACCAGCGCGTGCATGCGATAACCGTCGATTTCCGTGGTTTGTTCGCGCAGTCGGCTTGGAGCAGGGAGCGGCGGCCATTCTTGTGGCTCCAGCTCCCCCTGCTCCGCCGGTTCCTTAGTGCCCAGCAACGTCGCCATCGCCTGATGCCCCTTTCAACCATTCCGCTACAAATTGTTACAGGAATGTGAACATGAGGAAAGAGGAAACCGCGGAGCCGACCGTTCTTTGTGCCGCGATTCTCCGCAGTCTGCTCCTTTGTTCCAGGAGCTGTATAGTTTCTCGTAGCCTTCGATCCGCTTTTAAGTAGGTTGCGGAACGGGAGCCAGGGCCAAGGTGGAAGCTGTTGACGCGGGACGACCCCGGGGCAAAGTCAGTAACCTTTATCGAACACAGGCTTTATGGCCCTTTGCTTGCTAGCATGTCTGGTGAGGTCGCCCGGCGGGTGAGCTCTTTCACGATGAAGCGCCTTCTCCCAACCCGGGTCGTTGCAGTGCTGCTGGCGCTGCTGACCCTCGGCGCTCTTGGGTTGGCGCTTGCCAACCTGCAGCAGGAGCGCAGCTTTCAGCCACCGACTGATGGCATCTGGTGGGTCGAGGCCCGCGGCGGGCTCCAGGCGCAGCGCGTTCCGGCAGACTCGCCCGGCGAGCGCGCCGGCATCAAGCCCGGCGACCTGCTCCTGTCGGTCAATCAGCAACCAGTTTCCCGGATCGCGACACTGGTTCGTCAACAGTTCCGGACCAAGGTGTACGGCTCCGCCAGCTACGCCATTTCGCGTCACAATATCCGCTTCGACGTCCCGGTCATCCTGGACCGCGCGGACACGACCATTCACGCTCCCCTGCGGCTGATTGCGCTGGTGTACCTGCTGATCGGGCTGTACGTACTGTTTCGGCGCTGGACAGCCCCCCATGCCACTCACTTCTTTATCTTTTGCCTGCTTTCCTTTGCAGCGTACGCCCTGCTTTACACGGGCCGTTTCGACCGGCTGGATCGCACGGTGTACTGGTGCTGGATCGTTGCCGGTGCCTTGCAGCCGGCCCTGTTTCTTCACCTCGCCTGCTCGTTTGAGGGCGGGGGCCGCGGGCGCGGCGTCCTGTTGTGGCTGATCTACGCGCCGGCTGCGGCGATCATCGCCCTGCAAGGCTATGCCATGTTGCGCTGGCAGGCCACCGGCCTGCTCATGCACCGGCTGGACCAGACGGCCCTAGCCTACCTGGATGCGTTTTACCTGCTGGCCACCGCCGTGCTCCTGCGCCAGTATGCCCGCGCCGGGCGCGACACCGGTTCGGGCATGGTGCTGGAGCGCCAGCAGCTTAAGTGGCTCAGCCGCGGAGCCCTGCTCACCGTGGTTCCGTTTTCACTCCTCTACGTGCTGCCTTACCTGCTCGACTGGACCACCCCGGAGTGGGTCCGCGACGGTGCGGTTCTTTCGCTCGGCATTCTGCCGCTCACCTTTGCCTGGGCCATCGTGCGCTACCGGCTTATGGATGTCGACCTTATCTTCAAGCGAGGGGTCACCTACACGCTGGCAACCGCGTCGCTGTTGGGCTTTTACTTCGGCCTGGTCGCGGTCGCCGCCGAGCTGGTGCACACCCGGATCCCCAGCGCCGGCGTTTACGGCCTCCTTGTCGCCATCATCATCACCTCCGCCCTGTTTGACCCGGTCAAGCGCGCCATCCAGAATCGCGTGGACCGTGTTTTCGACCGCAAACGTTACGACTACCGCGCAACCCTGATCGAGTTCGGCCGAGGTCTCGGCACGCAGACCGAGCTCGGTCCCTTGCTCACCTCCATCACCAGCCGCCTTTCGCAAACGCTTCTTGTGTCGCGCGTCGCCGTGTTTTTGCCCGAGGCCGATCTCCTGCCGGAGACTCCCGGTGCCTTTCGACTGGCAGCCGGGCACGGGCTTCCCCCATCGCTGACCGCGGATCACCTCGACGATTCACTCGGCTTCCTGGACTTCGACCATCGCGCTGCTGTCGGCAGCCATATCTTTCTTGAGAACCCCCAGGCCGCCATTCACCTCCCCAACGCGGAACGGCTCGCGGCCGCGGCCCTGGAGCTTCACTACTACCTGCCGTGTCGTGTCGCTGACCGCACCATCGCCGTGCTTGGTCTGGGACGCACCACCGGCGGCGACTTTCTGTCGAGCGAGGATGTGGAGTTGCTGGAATCACTCGCCGGCTATGTCGGCATCGCGATCGGCAATGCCACGCTCTACGCCAGCCTGCAGCGCAAGATCGCCGAGTTCGAGCGGCTCAAGGAGTTCAACGAAAACATCGTCGAATCGACCAACATTGGCATTCTGGCCGTTGACCTCGAAGACCGCATCGAGAGCTGGAATGCACAGATGGAGGTCCTGTTCGCGATGCCGCGCTCCTTTGCTCTGGGGCAGAAGCTCGCGGCTGTCTTCGACGACCGTTTCCTTGAGGAGTTTCACCGGGTCAAGGACGACCCCGGCGTACACCACCTTTACAAGTTTCCCTTGAAGTCCCCGGGCGAGTCGATGGGCGAAACAGTGTTTGAGGAGGATGCCAGGATCGCAAACATCTCCATCGCGCCGCTGGTTTCGCGCGAGTTCCACACCCTTGGCCGCATCATCCTGGTCGACGACATCACGGCGCGGGTCGGGCTTGAAAACCAGCTCGCGCAGGCTGAAAAGCTGTCCTCTATCGGCCTGCTGGCAGCCGGAGTCGCGCACGAGGTCAACACGCCGCTGGCCGTTATCTCGTCGTACACCCAGATGCTGACCAAGCAGGTGCGCGCCGGGGGTGACGGTACTGAGCGGCTGGCACCCCTGCTCGACAAGATCACAAAACAAACCTTTCGCGCATCCGAGATCGTCAACGGGCTGCTCAATTTTTCGCGCACCGGCGCCGCCGAGTTCCGCTCCACCGACGTCAACGCCGTCGTCCGGGAAACGCTCGCCCTGCTGGAACACCAGCTGCGCACCGCCCGTATCCACCTCGAGGTCGATCTCGACCCGGAGCTGCCGCCCATCCATGGCAATAGCGGCAAGCTTCAGCAGGTATTTCTAAACCTGCTGCTCAATGCCAAGGATGCGATGAGCGAAGGTGGCCGCCTATGCGTGACCACCAGCTGCGACAGATGCGTGACCGTGGCCATCGCCGACTCCGGCTCCGGGATTGCGCCCGAGCACGTGGGGCGCATCTACGACCCGTTTTTCACCACCAAGACAACGGCCGGCGAAGGCCAGCGGCGCGGTACCGGTCTCGGCCTCGCCGTCACCTACGGCATCATGCAGGAGCATGCCGGCAAAATCCACGTGGACAGCCGGCCCGGTGCCGGCACCACCTTCGCCCTTGAGTTTCCCCTGAAGGAAAAGCCCGCGCATGCCTGAAATCACCCTCCCGGCACCACCCGTCCACGCGGACCTTTCCAGCCGTGGTGCCGCGCAGACCATCCTGATCATCGACGACGAAGCCGGCATCCGCGAATCGCTCGAAATCCTGCTTGAACTGGAAGGCTATTCGGTCGAAATGGCCATCGACGGCGAAGCCGGCCTGGCTCGCATCGAGCAGCGCTTCTATGACCTGGTGCTGCTGGACCTGGCACTGCCCGGCAAGAACGGCATCGAGGTCCTGGAGCTGATCCGGGAACGCGCGCCGGAGCTGCCGGTCATCATGCTGACCGCTTACGGCACCGTGAACAATGTCGTAGACGCCATCCGCGCCGGCGCGCAGAACTTTGTCCAGAAACCCTGGGACAACGAGAAACTCCTGGCCGACATCCGTGCGGCGGTCGCGCGTTTCCGCGCCGAAGAAGAAAATGTCCAGCTCAAACGCGCGCTCAAACAGCGCTACAGCTTTCCCAACATCATCGGCAAAAGCGAAATCATGCTGCGCATCTTTGACATGGTCGCGCAGGTCGCCCCATCGCGCTCCACCGTGCTGATCCAGGGCGAAAGCGGCACCGGCAAGGAGCTGATCGCGAAAGCGGTGCACGCGCACTCGCCGCGCAAAGACCGGCCCTTTGTGCCCGTCAACACCGGTGCCGTGCCGACCGATCTGCTCGAGTCCACGCTGTTCGGCCACGTCAAAGGGGCATTCACCTCCGCGATCTCGGCCAAAAAGGGTCTATTTGAGGTCGCGCACGGCGGAACGCTGTTTCTCGACGAGATCGGCACCATGCCGCTCGACACCCAGGCCAAGATCCTGCGTGTGCTGCAGGACAAGCGCTTCATGCACCTGGGCGGCACGCAGGAGATCCAGGTCGATGTGCGCATCATCACGGCCACCAACGTGGACCTGCGCCAAGCGGTACGTGAAGGCAAGTTCCGCGAGGACCTGTTTTACCGGCTCGACGTGATCCGCTTCGAGCTGCCGCCGCTGCGCTCCCGGCGCGAAGACCTTCCGGCACTCGCAAATCACTTCCTCAAACGCTACTCCGATGAAAACGAGGTGCCCGTCCGCACCTTGTCGCCCGAAGCCCTTCGCGCGCTGGTCGACTACGAGTGGCCGGGCAACGTGCGCGAACTTGAGAATGTTATGGAGCGCGGGGTGGTACTTTCCTCCGGCCCGGTCATCGGGCTTGAGCTGCTGCCCGCGCACATCACCGGCAAAAGCTACTCCGCCAGCCTGTTGGAACACTCAGGCGACGCATCGCTGTTCGACATCATGGAGGACATCGAACGGCGCATCATCATCGACAAGCTCGAGCGCTCCAACTGGAACCAGACCGAAGCCGCCGAGCAGTTTCGAATCCCGCTTTCCACCCTTAACCAGAAAATCAAGCGCTTGGCCATCGAGATCAAAAAGCGCGTCCGCGAGTCTTAACCGGCAACCAACGCATCCAAACGGGCTGGAAACATGCGAAGCGCCCCGGCGTGTCTATGTGTCCCCCCCTTTCATGGCAGAAAACACACTGGACCGCTTCGCCAAAAACAGCATCCTGGCCCTGCAGGAATATGCCCTGCTCAGCGGTCGTGCGCTCGCGAACCTGTTTCACCGGCCCTTGTACCTGGCCGACCTTTTTCAGCAGGCCGACTCGATCGGCGTCGGTTCCATCCCCATCGTGCTGCTTACCGGCTTTTTCACGGGCGGCGTGCTGGCGCTCCAGTCTTCCGCTTCGCTGTCGCAGTTCGGCGCATCCGCTATCACCGGGCAACTGGTTTCCTTTTCCATGATCAAGGAGCTGGGCCCGGTGCTGACCAGCCTCATGGTTTCCGGCCGCAACGCGTCTGGCATGGCCTCCGAGCTCGGCTCCATGGTCGTGACGGAACAGATCGACGCTATGCGCGCGCTCGGTACCGACCCGCTCAAAAAGCTGGTCATGCCGCGTATCGTTGCCACCGTGATCATGCTTTTTTTTCTCACCATCCTGTCGGACACGGTAGGCACCCTCGGCGGCGGCGCGGTCGCGGTTTTCATGCTGGGCCAGGGCGGCTCGCAGTACTTCCACGCGGCCTACCAGTCGCTGCTGTTCGGCGACATCTTCCAGGGACTCATCAAGCCGGTGTTTTTCGGCTTCATCATCGCCACCATCGGCTGCTATTACGGCATGACCACCAAGGGCGGCACCCAGGGCGTCGGCCGCTCCACCACGCAGGCCGTCGTCGTCTCCTCCGTGCTCATCATCGCGAGCGATTTCGTTATCAGCCGCCTGATGATCGGCATCTTCGGGCGCTGACGCGATGGCCGGCAAGCGCCCAACAACTTGGAGCGAGAAGCACCCGGGAGAGCCCGTGATCTCCTTCAAGGACGTGACCCTGACTTCCGGCGGTCACACGGTGCTTGACCGCGTCTCGTTCGAGGTCGGGGGCGGCGAAACCCGCATCCTGCTGGGGCCGGCTGGCGTCGGCAAGAGCGTCACACTCAAGCTGGCCAACGGGCTCATCTGCCCTGACTCCGGCACCATCAAGGTCTTCGGGCAGGATGTCGCGAAGCTCAAGCAGTCGGACCTGTTCACCCTGCGCGACCACATCGGCATGGTCTTCCAGGAAGGCGCGCTATTTGACTCGCTGACCGTGCGCAATAACGTTGCCTACCGGCTGACCGAGGACGGCGTCGCCGACGACGAGATCGACCGTCGGGTTCGCGAGGCGCTCCGGTTTGTTGAGCTTGAAGATACCATCGACAAGTTTCCATCGCAGCTCTCCGGCGGCATGCGCCGTCGCGTCTCCATCGCGCGCGCCATCATCTCCGATCCCGAGCTGGTGCTCTACGACTCGCCCACGGGCGGGCTCGACCCCATTACCTCCACCACCATCATCGAGCTCGTGATCAAGCAGCGCGACGTGTACGGCTCCTCTTCCCTGCTGGTTTCGCACCGCCTGCAGGATGCCTTTACGCTGGCCACCCACTGCTTCAACAAAACTACAAACAAGATGGAAAAGCTGCCCGGAGGCGACGTCGAGAAAAGCACCACCTTTCTGGTGCTGCACGAGGGCAAGCTGGTCTTCGACGGACCCACCATGGACCTGGTCCACTCCGACGACCCATTTATTCGCGAATATCTGCGCTAGCGCGGAATCTCTCGTCTAAACAGCGTATGAGCCCCCTCCGCAGGCGATTCCCAAAGCTCCAGCGAAGGCCCGAGCTGGACGCGCTCCGAGGGCTTTTTCTGGTCTGGATGACGCTGACCCACATGCCCACCCGTGCCAGCGAATGGGTGAATCAGCCGTTCGGCTTCCTGTCCTCGGCTGAGGGTTTTGTATTTTTGTCAGCCCTGCTGGTCGCGCGTATCTACAGCCGGGAGGCGGAGGAGAATGAGTCCGGGCTCAAAACAAAGCTGTGGAAACGTGCCGCCAAAATCTACAGCATCCATGTCGCGATGCTGGCCCTGCTGTTCACGGTGATTGCTGCGCTGGCCGCGCACATGCACCGCGAGGCTTTGGCTAACCTGCTCAACTTCTACCACCAGCACCCGGTCACGGCGGTTCTGGGCTCTCTTCTGTTGCTGTACTGCCCGCCCCTGCTCGACATCCTGCCCATGTACGTGTTGTTTCTGGCCGGTACGCCGCTGGTGCTGACGTGGGCCACCCGCCGGGGCTGGCGGGTGCCCGGGGCGGCCAGCTTCCTGCTCTGGGCCGGCGCCCAGTTGGGCCTGCGCGACTGGCTGCACGACGGCGTTGTTCGCCTCACGCACCTGCGGGTACCGGTGCAGGAGGGCGGTGCGTTCAACCTGCTGGCCTGGCAGGGTGTGTGGATGGCGGGTCTGTGGCTGGGTTCGCGCTCGGCCGAGGGCACCAACCCCCTGCGGCGCGTCCATGGCCCTGTAGCCGGCGCTGCGCTGGTCGTGTGCCTCTTTTTCCTGGGCGTCCGGCACAACTGGCTCGGCCCGCGCCTCACACAGGACACCCTCGCATTTCAGCTCGATAAGTGGCACATCGGCCCGTTGCGCGTGCTGAACCTGGTCGCCTTTGCCGTCCTGTTCTACTGGCTGCGCCGGTTTGTCTTCCTTCTGGTGCAGTTCGAGCCCTTTTTAACCCTTGGAAAGGCTTCGCTCGAGGTGTTCTGTGCCCATATCGTCTTTGTGTTTCTCGCGCTGGCCCTGCTCTACAACGACGTGTCAGAGCTCCATGGCGCTGTTGCGATCGTTGTGCTGGCCGGTACCTTTGCGGCGTTGTTTGGCATGGCTCGCTGGGTCGTTCAGCAGCGGCGGGCGGCCAGGCAGGCGCCCGCACAACCGGAGGCAAGCGTACCGGTCAAAACGGCGGAAGCCGCCCCGCCCTGCTAACCTCAAGCTGTTGTGTGTGCCGAACGCCGGCATCGTTGAGGTCCCCATCCATGGTTCCCGCTCAGACACTTCCATCCACGCTGGCCGCCTTTCTGGCATCCCTGGTCGAAGGGGTGGAAGCCTTGACCGTGGTGCTCGCGGTGGGCAGCACCCGGGGCTGGGGCAGCGCGCTGGCGGGCACCGGGGCTGCTCTTCTTCTGCTGCTGGTGCTGGTAGCCCTGCTGGGCAGCGCGCTTCTCCGTGTGCCGATGGGGTGGATGCAGCTCCTTGTCGGCACCCTGTTGCTGTTGTTCGGCCTTCGCTGGCTTCGTAAAGCGATCCTGCGGGCCGCCGGCCGCATACCGCTGCGCGATGAAAGAGCTGCCTTCGAAAAGCAGTCTGCCCTGATGGGCCGAAGCACAGCCCGGGGCTGGAGCACAGTGGCGTTTGCGGCCTCGTTCCAGATCGTCATGCTGGAAGGCGCGGAAGTGGTCTTTATCGTCATCGCCGTCAGCGCCGGTGGACGCAACCTGATCTGGCCGGCCGGCCTTGGCGCGCTGGCAGCACTGCTGACCGTCATGCTCCTGGGCCTGACCCTGCACCGCCCCCTCAGCCGCGTCCCGGAAAACACTCTCAAGTTTGCAGTCGGCCTCCTGCTCGCCGCTTTCGGCACTTTCTGGGTCGGTGAAAGCCTGGGACTTGTCTGGCCGGGCGGCGATGCCTCGCTCGTGGGGCTCACGGCTGCTTATGGGGCAGCAGCTTTGCTCGCCATTGCTTTTTGCCGAGAACGTCCTGCCCCGGTCAGGGCCTGCTAGCTATGCGTCCAAAATGGATCGGGACGATCTTTCGCGAGCTGCTGGGGCTGTTTATGGACGACGGTGCGTTCGCCATCGCGATCCTGGTTTGGCTCACCCTGGCAGGCCTTTGCCGGACGTGGCTCCGGCAGGCCGGACACTGGGGCGCCCCCTTGCTTTTTGTAGGACTTGCGGTCGCTCTTGTCGCGAGCGCAAGCCTGTACCGCGGGCCGAAATCTTGATGGGCGTCATACAGCGACAGTAAACGTGTCTTCGGTCCGGGTCACGGCCCGGTACATCGTGTCGCGTTCAAACGGAACGCGCCCGGCCGCCTTGATCAGCCGCACCAGTTCCTCACGCCGCATGCCCTGGGGCGTCGTGGCGCCAGCATCATGGTAGATCTTCTCTTCGATCACGGTACCGTCGATGTCGTCCGCCCCGAACCGCAGCGCGATCTGTGCCATCTTGGCTGAAACCATCTGCCAGTAGCTCTTGATATGCGGGAAGTTATCGAGCAGCAGGCGGCCGATCGCGATCTGCTTGATATCGCCCATGCCAGTGGTGCGCGGCAGGTGGTCAAGCGCCGTGTTGTCCGGATGAAACGCGAGCGGAATGAAAGTTTGGAAGCCGCCGGTTCGGTCCTGCACGGCTCGGAGCCGCAGCAGATGGTCGACCCGGTCCTCATCGTTCTCGACATGGCCGTACAACATGGTGGCGTTGGAGCGCAGGCCGAGTTGGTGCGCGATCTCCGCTGTTTCCAACCACTCGTTACCATTGATCTTGTGATCGCAGATGATGGACCGCACACGGTCCGCAAAAATCTCCGCCCCGCCGCCCGGCAAAGAATCGACCCCGGCGGCCCGCACCCGTTCCAGCACTTCGCGGATCGAAAGCTTTGCGCGCTTGGCCAGGAACGACACTTCGACCATGGTGAATGCCTTGATATGCACCAGGGGGAATCGCTCTTTCAGTCCGGCAACCAGATCGAGAAAGTACTCCAACGGCAGGTCCGGGTGCAGCCCGCCCACAATGTGAAACTCGGTGACGGCCTCCGTATACCCTTCGGCCGCCGTCGCCCATGCTTCTTCAAGCGCCATGGTGTACGTGCCTTCAGCACCTTTCTTGCGTCCGAAAGCACACAGGCGGCATGAGGCGACGCAGACATTGGTTGGGTTGATATGGCGGTTCACGTTGAAGTAAGCCAGGTCCCCATGCAGCCGCTCACGCACGCTATTGGCCAACATGCCGATGGCCAGCACATCGGGCGAGCGGTAAAGAGCCAGCCCGTCCTCGAAGGAAAGCCGCTCCCGAGCCTCCACCTTCTCGGAGATCGGCCACAGGTCCGCGTCATCGGTCACAAATGCCCGCCCTATCCGTCCCGTCCACATGTCAGCCACGGCAATCTACCTCTCACCTGTATTTTATGGGAGCCGGGTTACCTGCCCCTCCCGCAAACGGCTTTCGGTGGCCTGCAAACGTCGCCGGCATGAAAACGCATGGCGCTTTCCATTACCTGTCGCTGTTACTATGCCCAAAGATGCCTGGGAGAATGCCGCCTCGTTTCCGCTTTGCTTTGATCCTTCTGCCGGCAACGCTTTTGGCCCTGCCTCATGGTGTATGCGCTCGAAGCAATGCCGGCCTTCAGGACAGGGCGCAACAGGCCGATGTGCTGCCGGTCATCCCTGCAGAGGCTTTGGATAAAACTCCGCTGACTCTCCCGTCCGGCCTGCAAGGCAAACAGAACCTGCTGCTGCTTTTCTGGGCCCGCGACCAGGCATCCCAGGTGGAATCCTGGACCGCCGTCGCGCAAGCCTTGCAGCATACAGACTTCGACTTCCGCGTCTACCGGATGCTGGTCAGCGCTCCTGAAAATGCCCTGTTTCGCTGGTGGGACAATGCTTCACTGCGCGCCGCCGAAACCGACCCTGAACTGCTCCACTGGGACGTGCCTCTTTATACCGACGAAGCCGCTCTCCGACGAGCCCTCGGCTTGGGCACCGACGAGCAGAATATTGTAGCCATCCTTGTCGATCGCACTGGAAAAATTTTGTGGAAGGCCCTGGGACCTTCGACCGCCGCCTCCCGCGCCAGCCTTCTGGCCGCCTCCCTTTCAGCTCGTTAGCTGGGTGTTCGAGGCCGGCTTTTTCCGGCCCGGCTCGCCCCGGCTCCCTCCATGCGCACAGGTTCCAGGCGTTCCAGTTCATAAGCGTCCGTCCCGCCGTTGTAGTAGCCCGGCAGAATGCGCGTTTGAACAAAATCAAAGCGCCGGTAAAACTGCTGTGCCGGCTCGTTGTTTACGGCGACTTCCAGCACAACTCCGTGCGAGCCCAGGGTTCCGGCCTGTTCCAGGACCCAGTGCATCAACATCGCGCCGACCCCCTGCCTCCGGAACTCCGGGGCAACATCAATGGTCAGCAGGTGCAGAACCGACCGCCCCACCCTCGTTCCGATTGCAGGCCTGCGCATCGGCCGGACGATCACAAAACCGGCAATCCGCTCGGAAACATGCGCCACCACCGCAAAGGAGCTCGGATGCTCCAAAAACGAGCGCAACTCCGCTCGGCTGTACGCGATCCCAGGCTGGAAGCAAACCTGGTCGAGCGCAAAAAGCGCAGGGAGGTCCATAGCCTGGTAGGGCCGCAGCCGTGCCGGCTGCATGGCTACCGAAGACCGGGAGCTGGACCCGTCGTCGCAACAGCCGGTGGAGTTTGCAGTACGACGCCGTCGTAAAGCGATGCCGCTGCCAGTCGGGCTCCCTGCTGAAGTACCTGGTGCACCCGCCAGCCGGCCTGCCAGAATTTCCAACCCTCTCCGGAAGCGTCTACCCCAAAAATGGTCGTCGAGGTTCGCGAAGAAACGAGCACTCGCTTCAGGGCCGGATTGTAGTCCAGTCCGTCGATCTCGCCCAAGGGAAGGTTCTTGATTGATTGCCAGCTTGCGCCTCCATCCTTTGTGTAAAGAACGCCTCCGCGTCCCCCGATCCAGATCACGCCATCCTCGGACAAGGCGAGCGCGTTGACGCCCGGAATGTCTCCCGGGAACGCAAGCGGCTTCCACGTGACTCCGGCGTCCTCTGAAAGAAAAAGACTGGCGCGAAAGCCGGCCACCACCTGGGAACCCCGGGCTCGTACATAGCGGTAATCATTCGGCGGCAGTGTCGCAGCCATCTCCCAGCCGCCCCCATGGTCCATGGAGCGGAAAACACCTTTGGAGGTGGTCGCGTACCATACGGGACCGCTGAGATCGAGACTGTTCACCCGGCCCGTCATTGCCCCTGTTTTCGCAACAGTGTCGACGCTGCGCGTAGCGCGCCGCCCATGTTCCCGCACCGCAACCTTGCGCGTCTCTCGCGTCAGGATGTCCCCTGCGGCCTGCCAGGTTCCATTGCTTAACTTCGCAATCCCATCGCTCGTCCCGGCCAGGATGGTACCGTCGCCTCCCTGCGCCAGTACAAAAACATCGCGTCCGGCCAGCCCGTCCGCCTGCTGCTGCCAGGTCGCACCGTCATCCGTGCTCCGAAACACACCACCGTAAATCTTGTCGTTCAACACGCCGGCATACAGCGTTCCCGGCCTTGTCGCGTCCACAAGCAGAGTCTGCACCACGCGCTGCGAGAACCCGGCGTTGGTACTTGAAAAGGTTTTTCCGCCGTCGGTACTCAGCAAAACTCCGCTTCGGTCCGTGGCCAGCAACAGGCGCGCGTGATCGGCCGGATCCACAAAAACATCGTTGATGATGACATCCGGTCCGGTCAGACGAGCCCATTTCGCGCCGCCATCATCGGTTTTGTACAAACCCTCCGTCGTGCCGGCGTAGACCACCTTGCTGTCCACTGGATCCTGCATCAGCACGCGCGTCCGGCGAGCGGTCGACGGTATACCCTGCACCTTGTGGAACAGACTGCCTGCATTGTCGCTCTTGTAAATGCCTGAGCAAGCGCTTGCAAACACCACAGAGGGCGCATGCGGATCGATGATGATGGAAAACACATCAGAGTCGTCGATCAAACCCTCCTTGATGTTGGTCCAGTGCGCGCCGCCGTCCGTGGTCTTCCAGGGCAGGTGCCAGGTGCCGGCATAAACGGTGTTGGTGTCCACCGGGTCGATCGCGACAGACTCTACCTCATGCAATTCGGTCGAGCCGGCAGGGCTGATCTGTTTCCAGTGCTGCCCTCCATCGGCTGAAAGATACACGCCGGAAAGTGTGCCGGCTGTAAACATCTTTGGATCGGAAGGGGCTTCGGCCAGCGCCATCACATTCTGCCCCGCCATGTCCGGAACAGCAGCCCAATTCTTGCCGCCGTCATGCGATAAGTAGATGCCCCCGCCCCGCCCGTCCACCTTCCAAACACCACTGACCAGGGTCTTGGGGTCGCCGCGATCGACGGCGATGCTGTCCACAATCAGATCGTCGGCGCTGCCGAGCTTCACCAGTCGTTGCCAGTGTCGACCGCCGTCCGTAGTTTCATAGATCCAGGAGCTGGTCGTGCCGAGATACAGGTGCTGAGGATCGCGAGGGTCGGCCGCCAGTGAGCGGGCGTCGCCGCCATCCGGTCCGACAGATTTCCAGGCGGTGTCGACCACCGATGCAGCCGGCACTGGCGTACTTTGCGCGCTGGAGGTTTCCGCAACAAACCCGCCCAAGCACAGGCAAGCAGCGAGCTGCCACAGCAGCGTTCCGCCGGCACCCCTCCAGAAACGTTCCAAAACCCGTGAACCTTCTTTGCAATGCTTCATCAGTGTCACTGCCGGCGCTCACGCCGGTCTCCTTGCAGTCTCGTTATCGGCAGTTCAGGCTTATCTGTTTAGAGCGAAACGGAAGCAAAATAGAGGCACAAAAGAAGGGCCAGCCGCTTTCGCGGCCGGCCCATCGGCATTCCGATGCGGAGAACAGCTTCAGCAGCCATTCTCCACCCGGTTACTTCTTGTGGTGGCGGCGATGGTGCGCTGCCCCCACTGCTTTACGGGGCTGAGCCTTCACACCCGACTCGTCGACCGGCGTCGTGCCCTGCACGTCGTTGTCGAAGGTCGCGCCTGCCGGCACCAGGTAGTTATCTACCTCGTTGGTGCCCTTGGTTCCGGTCCGGACCGAGATGCGGGAAGCATCGATGCCCTTCTCCTTCACCAGGTAGTCCTTGGTGTTGACAGCGCGCTGTGCGGCCAGCTTTTCAGGCGTCATCGCTGCCGCCTGCGCATGGTTACCGTGCCGGCCGTGCTTGCCCATGGCCGGAGCCTGGTTGGCTGCTGCATTGCCTACCAACACCACCGTTGCATCGGCCGAGCGCTGCGCGTTCAGGGTCACGTCGTCAAGGCAGGCCTTGGCTTCGTTGTCCACGCGGGCAGGACGCTTCTTGTCGCGATCAAAGGTGATGTCGCACAGGGTCTGCACCTTGGGTGCCGGAGCCGCCGGCGCGTTGACGGTGACAGAGGTCGTCGTCGTCGCGGTCTGGCCCTTGTCGTCAGCCACGTTGCAGGTCACGGTAATCGCGCCGGCAGGAGCGCCTGCGGTCGCCAGTGTCGCGGTGTTGGTCGTGCCGGAGATCTGGCCTGCCGTCGCCGAGTAGCTGTAGGTCAACGGACGATTCTGCGGGCTCACACCCTGGGACGTGATCGTCGACGAATCGCCGGGGTTCACGCTGCTGGGGTTGGCCGAGCAGGTGATGGTCGGCGGCTCAAACTGCTTCACCGTGAAGTTCACGGTGCAGTCTGCGAACTGGCCGGGCTTGGGCCCTTCGCTGACATGCCCGGTCACCGTGTACTGACCCGGCTGCAGGTTAGCTGTGTCAACGGTCGCGGTGGATGAATCACCCTTGACCGGTACACCCTGGCCCGCCCATGTAAAGGTTGGCGTCTTTTTGGGGTTCAGATTGGTCGGGGTTCCGGTGATCGTAACCGGGTCGCCGGGAAACACAGAGGCCGGGTTGACCGCGCAGGTGTAAGCCACCGGCGGCGGGGGAATGATGTTGCCGAACTTAAACAGCAGGCCGGAGCTCAGCTCGGGCGAGTTGATGTTGGCGCGGCCGCCCGTGATCGGCTGAGGTCCAAAATCGGCGTGCATGTACACAAAATCAGCCTGGAAAAGGCGTATTCCAAGATGGTGGTTAAACAAAGGGGTGTCGTAGTCGAGACCGCCGCCGACCTTGACCATGGGGCCCCAGTTGTAGCCGTGAACCACGTAAGGCTCCGCGTTGGGTCCGCCTACGCGAGACGCACCGGCCATGCCGTGCGCAAACGGGGTCACACCGAGCGCCGAAGGATACCGCACGATGACGCCGGCATCCGCATCGCGAAACCCGTCGTTCTTGCCCAGGGAATGGTCCGCGTATTCCACCACCACGCCAGCGTACTTGTTGAGAAAGAAGGCAACTGAACCGATCGCGCCATAATCCACGGCACCGTACTTGAGCGGATACGGCTGACCCGTGACAGCGCTGTTTGTGGTCACCGTGCCATGCGGCGACAGGTACGAGTAACCCAGAAAAACATCAACACGGGAAACAGGCGCGGCCTTGGGCGCAGTCTGCGCGGGCGGTGTGGCCGGCGGCATTGCCGGTGCGGCCGGCGGTGGTGCCGGCGCGGCCGAATCCTGTGCCTGGAGGTTCGTGGCACCAAGGCCCACCGAACACCCCACTAGCAGAATCCGGCTCAAAGATTGCAATGGAGCACGATACATGCGTCTATCCT
>CAXTWU010000033.1:0-19165 GCA_964248025.1 uncultured Acidobacteriaceae bacterium | reverse complement strand
ACGGTGCAGTCGATCCCCGTGCGCGGGCTGATCCAGAACGCCGACCCCAAGCTGAATGTCAGGCTCACCGGGGATGAAGAGGTGCGTGTTCCCGAGGCGGGCCGCATCTTTGTGGCCGGCAATGTCCACAAGCCGGGCTCGTTTGCCATGCAGGACTCGGCCGATACCACCGTGATCAAGGCGCTGGCCATGAGCGAAGGGCTGCAGGCCTATTCAACCCGGCAAGCCTGGATTTACCGCGAGCGCGGCACGGGCGTTCCCCGGGAAGAAATCGCCGTGCCGTTGCACGCGATCATGGCCCGCAAGGCCCCGGACGTGGTGCTCCAGCCCGATGACATCCTGTATATCCCCGAGGACGGGGGCAAACGCCTGACAGCCAAGGTGCTGGCCGGCATGGTGGGCTTCGGCACCACAGCCGGTGCCGGCCTGCTGGTGTACCGCTGAGACTGCAAGCCCCGCATTGGCTCCTGCTTGATTGTTTCGCTTGCCCCATGCTTTCAGATTGGTTTGAAGCAAATGGATCGCGACGGGGGAATCGCTGAAGCTCCCCCGAGACCTCCACGGCCCTGAACCGCTTTGTTCCAATTGGCACTCTTGCTCACCCGCTTCCCGAAGCGTCCATGAGGTTTCCACCTATGTCCACACAGAACAGCAAGCCCAACCTTCTCCTCCCCGCCGCACGGAACCGGCAGTCGCTCAGCTACCCGGTCCCCGTGCCTGAAGCCGACAGCGAAAGCCTCCTGCCGCTCAACCATTACCTGTGGCTGCTGCGCCGGGCCTGGTGGAAGATCGCGATCGCGGTGCTTGCCGCAACGGCGCTGACCGCCGGCGGCTGTTTTCTGCTGAAGCCCGTGTACGAGGCAACCGCGCGCATCACGGTGGACAGCAAGGTGCCGTCGGGTGTGATCGGGCAGGCCGCCGGTTCGGAAGGCATGAGCGACGTGGAAAGCTTTCTCACAACGGAGATGGACCTGATCCAATCCGATTCCGTGCTGCGGCCGGTCGCCGAGCGGTATCACCTGCTGCCCCCGGCCAAGGGTGACAACGGCATGCCGAATGGACCGGTGGGCTTGAAAAATCTGACGGTGACGCACCCGCTCAACAGCCTGCTGCTCAAGATCACCTACCGCTCGCACAACGCTCAGGAAGCAGCGGACGTGGCGAACGCGGTGGCTCACTCCTACATCGACCAGGTGTACGGCATGCGGGTCCGCTCCTCGATGAATGTGTCGGACTTCATGGAAAAGCAGCTGGACGACCTGAAGGCCAACATGACCCGCAGCGCCGAAGCGCTGTCCGCCTACGAGCGCCAGCTGGGTGTGGTGGACCCCGAAGGGCAACGGAGCACCCTGTCGGAGCGCGTGTTGCAGCTGAACCGTGACTACACGGAGGCCCAGGATGAGCGGATCAAGAAGCAAACGGCCTTTCAAAGCGTCCGGAACGGCAACCTGGCGGCGGTTGAAATCTCCTCGCAGGCCGAACAGCTGAGCAAGCTGCAGCAACAGCTGCAGGATGCGCAGCAAAGAATGGCAGTCGCGAAAACGGTGTACGGCCCCAACTATTCCGAGTACAAAAAGGCCGCCAACGACCTGGCGGAGGTGACGCGGCAGTACAACGCGTCGCGCACCGACATCGCCCAAAGGATGGAAGCCGAGTACACGGAAGCTTCCAGCCACGAAAACCTGCTCAAGGCCGCGCTTGACGAGGCCAAAGGGCAGGCCGACACGCTGAATGCGAGCTCCGTGCAGTACCAGCAGCTGAAGCGCGACGCGGACGCAAACAAGACGCTCTACAACGAGCTGTACGGCAAGATCAAGGAAGCCGGCATCAACTCCGGCTTCCAAAACAGCGCCATTCGCATCGCCGACGAAGCGCGGCCGCAGGCTTCGCCCGTTTTCCCCAAGAAAGGACTGTTCACCTTTCTCGGCTTTTTTGTTTCGCTGATCCTGTCCATGGCCGTGGTGATCCTTGCCGACATGCTGGACAAAAGTGTGCGTGACCCCGAGCAGGCCCGCCGTTCGCTCAACGTGGAAGTGCTGGGCGTGCTGCCCGATGTGCACCGCTTGAAGCCGGCGGGCCGACAGATGCTGCTGGAAAATGGCGGCGCGGTGGTGTCGCACCGGAAACAGTCGCCGCTTGACTGGAGCCGTTCGCAGGATGCCTACACGGAAGCCATCCGCACCATGCGCTCGCTGGTCCTGCTGGAGCGCAGCCGCGAGCCCCTGCGCTCCCTGCTGGTCACCAGCGCCCTGGCCGGGGAAGGCAAAAGCACCTGCACGGCCCACCTGGCGATCGCGCACGCCATGCAGGGGCGGCGCACCCTGCTGATCGACGCGGACCTGCGCCGGCCCTCGCAGCACAACCACTTTTCGCTGCGCAACGGGGCCGGGCTCGCCGACGTGATCCTGGATGGACGGAGCCTCGACGAGGTCCGGCACGGTATCGACGGCATCGACAACCTCCATGTCGTCACCGCCGGCCACCTGTTCCACAAGGCCTCGCACCTGGTCGGCACGCGCATGGCGACCCTGCTGGAGTCGGCGGTCGAGGACTATGACCTGGTTGTGATCGACGCGCCGCCGATGCTGGGCCTGGCCGAGCCAATCCAGATTGCCTGCGCCGCCGACGGGGTGATCCTGATCGCGCAGGCCGGGGAAACCAGCCAGGACGCGGTTTCCACCGCCCTCGGCACCCTTCACCGGCTCGACGTCAACGTGCTGGGCCTGGTGCTGAACAAGGTGCGCCGCGAGATGAGCTCCACCTACCAGCACTATGGCCTGTACGCGCAATATGACACGGACCACGCCCTGAGCGCCAACTGACAAGAGCGGGAAAAGGAGGCAGAGCATGATGGAGACCCCGGTACCACTCACCCCGCCGTGCGCCAGCGCCCGGTACGTCGTCAACGCGCGGTTTCTGGCGCACCGCGTCACCGGTATCCAGCGTTACGCGCGCGAAATCAGCTCCCGGCTCGCGGGCTCGCCGTCCCTGCTTGCGCCCCCAAACGGCAAGGGCGCGCGCGGGCACCTGTGGGAGCAGCTACAGCTGCCCCGGCTCGCCGGCGGCCGCCTGCTTTGGAGCCCGTGCGGCGCGGGCCCGGTGGGCTACCGGCGCCAGGTTGTCACCTTTCACGACCTGTTCCCCATCGAGCACCCGGAATGGTACTCCGCCGCCTATGCCCGCTGGTACGGCTTTCTGTTTCGCCGGCTGGCGGCCCAAGCCGTGCACCTGATTGCCGTGTCGGCGTACACCAAGGACCGCATCGTGCGGGTGCTTGGGCGGGATCCGGACGACATCACGGTGGTGCCGAATGGCCCGTCGGACTCCATCCGGCTCACCACGCCGGTCGAGGCCGCGCAGGCCGCCTCGGCCCTGGCCCTGCCTTCGCGCCGCTACGTGCTTTCGCTGTCTTCGCTTGAAGCCCGCAAAAACCTGCCCGTGATCCTGGAGGCTTGGCGCGAGGCCCAGCACTCCCTGCCGGACAATGTTTGGCTGGTGCTGGCCGGGGCGCGGGCCGACGCCGCGGTTTTTGGCCGGCAAAGCTTCGGCACGGTGCCCGCGCGGGTGCACTTCACCGGCTATGTGCCCGAGCAGCACCTGGCCGGGCTGTATTCCGGCGCGTCGTTGTTTCTGTTTCCTTCGCTCGCCGAAGGCTTTGGTCTGCCGCTGCTTGAGGCCATGCGCTGCGGGCTGCGGTCCATCACCTCCAACACCAGCTCGCTGCCCGAGGTGGGCGGCGACGCGGCCTTCTACATCGACCCGCGGGAGGCCCGCGAGCTCGCGGGCGCGATCCTGCGGCACATGCCCACCGGCAACGCGGCCACCGCGCCATGGGAGCCCGCACTGCAGCAGGCTGCCCGCTTCTGCTGGGACACCGCCGCGCGGCGCACCGACGAGGTGTTGCTCCGCGCGGGCATGGCTCGCGAAACGGTTTCGGCCGCCGGACACCGCCGCTGGAGCGTCGCATGGTGAATCCCCAGCTTGATCCCCGGCTTGATGCTGAAGTCAGTTCCCAGAAGGCTTTCCGGAGTGCCGGCCCTGCCCTCAAGGTCGGCCTGGTCCACGATTGGCTGACCGGCATGCGCGGAGGCGAAAAGGTGCTGGAGTCCCTGTGCCGCCTCCACCCCGGCGCGCCCCTGTGGACGCTGCTGCACAACCGCGGCTCGGTCAGCGCGGAAATCGAAAGCCGCACGATCCACGCCAGCCTGCTCGGGCGCATGCCCGGGGCGGCCCGGCGTTACCGCTCCTACCTGCCCTTGTTTCCCTTGTTTGCCGAAACCAACAAGGCGCACGGGGTCGACGTTGTGATCTCGACCTCGCACGCAGTGGCCAAAGGCATGGTCCGGCGCGAGGTCCGGCCCAAGGTCCGGCGCAAGGCCGGCCGCCGGCGCGCGGGCAGCGCTTTGCCCGCCGCGGCCCCGCTGCACCTGTGCTATATCCACACCCCCATGCGCTACGTGTGGGACCTGTTCGACGAGTATTTCGGCCCGGCGCGGGTCGGCCGCCTCGCTTCGCGTTTTGTGTTTGCGCCCATCGCGCGGCTGTTGCAGCGTTATGACCGCGCCACCGCAAAGCGGGTCGATGTGTTTATCGCCAACTCCACCTATGTGGCCGAGCGGGTGCGCCGCATCTATGGCCGCGAAGCCCTGGTGCTGCCGCCGCCGGTCGACGTGGAGCGGTACGCTTCGGCGGTGCGCAAGCCGGGCGACGGCTACCTGGTGGTTTCGGCGCTGGTGCCCTATAAGCGGGTGGACCATGCGATTCGCGCCTGCGCGGCGCTGGGTCGCAGGCTCACGATCGTGGGCCGGGGCCCGGAAGAAGCCCGGCTGCGCGCGCTGGCCGCCTCGCTCGGTGCGAAGGTGGAGTTCGCCGGCTTTGCTTCGGATGAGGAGCTGGCCGGCTTCTACGGTCGCGCCCGCGCGCTCCTGTTTCCCGGCGTGGAGGACTTCGGCATTGTGCCTGTGGAAGCGATCGCCTGCGGCTGCCCCGTGCTGGCGCTGGCCGAAGGCGGCGTACTGGATTCCATGACCGCCGCGACTGCCGTGTTTTTTCACCAAGCCACCCCGGAAGCTCTCCGGGACGCGATGCTGCAGTTTGAATCGCGTTCCGGCGACTTCCAACCCGCGATCCTGCGGGCGCACGCCGCCCGGTTCTCGGAGGCGAGCTTTGCGGCCCGCTTTTCGGCCATCCTGGCAGATGCACTCGCCACGCACTCCCACGCCGTCCCTTGCGGGATCGAGCCGGTCGCCGCCGTCCGCCGGCATCCCCGCGAGGAAACCCGGCGGGCCCCGGACTCGGTACCCGCACTGTTGCCTTAGCCGTTGCCGTCCTGTTTCCCTGTTTCCTGCGCCGGCCTTTTGGCCGGTGCCTGACTGCCCTGGTTCCCTCGAAGCCCAGGCGCTCCGACCAAAGATGCCGCAAGGCAGGAGATCGAGCCCATGAGCACCGCTTCCACTCTCGCAACCCCCTACTCGAGCGTCGCCGACCTTCCGGCGGTTCGCTCCAGCCGCACCCTGACCTACAGCGCCCTGGTCGCGGCTGACCTGCTGGCCCTGCTGGTGTCCGGTTGTGTCGCGGTCGGGCTGCGACTCTTGTTTCACGGCACCCTGTCCCCTTCGGCTTACGCCATGCTGCTGGCCGCCTTTCCGGTCTACTTCCTGGTTTTCACGGCTTTTCATCTCTACCCCGGCATCGCCGCCAATGCCATTGAGGAGTTCCGCAAGGTGCTCCATGCCGTGACCTTGTTTTATCTCCTGCTGATTGTGTCCACCTTTTTTGTCAAGGCGGAGGATCACTACTCACGCATCGCCTTTACCCTGGCCTGGGTGCTGACGCTGGCGCTGGTGCCCTTGTGCCGCCGCGGGGTACGTGCCGTTGGCTCGCGGCAAAGCTGGTGGGGCGTCCCCACCGTGATCTTTGGGGCCCGGGAAACAGGCCAGGCCATGCTGGGGGTGTTGCAGGCCCAGCCCACCCTGGGGCTGCGGCCGATCGCTTTGTTGCACGAAACACCCCTGCCGCAGCGGCCGGCCGGGACCGCGGACCTGTTTATGGGCGAGTTCCGCCATGCCGCCGCGCTGGGGGCCCGCAACCGGGGCTGCTACGCCATTCTGGCCATGCCGGAGCTGCGCTCGACCGAACTCGAAGAGGTGCTGAACGAGTATTCGCAGCACTTCCACCATGTGCTGGTGCTGCCCGACGTAGCCGGCATGTCCAGCCTGTGGGTGTCGGCCAAGGACCTGGGCGGCATGCTGGGTCTTGAGATCGAGCAGCGGCTGTCGCAGACGGTGCCGCGGCTGTTGAAGCGCACCTTTGACCTCCTGGTCGCCTCCTCACTCGCCCTGCTGGTTCTTGTTCCCTTTCTGCTGCTGACCCTTGCGGTCGCGCTTTCCTCGCCCGGACCGATCTTCTACGGCCAGCGCCGGATCGGGCGCGGTCACCAGCTCTTTACCGCCTGGAAGTTCCGCTCCATGGTCACGGACGCCGATGCGGTGCTGGAACAGCACCTGGAGCGCGACCCCGCCCTGCGGGCCGAGTGGGAGCGCGACCGGAAGCTGAAGCGCGACCCCCGCGTGACCGCCATCGGCCGCATCATGCGCAAAACCTCGCTCGACGAGCTGCCTCAGCTTTGGAACGTGCTGCGCGGGCAGATGAGCCTGGTGGGGCCACGCCCCATCGTGATGGCCGAGGTGGACCGCTACGGCCGGCGTTACCAGCACTACCGCCGCGTCACGCCGGGCATCACCGGGCTGTGGCAGATCTCCGGCCGCAACAACACCACCTATGAGCGGCGCACGGAGATCGACGAGTACTATGTCCGCAACTGGTCCGTCGCCATGGACCTTTACATTCTTTACCGCACGGTCAAGACTGTGCTGTTTACCGAGGGTGCCTACTGACGGCGTTACGACCCGCGGCCATAGAGAGTGGGGAGGCATGCGCGCAGGCGAGGTTTACATCAACCCGGCGAGTGGGGAGCGTGCCGTTGTCGTCCTGGGAAGTGCGGACACAGGCGGGCAGCGTCTTGTGGTGGATCTCCATCTTCGCCCCGGCGGCGGCATGACGGGGCGCCACTTGCACCCGCATCTCCATGAGCGGTTCGAAGTGAAAAAGGGTTCGATCGCTTTTACCCTGGATGGGAGGAAGCACCTGGCCGAAGCCGGTCGAGTCGTCGATATCCCTCCAGGAGCTTTGCATGACTTCTGGAATCCCACCTCGGACGAGGCCTGCGTGCGGATTGACGTGCAGCCGGCCGATCGCTTTGTTGCCCTGATCAGGAACGGCTTTGCCCTGGCGCAGGACGGGAAAACCGACAATACGGGTAAGCCGGGCCTGCTACAGATCGCCCTCATGGCACGGGAGTTCGACGATGTGATCCGGTACAGCAAGGGGCCGAGAAGCATACAAAGGCTCCTTTTCCTGTTGCTGACTCCGTTGGCTAGGCTGAAGGGTTTGAAGGGTAGCTACCCCGAGTACCTTGCGCGGCCGGCCTCGGAGTCGGTTCCGGTCGAACTTCTGGATCGGTCGGGCCTCCATCTGTCGGGTACGGACGGCTGAAGCGGCATACCGGTCCAGCCATGGTGAGAACCGCCGGCCCGTTTGGGAGGCCGCAGATGGAAGCCGGCAAAAGCATGCGAGTTCCCGGCAAGTCTATCGGTGGCGCATACTAAAACTTTTCCCGGTTTGGCCGATAAGGAAGCCGGAGGCCAAGCTTATGACCGCTTCCACACTGCCGCTGCTCGCACTCATCGCCTTTCTCTGGTGGCGCACCGGAGGCGAGCTGCTGCCCATCATTCTTTTCTCGTCCATTTTTGACGCGGCTTCCGCCGTGAACGTCGCCGGCACCCCGGTCGCGCCATGGCTGTTTGCCATGATCCTCTGCCTGCCCGCCAAGCTGCTGGGCGGCAGCTGGAAACCCCGCGCGATGCCTGACCTGAACCGGTCGGCCTTTCGCGCGCTAGTCATCTTTGTCGGCTATGCCCTGCTTTCGTCCGCGCTCTTCCCGGTCGTGTTTCACGGCATCCTGGTTTCCAACTCGCGCAACGGGGTCAACACGCACCTGTCGTGGTCCATGAGCAACTTCACGCAGCCCACCTACCTCCTGGCTGCCTTTGCGGTCTTTCTGCTGGGGGTTACGAGCAGCCGCGAGCAACTGCGCAATGCTCTGACCTGGTACGTCCGAGGCTGTGTCACCATCGCGGTCATCGCCATGTACCAGCTTTCCAACGCGACGTTGCACGTACCCTACCCAGCCGCCCTGCTCTACACCAACACCACGCACGTGATCTACGACGCCTACAAGATCAGCGGCGTGTGGCGCCTCAACTCCACCCTTTCCGAAGCTTCTGAGATGGCGTCCTACTTGGGCATCGGCGTCGCCCTGCAGGGCTGGCATCTGGCTACGCATCGCATCCGCTGGCAATCGGCCGCCGCCTTTCTGCTGATGCTCGCCGCGCTGGTACTGACTGTTTCGACCGTGGGCTATGCCTGCCTGGGCACCATCGCCATCGGGGGCGTCCTGCTGTATCTGCGCTACAGCGTGCAGCGGCAGGGCATCGCGCCGGTCAAACTGCTTCTTTTCCTGGCGCTCCTCAGTGCTATGGTTCCTTTGCTGGCGCTTACCGACGCCGGAAACACGATCAACAAGGTTTTCCAGACTGTTTTTATCAACAAGATGGACAGCGACTCCTACCGGGAGCGCTCCATGTGGAACACGCTTGCGCTGCAAACCTCTCACGACTCGTACTACTTTGGTGCGGGTTGGGGCAGTGTGCGCGCGTCCAGCTTTGTATGCTCAATCCTGGGCAATGTCGGCGTGCCCGGAGCCCTTCTGTTCCTGTTTTTTCTTTCTCAGCTGGTTCGGCCCTTGTTTCACAGCCGGCGCTACGCGCGTTTTGACGTGTATGAGCGTTCCTTGTTTGCTATCTCCGTCATGCTGGTCGCCCTGCTGGTCGCCGTGCCGGACCCCATCATGCCCATCATCTGGGTGTTGTTCGCCTGCGCGACCGCCTCCAAGCCGCGTGTTGCCGCCCCGCCGGCCATGCCGGCCATTGACAGTGGGGAGCCGGCGGTACTTGCTCCACTGTGAAGTCTTGATAAAAACGCCTCGCAGGTGACGGCGGAGTTGCCCCGTAACTTCTACAGCCTCCGTGCTCTCTGAAGCTATCTTCGAGTAAGTGCTTCTGCTAAGCAGGAGTATCTTGCAGCAAGCCACGCAAAGATTGCCGTATCTGCATGAAAATACTACACATAACACTTTCAGGCTACATAGGACTTAAGTAATGCAGGGCTGCTTTTCTCCTCCTTACAGTCTAGTCGAAGCGGCCTCAACGCAGTTAGGATGCGGGAATGCAACTCAAACTGGCATAGCGAACGCCGTTGGCAGCTACGGCTAGCATGCACCTTCAAAAAGGAAACCAATGCCTCGCACTCCCTCCTCCAAGGCTCTCTCGTTACTTTCCGTGGCTGCTTTTGCGACCGTGTCCGGACTGCTTCACGCCCAAGGCTCGCCGAACACCGCCCAAACAGTGCCGTCGCTTCCACTTTCGGCGTTTCAAGACAGCCTGGGTGTGAATACCCACCTTGAATACACGGACAGTAAGTACGCGAATGTAAATGCGGTTCTGAGCGATCTCCAGTTCATCGGCGTTCGTAACCTACGCGCCGGTATTCCCAATCCCACGCAATGGTTCCCAGCCGGGCAGGGTCTCAACAGCATGCACCAGATGGCCGCAAACGGCATGCGCTTCAACTTTGTCGGGGACTGCAACTACGATCTCAACACGCAGTTGCAGCAGTTGGACCTCTTCGTGGCAGCCTATCCAGGCAGCGCCATTTCGGTGGAAGGGGCCAACGAGATCAACAACTTTCCGTGTAAAAATGGGCCCTCCAACGAGGCTGCCGGAGAAGCTTTCCAGCGGGGCCTTTATAACGGCGTTCACAGCGACTCCCACCTGCAGGGAGTGCCTGTGCTGTACATGACGGGTGCCGCACCGGTTCAACTTCCCTCCGATGCAGGCCTGGCTGACGTAGCCAACACGCACCCTTACCCTTATCGCGGCGTTCAGCCGTTTGCGCGCCTCGCCAGCGACTTCCCTTCCTACTTCACGAGCATGCCGGGAAGCTTCCCCAAGGCCATCACCGAGACCGGCTATGCGACGCTGCCAAACCCGAACGATCTGGACGGAGTGGATGAGCCGGCCCAGGCCGAGATGATCCTCAACATTTACTTCGACGCGGCTCTTGAAGGCGTCGGCCACACCTATGTCTACCAGTTGCTTGACCCGTACGCCGATCCCCAGGCCAACAACGGCGATAGTCATCTTGGGTTCTTTCACCTGGATAACTCCCCTAAGATCATCGCCTATGCCATGAGGCACCTGGCCGATGTTTTCCCGCCGGATGCGGCTTCCCCGGCGAGAACGGTCACTGCCTCGATCACGGGGCTGCCCAACGGCACAGGTCATGCGCTGGCACTGACCGGCTCGGATGGTTCAGTCGCCCTTTTTCTTTGGAACGAAGCACAGGTTTGGGATCCGGTTCAGCAGGCCCTGCTCTTTGTCACCCCGGTGCCCGTCAAGGTCGCGATGGATGGTTCATGGAATGTGAGCTATTTCACTCCTGCCGAGAACACAACCTTTCCCGTCAGCCAAACCAACGGCAGCTATCAAACCTATGTTGCTTCCTATCCAACCGCACTGATCTTCAAGAAAAAGTAACAAGCCAGGCGGGATGCGAAAAGGAAATTCTTCTTGCGTCCCGCCTTTCGGTCCACCTGCAAAGGTTCCCGACGGGTTCACTGCTGGCCGGCTGCCGGGAAAGGGATGCATGATCCTGGGCGCATTCTTAAAGCGGACCGCGAAGCGAATCAGGACGCAAAATGGGAAGCAGATCGGGCGCCCACTCGGGGTAGCGGACCCTGGTTCTCCGTTCCACCTGAAAACAAGCCTGTCCCAGGTTGGCGCGGAGGCTCCGGGTGGAGGCACATTTGCTTTATGATCGCTGTGCCAGATCATTTCGCAGGAGCATGATGCAATGAGGCAGCAGGAGCATACGGCAGGGCCGGTTCCAATGGCAGTCTGGGCGACCCTGATCCTGGAAGACATGGCTCCGCGCCGCCCTTCGGTTCCCCTGCCGGGTTCCCAGCAGGCGAGCGAGCCCAGCGGCCACGCAGCCGATCACACCCGTGTGCTGGTGGTTGACGACGAGCAGTTGATCGCCGACACGCTGGCGCGCATCCTCAACTTGAACGGCTTCTCGGCAAGCGCCGTTTACAGCGGCGACGCAGCCCTGGCTGCGCTTGATACGCTCTGCCCGGATATTGTTCTCAGTGACGTACGGATGCCTGGTCGCAGCGGGATTGAGGTAGGCATCCTGATTCGTCAGCAGTGCCCCGATACCCGCGTAGTGCTGTTTTCAGGGCAGGCCGGTGTCAGCACGCTGATGGATCAGGCCCGGCAAAACGGCTATGGCTTTGAGTTGTGGCCCAAGCCCCTCCATCCGCGCGAGTTGGTTCGCCGACTCCGCGAGCTGTAGCCTGCGCCGTCCGCACGGGCACGGTTAACACGCCGACTCACCGGGATGGAGCCGCGGATACTACGCACGATAAACGTCCCAGTAGCCGTGGTCCGCATACATTACCCCCGGCGTCAGCTTGCCGGAGTAGGGGCTCATATGCTGCGGCTTGCCGGTTGCGTCGGGCTGATGCCACACACGCGGAAACAGCAGGGCCGGTAGAAGCAGGAATCGAAGATGCGCTGTTGCTGCGAGGTGCCGCCTTCCACGGTCAGGCGGCTGAAGTGCTCGTTCCAGGTCGCCGCCGCTTCAGCCGCAGTTCGTCGGCCGAGCGCCCGCCCACCTCGAGGTCAAGGTTCCGCCCGGCCTGCTCAAATGAAATGAATGAGGTTGCGATGGCGGCATGCAGAGGCTGTTCCACAGAGCCGCAAAACTCGCGATGCCTGCTGTGAAACGCTTGTCCGTACTCGTTGTAAGGCTGCTCCACGGCTCATCGAAGCGGACGATGTAGTACGTCGCGAAGCCGACGGGAACACCGCCCTCGTTCGCTTGGGAGGTAAAGCGGATCGTGCGACGGGCCGCATCGGCTTCAAACGCGATGGCGTCGCCCGGAACCTCCATCAACAAGCCCCGGCTCTTCGCGTCGGTGAACCGGGTATGGAGCACGCAGCAGCGTTCCGTCGGCACCAGCTCGGCATCGGCACGGTAGCGCGTCATGCGTATACGGAGCCAGTGCGGAGCGAGTGCGGCGCGAGCTGGGCGTCTTCGACCGAGTAGGAGGCAGCGCGACCGGCGGCATTGGCGCTGACCTCGCCCGAAAACGGCAGAAACACCGCCTCGCCGTAGTCGGAAAGCCACGGGGAAAGCTGGTGGGTGCAACGAAAGCCCTGGATGCGACGCTCGCCCGGTTGAAACATCCATGGAGTCCCGGCATTGGACTGGAGCGTCCAGTGCGCCATGCCAGACCGCAGGGCCGCAATCGGCAAGGTGTTGCCGCGCGAAAAAAAAGGGGGGGAGTCCGTTCCTTGCAGCAGGTTCACGCGCTCGACGCGCCCCCGGCGGGTGCCCCGGGCATTGCATGCTGGCTGTGGTCGGTGATGATCTCCTGCGCGGGTGCATGGGTCCCGGTGGCAAGCGCGGCCAGGCCGGCACCCTTGAGAACTGTTCTTCGCGCCGGGGTCCGCGTAGCAATCATGGCGGGAGTGTAGCGCGAAGCGTTGCGGCGTGGAAACGACGATCATGGCACGTAGCGCGGACTGTACCTATCGTGCCCGGTCTTGAGGTTCAATCTGCTGATCTGATTTCAAAGAACACGCTACGAAGAAAGCATAAGCGGTCTCCAAACAGCCCATTTACGATTTTTCTTGCCAAACTTCCTATCCATGCTATTCTCAGCTTGCGCTCAAGTGATTGGTTGTTCAGCAGTTCTCGCCCACAAAGCCAGACGCCCTGCACATTTTCTTCCACCAAGCCCTACAGCGTACCCGCCTCACCAGCAGCTCGTTCCAGCGTGGACGACAGAGGCGTGGTCGAAGCTTCGGCACTGTGCCGTTGCTTTTGTGGCTGCGTGCGGCAGAGCAAGCTGAGGCTTTCGCCTCCTCTTCATCCGGTATCTCCTCCGGGGCACTTCCTTACGCAAATCGATTTTCAGCCCTGTTTGCCGGCTTCGCCGCACACAGGGTCGCAGCATACCGCAGTTAGTCTCTCGCCGCGCGCAGGAAGTGCGCAGCATGCGAGTCAAACCTGTGCGTGTGCGTTCCAAGGAAACCAAAACTTACATGACACAGTTTGTTGATTTTGCAATCTCTGATGCTCTCAAGAACCGCCTGACCACCTGTAATTTCATGACGCCGACCCCTGTGCAAGCCGGCGCAATTCCGCCCGCGCTGGAAGGCAAGGACGTGCTGGCCACCGCGCAGACCGGCACCGGCAAAACCCTTTCGTTTCTGCTGCCGATCATTGAGAAGATTCAGGCCGAGAAGACCCGTGGTGCCGCGGCGCTGATCCTGCTGCCCACGCGCGAGCTCGCCATGCAGGTCGAAAAGGCTTTCCGCCAGATCACCACCGGCATCAGCGTCGCGCTGGTTGTCGGCGGCATGGCCGAAGGGCCGCAGATCGAAGCGATCCGTCGCGGAGCGCGGCTGATCGTCGCCACCCCGGGCCGCCTCGAGGACTACATCAGCCGCAAGCTGGTCCGTCTCGAAGGCGTTAAAATCCTGGTTCTCGACGAAGTCGATCGCATGCTCGACATGGGCTTCAAGCCTGCGATTCGCCGCATTGCCGACTGCCTGCCCAAGGAGCGCCAGACGCTTTGCTACTCCGCCACGCTCGACAACCAGATCAAGGAGGTCGTGCGCGACTACCTGAAGGATCCAGTACGCGTCGAGATCGGCTCCGTGCTCAAGCCGTCAGAGACCGTCACGTTGCAGGCCTTTGAGGTCGATGCCGACTCCAAGCTCGAATTGTTGACGCACCTGATCAACTCCGAGCCCGGCTCGTTTATCGTCTTCGTGCGTACCAAACATGGTGCCGATCGCATCGCGATGCGTCTTGAGCGCGGCGGCATTCAGGCGGCGCGCATCCATGGCGACCGCACCCAGTCGCAGCGCAATGCTGCCCTGCGTTCGTTCTCGCAAGGCCGTGAGCGCGTTCTGGTCGCGACCGACGTTGCGGCACGCGGCATCGATGTCGCCCACGTCGCGCATGTCGTCAACTACGACATGCCGAAAGAAGCGGAAGACTTCGTGCACCGGGTCGGCCGGACTGGTCGCGCTTCGTCCACCGGCGTCGCTTCCACCTTTACGACTCCGAACGAAAAAGGCGACCTGCGCAAGATCGAGCGTCAGCTCAACATCAAGATCAAGCGTTTCCGCGTCCGTCCGCATGGTGTCGTTGTTCCGGCGACTGCGAACGAAATGGCCGTCGCGTACTAAGCTCCTTCATAGTGAAAAGGCCCCTCGATGTAAGATCGAGGGGCTTTTGTTTGCCTAGCGTCCGCTCGATCCGAATCCTTTCGCTTCGCGCCCGCTGGCCGATAGCTCCTCCACCACGATCAACTCAAGGTGCGTCATCGCCTGGAACGGCGACATCTGCGCGATCTTGTCGCCGGCCTCAATCGCCACGCTCACGTCGGTTGAAACCAACTGGGCGTCCGTTACGCGACCGGACTCGTCCCGCTCAATTGAAAGACTAAATCGCGGCTGGTTCACATTGATCAAGCACACCAGGATCTCGCCCCGGTAACCGGCATCGATCCGTCCCCCAGCATACGTCACACCGCGCGCTGCCATGCTCGAACGGTCGCCCAGCACAAAACCCATACCGGCCGGTCCTTCGACGGCAATCCCTGTACGCACCTTCACCGGCACGCCCGGCTCCAGCACCACGCTTTCGATCGCGTACAGGTCGAAGCCCAGGTCGTGGCCGGAGTAATTGACCGAAGGCACACGCGCCGACGGATGCAGCAGCTTCACTTTAATCATGTGCGGCGATCAAATGGCCGGGCTTCCGCCAGCGATGGACGGAATCACCAGCACTTCATCCCCATCCTGAAACTGATAGCTGTCGTTGCCGAGAAAGCGTATGTCTTCTTCGTTGACATAGAAGTTGATGAACCGGCGGACCTTGCCGTCTTCGCCGCGCAGGTGCGTCCTGAGCGCGGGGAAACTGGTCTCGATATCCTCGATCAACTCGGGAAGATGCGCGGCCGATGACTGCAGCTCGCGCTCTCCGTTGGTATGTTTTTGGAACGCAGCGGGTAGCAAAACGCGTACGGGCATGGCGGGCTTAATCTCCTGCGACCAGTTCGGCGGCAAACTGGTGACGGTCCAGATACTCCTCAAAATCACGCAGGCGCGGCCGCACAGCCTCCTGTTGCGGAAAGCACTCCGCCACGGCATCGGTCGTCTTCAGGCCATTGCCCGTGATGCAAGTCACTGTTGTTTCCTCCGGGCGAATGCGTCCGTGCGCGTAAAGCCGCGCCGTCACTGCCGTGGTGACGCCCCCGGCGGTTTCCGTGAAGATTCCTTCAGATTCGGCCAGCTCGCGGATGCCGGAGACGACTTCGAGGTCCGACACATCCTCCGCCCAGCCACCAGTCTCGCGGATCATGCGTGCCGCGTAGATACCATCGGCGGGGTTGCCGATCGCGAGCGATCGCACGATGGTGTTTGCTTTTTGCGGCTCGATAAAGTCTGAGCCATTCTTGACGGCGGTTGAGATGGGCGAGCAGCCTGTTGCCTGCGCTCCAAAAAAGCGCACCGGCTTGTCTTCGACCAGGCCCAGGGTCACAAGCTCGCGAAACGCTTTCCGAATCTTTGTGATCAGCGAGCCGCCGGCCATCGGGCACACAATGTTGTCGGGCAATCGCCAGCCCAGCTGTTCGGCGATCTCGTAGCCCACGGTTTTCGAGCCCTCGGCGTAGTAGGGCCGCAGATTAACATTCACGAAGCCCCAGTGGAAGCGGTCGGCGATCTGCGAGCACAGGCGGTTCACATGGTCATAGCTGCCGTCGATACGGATCAGGTTCGCGCCGTATACTTCGGTGTTCAAAATCTTCGCAGCTTCAAGATCGGCCGGCACCAGGATGTACGTCTTCAAGCCTAACCGCGCGGCATGCGCGGCCACAGCATTGGCCAGGTTGCCGGTCGAAGAGCAGCCGACCGTATCAAAGCCGAACGCCTGCGCATTGGCAAGTGCCACAGCGACGACGCGGTCCTTGAAGGAGAGCGTAGGCATGCAGACGGCGTCGTTCTTGATGAAAAGATTTTTTGTGCCGATGCGCTCGCCGAGGTTTGGTGCCTGCACCAATGGGGTCCAACCGGCGGGGGTACGCGGGATATAGGAGTTGGGCACGGGCAGCAGCGCCTGGTAGCGCCACATGGAGGCCGGGCCGCTCGCGATCGAATCGCGGGTCACAGTCGCTTTCGCCAGATCGAGGTCGACAAATACCTCGAGCGGCGAAAAACACTCATCACAGATCGACAACGGCGCATTGTCGAAGCGCTTCGCGCACTCGCGACAACGTAGTTCGTAAGCTACTGCCATCTTCGCCCTCGCAAATGAGAGCAGCCGATGGAACGGGCACAGCGACGTTTCCACACTCTACAGCGGTACTGCGCGTTCGGAAATTAGCGAGATGGCGGACGCCTCGTGGCACCCAACACCCCGAATCTCATGTTCCCCTCCAGCCTTTCGGCCATCAGGAGAGAGTTGACACCGTTGTCCGGAATTGCACCGGCCGGTTGTCGTGGCGTCACAGGGCCCGTCCCTCAACCACTCTGCATGAAATCCAGGCTCGCCCCTCGAAGACTCGAAGGGAGCAAACTTGAACTGGTTATGTGATACCACGAGAGGTGAAATGGATGCAACCGGACGGGCTAAAACTCAGCTCCAGAACAGGGCGACACCCTCGGCCGTTGCAGCACTGGCCAGCTCCCTCTCCAGCGTGGCCAGTGACAGACGGCGTCGCTGCGCAAGCTCCAGGTAGGCCGCATCGTAGCTGGTTAGACTGTGTTTCTCGCTTAGCTCGAATGCGCTATCCCACGCACGGAGTCGAGTTTCTCCATCGACTGCAATCCGAAACTTCGCGAGTCGCCGGAGGTTTTCCCGAGCAACCGAGACACTGTGTCTACCCCTGCGGCATCCTGTCAGCAGCACGTTAGCAACTTCAATATGCCACAACTCAGGAACGTAGGCCCCCTTTGCTGTTCACCTCTCGGTACAGGGAGTCCAGGTCCTCGGCTCTTCCTTCTCCGTAGATCCACGCCAGGGCTGCCGAAGCATCCAGAACAAGACTCAACGTCGCCCCTCATCGCGCCAGGCTTTGTATTTTTCCCAATCAAACGTTCCCATCTTAAGTTCCTGCGCATCCGCTCGCATGGCCGCATAAGCCTCATCGGCTGCCGCCTTGTTAAATGCTTCACGAGGCCGGACCAACTGCGCTACAGGCTTGCCGTGCCGGGTAATCAGGACTTCCTCGCCACGCTCGACCCGATCCAGCAAGTTCCCCAAGGTAGTTTTCGCTTCAAAGGCACCAATGTTCAGCATGTGCGCTCCTTCCAGCTTAAGCCAGCTCAATTAAAGTCATCCTTCCCTGCAAGTTGTCATTGGCCTGGGGAGAAATTGCGTATGCTGGCCAGTATCAAACCGGAGGCTGTCCCGTTGCCGATCTTTTCTCGCCCCAGTTTTTCTCGATCCCACGCCGCTTGCCTGTGCGTAGTTTTTCTATCCACCCCGGCTCTCTACGCGCAAACGCCCGTTGCTCCCAGCCCGGTTCTCGGCTCTTCCAACCCCGTCACCCCCGAGCCGGCGATCAAACGGCCTTCCACCACGCCCTGCATCGTGCCTTTGTTTACCGGCCAGCAGTTCATCGATTACACCGACAAGCAGTACACCTACACGCCGCCCGCGAACTGCAAGGGGCCCTTCGCGAAAGTCGTCTTCGCAGCAGATTTCAACGTGTCGGCGGGCCGGCAATACGACCGCACCGGGCGCTTTTTCCTGGGCGGCGTCAATATCTACTTCGGCACCACCGCCGAGCCGCGCGCTGCACTCAGCCCTTCCTGGCACGTCGAGCGTGACATCACGGACCTCAGCGCCCTGCTCGGCTCGACCGAGCCCGTCGTCGCCTCTCTCGGCAACTTCTACGGCGTCTCGGGCGGGGTCAACTACAACGGCATCATCACCGGCTCCGCGCAGCTTGAGCTGTACCCGGCCGGCCCCAACGACCCCGCGCCCGTCGTGCCCGATGTCGTCCTGCCGCTCAGCTCGACCGGCGGCTCCACCTCGCTGCAAACCACAAGCGACCGGCTCAACGGCACCTTCACAAGTCTGCCGCGCAACATCGAGAAGGCGTCGCTCGAGGTCATCTCGCAGAGCCAGGCCGGCGACGAGTTCTGGTACACCTGCTCGCCCGACAGTGTAGCCGCGGCGCTTCAGAACTGCGGCGGCACCGGCTTCCGCGAAACCGAGGTCTACGTCGATAACCAGGCTGCCGGCATCGCGCCCGTCTTTCCCTGGATCTATACGGGCGGCATCGACCCGGCGCTATGGGAGCCGATCGCCGGCGTACAAACGCTCAACTTCAAGCCCTACACCGTTGACCTGACCCCATTTGCCGGCGCGTTGTCGGACGGCAGTACCCACGTCGTGTCGATGAGCGTTTACAACGCGAACCATGAGTTCGACGTCACCGGGACGCTGCTGCTGTATCTCGACCACGGCGCGACGGAAACCTCGGGCGCAGTCACGGAAAATACTCTGAGCCCCGCGCCGACCCCGTCCATCGACGCCGAGGCCCCGGTGGACGCGAGCGGGACCACGCACGGCAAAACCCTGGTCAGCTCGCTGCGCACCTTTACCCTGAGCGGCTACGTGAACACCTCGCACGGCAAGGTGACGACCACCGTCAACGAGCAGGTCAACTTCGGCAACTATCAGTTGATCAACGTGAACGACTTTATCTACACGCAGGATTTGGCGCAACTGACTACAGCGCAGACCGACACCAAAACGCAGACCGGTTCGAGTCTGGTGGAGTCGCAGACAAACACCGTGTACCCGTTCACGTTTAATTACGCCTACAACAGCAACGCCGATGGCTCGTACACACTCGTCGCTCACTCGTACCAGCAGGATTTCGAGTACGGGAAGC
>CAXTWU010000032.1:0-19924 GCA_964248025.1 uncultured Acidobacteriaceae bacterium | reverse complement strand
GCGGCGGCGTGCCCAAGAACTTCGCGCAGGACATCGTTGTCGCGGCGGACATCCTTGGGGCCGAGGCACCGATGCACAAGTATGCGATCCAGGTGACGGTGGCCGACGTCCGGGACGGCGCGCTTTCGTCCTCGACGCTGAAGGAAGCGAGCTCGTGGGGCAAGGTGGACACGACGTATGAGCAGATGGTGTTTTCAGAAGCGACGCTGGCGGTGCCGTTGATCGCAGGCTACGCGTATGGCAAAGAGGCCTATGCGGGACGTGAGGGAAAGCGCTTCGCGCGGGTGCTGGATCCGGTGGCCGTATGAGTCATACGTTTGTTTTGCAGCGATCAATGGGTAGGTGAGTCGAGCAGGGCTTCTAACCCGACTGCGATGCTGTTCCAGGCGTGCGCCGCCCGGTGTTGCTTGTTTGCGCTTCCCGTGTTGCAGAACAGCTGCAAACACCGCCATCAAGGGCCTCCCGTAAAGGTGGGAATCCCTTGATGGGCTCAAGCTAGAGTAACGTTCCGCATCAAAAAACTACTAGCCAAGTGTGTTGATTTAGGTCTATGGTCTGTTTTTGTTCAAGCTATTCACCGCTCCCCCGGGTGCCGGACGGAATGGCTGGAAACGAAGAGGCAAGGGAGCAGACGAAGTGTCGCTTTTTTTACAGGTATACGGGGGTTGTGGCGTGGCCACCCTGATCGGCTTCCTGGCGCTATGCCGTAACTCTGCTTCGCGAGCGCGGCAGGGACAGCCGCACCAAACGGCGCAGATAGCCGGCGAGCAGCACCTATCCCATTAGACCCTCCAACCCCCCGGCACGCGCTGAGCGTGCACTGTGAAAGCCGCCCCCGAGGCGGCTTTCTCTTTTGGCTGGCGGGAGCATCGAGCAAACCAGCAGAATGGAAACGCCCGGGAGCCCCGCGGGCCCGTGTACGCGTTTAAAGGCAATGGGGACGGGTGAGGGGCGGGCAGACGGGTTTCCCTACACTAAGAATATGAGCGGGATGGGGCGTTGGCTGTTGGGGCTGGGTTGCTGCTTGATGATGGTGGGTGCCCTGATGCTGCTGGCGGCCGGCCGGCTGCACCTGCCCCTCGGGCGTTTACCGGGGGACCTGCACTGGAAAAGCCGCCATATGGAGGTTTGGCTCCCTTTGGGGACCTCGCTGCTGCTGAGTGTGCTGCTTTCGCTCGGGCTCGCGCTGCTGCGGTATCTACGGAGGTAGACTCAAGGGCATGCGGACCCGCGATTCCAAAGAAAATACTGCCTCGCCCGGTGGAGCGCAGCTTGGGTTTTTCTTTGAAGAGCCGGTTGTGGATGGAACCATCACAAGGCCGGAAAAGCCCACACTGCCTGAGCGAGCCGCTTCAGTGCAGGATAACGAGAGTGAAAAGGGAAGTATGCGCCGCAAGCCTCGCGTCGTTGAGGGAAGCACGCTGCCCGCCTGGGCGCGAGCGACAATGCCAGGGAAGCCGGCCGGTCCGACTGAGCCCCAAGGGGAACTGGAAGCTGAGCCGGAGCCGCGGGTGTGGCGCGTGGCGGAGCTGGTCAGCGACGTGCGGCGGCACACGGAGGACGCTTACGGCGATCTGCGGGTGCGCGGGGAGATTTCAAACCTGCGTGCCGCGCCTTCAGGCCATCTTTATTTCACCCTCAAGGATGGAGAAGCGGCGCTGCCGGCGGTGATGTTTCGCAAGGAAGCGCTGAAGCTGCGGTTCCGCCCCGAGGACGGACTGGAGGTGCTGCTGGGCGGGCGCGCGTCGGTGTATGAGCAGCGAGGGCAGTTGCAACTGGTAGCGGAAACCCTGGAGCCGGTGGGCGCGGGCTCGCTGCAGGTGGCCTTTGAGCAGTTAAAGAAGAAGCTGGAAGCCGAAGGATTGTTTGCAATGGATCGCAAGCGTCCCCTGCCGCTGTACCCACGTTGCGTAGGGATTGTGACCTCGCCGGCCGGCGCCGTGATTCGCGACTTTTTAAACGTCGCCGGCCGGCGTCATGCGGCGCTCGACGTGCTTCTGTACCCGGCGGTGGTGCAGGGCGAGGCGGCAGCGCGGGAGATTGCGGCGGGACTCGCGTATTTCAATCGGCTTCGCAGTGTAGACGTGATCGTGGTGGCGCGTGGTGGCGGCTCGCTTGAGGACCTGCAGCCGTTTAACAGCGAGATGGTAGCGCGAGCGATCGCGGACTCGACCTTGCCGGTGGTTTCAGCGGTCGGGCATGAGACAGACTTTACCATCGCGGACTTTGTGGCGGACCTGCGCGCGCCGACGCCGTCAGCCGCGGCGGAGCTCATTACAGCAGCGCAGCACCGGGTGGAGGAGCACGTGGAGCAGCTGTGTGCGCGTCTGACTCGAGGCTCTCGGTGGATGGTGGCCATGGCACGGCAGCGCTTTGCCGGGCTGGGGGCGGAGGCGAGTTTCGCGCGTTGGCGGGGCAGCCTGCAACGGCGGGAGCAGCGCGCGGATGAGCTGCGGTTCCGGCTGGAGCGAGCCGGGGTGGCAAGCATGGGGCAGGCGCGCGAGCGCGTGGAGCGAGTGTCGGCGAGGCTGCTGCGACAGGACGCGACACATCGGGTTTGTGTGATGCGGGAGCGGCTGGAAGCCTTGCAGCTGCGGCTGGAGAACGCTGCCGGGCAGCGCTGGCTGGCGTCGCGCAAACGACATGAGGGTGCGGCCGGAGCCCTGGGGCGCTACGACGCAACGCAGTGCCTCCTGCGCATGGACCGGACAGTGGACGAACTGCGCGGGCGGCTGGAGCGGGCTGCGGCGGCCCGTTTGCGCGGCGCGCGGCACCGGCGGGAGGCGGCCGCGCGTGGGCTCGAAACATTGTCGCCGCTGGCGGTGTTGCGGCGCGGCTACGCGGTCGTGTTTGCCGAGGACGGCTCAGTCGTGACGCGGGCCGGAGACGCCGGGGAACAAATTCGCGTGCGCCTGCGCGAGGGTGAACTGGCCGCGCAAGTAATAGGCAGAACGATCGAGGGTGCATGAGAAAGCTGTTTGGGACGGATGGTATTCGCGCGGTGGCGGGGGAAGCGCCGCTGGACCGCGCGACGATCTTTGCGGTGGGCCAAGCGCTGGCGCATACGTTGAAAGCAAAGCACCCGATGCCGCGCGTGGTGCTGGGCATGGACACGCGCGAAAGCGGGCCGTGGATTGCGCAGGCGCTCCACGCGGGTCTGGTCTCGGGTGGGGCGGCGTTGGCGAACGCGGGTGTGGTGACGACGCCGGCGGTGGCGTATCTGGCGCGAAAGTTCGGCTTCGGCGCGGGCGTCGTGATCTCGGCCTCGCACAATCCCTGGGTGGATAACGGGATCAAGATTTTCGGCGGGGACGGGTACAAGCTGCCTGACGCGGACGAGCTAGCGATGGAGGGTGAGATCTTTGCGCGGCTGGGGCGGAGCGCGTCGGTTGGGGAAGAGCAGGCATTGCCGGATGCCGACCCAGTGTACCGGCACGATTACGAGACCTTTCTGCGGGCGGCGGTGCCTGGGCTCGCGCTCGACGGCATGCACCTTGTGCTGGACTGCGCAAATGGGGCGGCTTCGGCCATTGCGCCCGAGCTGTTTGCATCACTCGGCGGCCGGGTGGAGCTGACGCATGCCACGCCTGACGGACGAAACATCAATGGAGATTGCGGCGCGCTGCATCCCGAGGTCGTAGCGCGCGAGGTGCGGGAGCGCGGGGCAGACCTGGGTGTGACGCTGGACGGCGATGCGGACCGGGCGTTGTTTGCGGATGGGCAGGGACGGGTGGTGAACGGCGATGCGGTGCTGCTGCTGGCCGGGCGTTTTTTAAAGCAGGCGGAGCGGCTCGCGGGCAACATGGTCGTGGCGACGACGATGTCGAACATGGGGCTGGAAGCGGCGCTCCGGCGCGACGGCATCGCGATGCTGCGGGCACCGGTGGGCGACAAATATGTTCTGGAGATGATGCAGGCGCACGGGGCGTCCCTGGGCGGCGAGCAGTCGGGGCACATCCTGTTCCCTCACCTGCATACCACCGGCGATGGGCTGCTGACAGCGCTCGTCGTGCTCGACCTGGTGCAACAAAGCGGGCGAAGGATCGAGGAGTTACTGGCGGATTTGAAGATGTATCCGCAGGTAATTATGAATGTGCGGGTGCGCGAGAAAAAGCCGCTCGGGGAGATCGCTGCAGTGGCTTCGGCGATGGCGGAGGCGGAGCGCGAGTTGGCCGGGACGGGGCGCGTGGTGGTGCGCTACTCGGGGACAGAAGCGCTGGCTCGGGTAATGATTGAGGCGGAGTCAGAAACATTGATGCGGGTGCATGCGGAGCGGATCGCAGGGGCGATTCGGGCGGAGCTGGGGCTTTGATGCTGAGCAGTTTGAAAGACCCGCCACGAAGTGGCCGCGAGCCGCGCAGGCGGTTTTAAGAATCTGCCCACTAACCTAAGCCATCTACTGGCAGTTAGTCCACTGCGCATCCGTGTAGAACGTGACTCTGTACCAGTTCTTCTCCACGCGATGTACATCTGTGACTTCGCATGATCGCCCGTTTGCGTCGATTGTGTTGCTTGTTGCAAGACGATCTTGTGGATCGTAGACGAGGTAAACATAAGTGTCGTTGCCACCCCAGCCCCAGCCATCCCATTCAATGTGACGGTAGTCGCGTTGTGGCACTACCGGTTGGGATAGGACAAGCTTCTTGTATTTGTTAGAAAGAAATACCCAACGCCCTACATTGCGAATGCTATGTAAAAATACGAGCAAAGTGAGCTGACAAACATGCATGCCAAAATGGCACTGAGGAGCGACAGGGCAGTTTTCCATGCGCTGCTAAATAAAAATACGAGTGCGACAAATGCAGCACCAAACATAAGCGCAAGAACGGTAATCCAGTAAACACCCTCGCTGGTCGCGCCATTTAGAAATATGATCGGCAGGTAAACTGCGCATGCAGTCAAGCCTGCGTAAACTGGCCATCTCCAGTGATACGAATCTGTGAACCTTTTGCCCAAGTTGCTGTCCCTTACTGGTCAATCTGCTGCCAGAGCCAGTCAAGATCAAGGTAGACCGGCGAATCCAGAGCTTGCAGCTTTGTGGTTTTTGCCAGATGCCATGCTCCTTCATGCCAAATTTCGACTGTGCGCGCTTCTTCGTCAATCAGCCATACGTTGCGGACGCCCATGGCCTCCAGATCCGCGGCGCGTAGCTTGAGGTCCTGGTAGGTGTCGGTCGGAGACAGGACCTCAATCGCGATCAGGGGTGGGCAGTCCAGCGCTCCCTTGCGCCGGTCAGCTGCGGCGATCACGACCACATCCGGCAGACGAACGTGCTGCGCGCTGACACGGGTTCTGGTTTCCACGGCGCAGCGGATGTTCCACTCCCCGTAATGCCGGCTGAACCAATTGAAAATGAAGCCCTGTGTTTCTCCATGCGCGAATCCAACCACCGGCTTCTCCTTCAGTTCGCCATCCAGGTACTCAACATCGGGGTGGTAGCTGGTATTCAGGTATTCCTGGAGAGTAACTTTGACGGCAGTGGCCATGGGCACCTCGCGCCTGTAGTGTAAACCCGTTTACAGATCGCGCCAGTTGGTCCCGAGCTCCGCGTCGGCGACGATGGGGACACTGAGTTCGAGGACGTGTTCCATCTCGTGTTTGACCATCGCGCGGATCGCTTCGCCCTCGTCCTCGGGGCAGTCGAAAAGCAGCTCATCGTGGACCTGGAGCGTCATGCGGGAGCGGCGGTTTTCGTCCCGCAAGCGTTTATCAATGCGGATCATCGCGATCTTGATGAGGTCAGCGGCTGTGCCCTGGAGCGGCGTGTTGACGGCGGTGCGCTCGGCGAATCCGCGGAGGTTGGCGTTGCGGCTGGCGATGTCGGGGATGGGGCGCGAACGGCCGAACAGCGTGCGGACCTTCTGGGTCGCGCGTGTTTCCTCGAGTGTGCGGTCGATAAAGGCGCGAACGCCGGCGTAACGCTCAAAGTATCGGTCGATGTAGAGTCGCGCTTCTTTCTGATCGATGCCGAGGTTGGCCGCCAGGCCGAACGGCGAGATGCCGTAGACGATGCCGAAGTTGACGGCCTTGGCGCGGTTGCGCGTGATCTTGTCGATCGAGCCGGGCGCGACGCCGAAGACCTCGCTCGCGGTGAGCGTGTGAATGTCACCATCGGTACGGTAGGCATGAACGAGGAGCGGGTCTTCGGAGAAGTGCGCCATCAGTCGCAACTCGATCTGCGAGTAATCGGCCGAAAGCAGCAGGTGGCCGGGCGAGGCGACAAACGCCGCGCGAATCTCGCGGCCAAGCTCGGTTTTGATGGGGATGTTTTGCAGGTTGGGGTTAGTGGAGGAGAGCCGTCCGGTGGCGGTGCCGACCTGGTTGAAGGTCGTGTGGACCCGCCCGTCAGAATCGGCGAGCAGGGGCAGCGAATCGACGTAGTTCGATTTCAGTTTGGCAAGCTGGCGGAACTCGAGTACGAGACGCGGCACGGCGTTGACTTCCGCGAGTTCTTCGAGCACATCCTGCGCGGTAGAGACGACCTTGCCTTTGCCGTACTTGAGCGGCTTGGGCAGCTCCATCTTGTTGAACAGAACATCGCCGAGCTGCTTGGGCGAGTTGATGTTGAAACGGTGGCCGGACTGCGCGAAAACCTGCTCGCTGACGCGGGCCATCTCTCGCGTGAGTTTCGCGTCGAGCTCGCGCAACACGGGCAGATCGACGCGAACGCCGGCCTGCTCCATGCGCAGCAGAACGGGCACGAGCGGGCGGTCGATGGTTTCGTAAACATCAATAAGGCCGGCGTCATCGACGCCAGAGCGAAGCAGCGCCGCGAGCGTGTGAACCGTGTGCGCGGCCTCGGGCAGAGTGTCTTCGCCGGCCTGCTGCAACGGGCGATTGCTGAAGCGCGCGGCCACGTCGGAGAGACGGTGCGTGGAGTGCGTCGGGTTGACGAGGTAGGAGTACAGCATGAGGTCGTCGTGCGCGTTGCGAAGCGTGATGCCCTGCCCTTCCAACACGCGAAATGCGCCCTTGAGATCGTGCACCTGCTTGGGGACGGCTTCGTCTTCCAGCAGCCCTCGTAGGTCCGAATGATCGACCAGCAAGGCGAGGCCGGCGTCGGCGGAGACGCCGAGACGGCAGCCTCGCTGCGGTTTGTACGGTGCGAGCTCGACCGCAGACGGCGCCGGTGCGAAGTCGAAGCTCATGGTTTTCAGTTCGGGCTCGCGCTCTTCCAGCTTTTCCGTTTCGGCTTCGCTGACCTGTTCGGACGCTTGTTCCAGCTCGCTCGCTTCGACGGCAAACGCAAAGCCGTTTTTGCGGGCCTGGGCGACGAACGCCGCGAGCTGTTCCGGCGTAGGCGCGAGCACGTATGCAACCGGCGTAGCGGGCGCTTCCGGTGCGAGCTCCTTAAGCAGCGTCGTGAACTCGAGCTCTGAAAAAAGCGCGCGACAGGCGGCCAGGTCGGGCTCGGTGGTTCGCATGCGGTCGAGCTCGAGCGCGACCGGCACCTCGGTGTGAATGGTGACGAGTTCCTTTGAAAGCAGCACGGCTTCGCGGTTGTTCTGGAGCGACTCGCGCGAGCGTTTCCCTTTCACCTCGGCGGCCCGGTCCAGCGCGGCCTCGACCGAGCCGAACTGCTGAATTAGCTCGACCGAACCCTTGTCGCCAATGCCGGGCGCGCCGGGGATGTTGTCGATCGAGTCGCCGCGCAGGGCCATTACGTCGACCACGCGCTCGGGCGGCACACCGAGCGTTTCCTCGACCTTGGCGCGATCGAGGATCAGGTTGTCCTTCATCGGGTTGAGGACTTTGACGTGATCGTTGACGAGCTGGAGCATGTCCTTGTCGGGCGACACGATGAAAACCGGGTGCTGCTCGGCCGCGGCCAGAGCCCCGAGCGTGCCGATCACGTCGTCGGCCTCAAAGCCCTCGTGCTGCAGGATGGGGATGTGGAATGCCTCGAGCGCGCGGCGGATGAACGGGATCTGCTGTGCGAGGTCGGGCGGCATGGACTCGCGATTGGCCTTGTAGCCGCCGTAGTCCACCTCGTCGAAGTTCTGCGTTTTGATGTTCCACTTGCGTATGGTCTTCATGATGCCGGCGCGTTCGTCGCGAAACACAGGCGACGAAACGTCGAACACGGCCGCGAAGTATTCGGGCGCGAAGTCGCGGCGCAGCTTGTTGATCATGTTGACAAAGACATAGGTGGCCGCGGTGGGCACGCCGGTGCGCGTGGACATGGGCCGCTGCCGCTGCATGACGTGGTAGGCGCGAAAGATGAACGACATGGCGTCGAGCAGGAAGATGGGCGGCTTGGCTTCGGCAGGCATCGGGTTCAGTTTATCGCCTGACTGTTGGGAGGTGGGCGGTGTATACATGGACTGGCACCGGAGGAAGGGCTGCTTGGGAAATGTCGCTCCAAATGGACCAGCAAGGCTGGCCGAGGAAGTGGTACGGGAGTTGCTCAGTGAGTTACAAACCTGCGTAACAACCTACCCCGAAGGAGTTGAGCGAACCCCGGCTACGTTCGAGGGTCTGATTTGCGGAACCGCAGTCTTCCCGGGCGGGGCTGGTCTGTGGAGGGGAAATGAATGCGGTGCTCCTCTACCGCCTTACTTTCCCGTGCGGCCTTTGATGCTGATCGCGCACAATTTCGGCAACATAAGTAGTTATTGCAAAGCAAAGGAGCGACGCGGCGAGTCTCGGTCGGCATTCTGGATTACGCTGAAAAGCTTTCTCGACAAAGCAAAGGTTGAATTGTCCGAGTGCTTTTACACAAATGCACTCATGGGTTTAAAGCCGGGCGATGCGTGCGGATCTTTGCCCAGAGACCGTGACCACAGGGAGCAAAGCCGAGCGTTCCTGGCGCGACAGGTCAAGATCGTGAACCCGCGCGCCCTCATCACGCTTGGAGGTGAAAGCAAAAAGGAGCTACATTCCGCACTTAAGCGTTTCCCGGAGCTTGGCCAGCTTGCAATCGCGCACGCGGCGCACCCATCAGCTTACCGTTGGATAAAAGTGCCTGACCGGAATAAGTGGATGGCTACGCAGGCGGATAAGATACGAGATGTCGCAGGCGGGTACTAAGTGGTTGCCCGTTTCGAAGGTACAAACACGTTCATCGTTAAGTAATCAACATGCAGTCGCCATAGGAGAAAAAGCGGTAGCGTTCTTCGACCGCGTGCCCGTAGGCGGCAAGCGTGGGCCGGTAGCCGGCAAAGGCTGAGACCAGCATCAACAGGGTGCTTTGTGGCAGGTGAAAGTTCGTGAGCAGCCCTCTGACGACGCGGAATGGGAAGCCGGGCGAGATAAAAACATCGGTGCGGCCGGAGTGGGGTTCGAGCGGTTTTCCTCGGGCGACTGCGGCGCAATGCTCAAGGGTACGGACCGTTGTGGTGCCGGCGGCAACAACCCTGCGCCCTTCGGCCAGGGCGCGGTTGACCGCCTCGGCGGTCGCGGGCGGCAGGGTGTAGCGCTCGGAGTGGAGCCGAATTTCATCGATGCGCTCGACGCGCACAGGCTGAAAGGTGCCGAGGCCGACGTGGAGCGTAACGGAGGCAATCTCGACGCCACGGGCGGTGAGTTGTTGCAGAACGTCGGGCGTGAAGTGGAGGCCGGCGGTGGGCGCGGCTACTGAGCCTTGTTTTTCGGCGTACACGGTCTGGTAGCGCTCGCGGTCCGCCGGTGTGCTCACACTTTGTTCACGGCGGATATAAGGAGGCAGCGGCATCTCCCCCAACGCTTCAAGCGCAGCGTAGAAGTCGGGGTGCGGGGCGAAGCGAAGAGTGCGCTCGCCGAAGGGGCCGTGTGCCGTGACCTCGGCCTCCAGCATCGGTGTGCCTTCGTGCGGAAACAGGAGGCATTCGCCCGCAAGCACCTTTCGTCCGGGGCGGACCAGGGCCTTCCATTCATCAGGCGCGGTCCGTTCAGTGAGCAGGACCTCCACGCGCGCCGAAGCCTGGCCGGGCTGCAAACGCGCGCTACGCCGGCGCGCGAAGAGCCTCGCCGGCAGCACGCGTGTGTTATTCAGCACCAGCAGGTCGCCGGGCTGGAGCAGGTCCGGGAGGTCGGTGAACTGGCGATCGCCGAGGGTGCCGGTTGCGCGGTCGAGGGTAAGCATGCGCGCGCCGGAACGCTCGGGCAGAGGCGCTTGCGCAATCAGCTCGGGGGGCAGGTGGAAGTTGTAGTCGCGGACGAGCACGGGATGGGTCATCTCTCGCTTTCCGCAGCGGTCTCGGCCTCCATTTCGGCGCCGCGTTTGTTTTCCTGCTGCTCAACAACCGCAAACAAGCCCGCCTGCCGCACACGCTCCATTTCAGTCGGCACACGGCCGCCCTTGGTCCCGTTGCAGGCGCGGCAGGCCAGGATCGTATTGCTCCACCTGTCGTCGCCGGCTAGGGATTTGGGCAGCAGGTGATCGCGCGTGGCACAGTGCGGGTCGAGCTTCTGCGCGGGGTCGGGCGACAGGGTGCGACCGCAGAAGAAGCAACATCCGCCCTGCAGCGTGTACATCAACTTGTTCAAATCCCACATGCCGGTTTTCATAACTGTTGTGCGAAGTATGCCATGGCTTGACGCCGCGCGCGTTCCAGCGCCGCATCGAGCGTTTGGCGGGTCTCTTCCAGCTCGTCGTCCCCGGCGCGCGAAGCCGGCGCGGCGACGCTGCGGGCCCAACTGACGGCCACGCGCGAAAACGGTTTGGGAATCTGAAAATGGTCCCAGGAATGTAGTGTCCAGGCGCGCTCGGCTTGCAGGTGGAAGCAGCCGATGGGCCGTCCGGTGTGCTGCGCGAGCTTGATCGGCCCCATCTTCGACCGGTAGGCCGGCCCGCGCGGGCCGTCGGCCGTGAAAATCGCGAGGCCGCCCCGTTCTACCTCCTCGCGCAAAGCCAGAAGCCCGGCGACCGCGCCGCGCGAGCTCGACCCACGCACGCTGCGAAAGCCGAGCCGCCCAAGCGTACGGGCGATCAACTCGCCGTCACGAGAGCGCGAGATCAGGATGCAGGCGTTGTAGCGGCGAAAGTACCAGCCGGCCGTGAAGGTGCACCCGTGCCAGAAGCAGTAGATACCCCGGGCGGGCAGCGGCGCGGGCGCGGCACTGTCTTCGGCGATGACAATGAAGCGCAGCGTGCTGCCGATGAGCGCGATCCACAGCGCGGCGCAGCGCGGCAGTATGGCGAGCCCGAAGCGCTGCCGCAGGGAGAATCGGCGCGTTTCGGACTGCTGTTCGGGGTCGGTTACGGCGGGCACAGGCCCAGTGTAGAGCTCGCGATAGCCAAGGATTCAGACAGGTGCGGTCACCGCTTCACAGCTTCACCCAAGAAGGTTTGGGGAACTCATTGACGCCTCCCCCCCCCGTGAGTATGCGCGGCCTGTTTCGCCGATTCCCTCGCAAGCCGAATCCAGTCTCTCGATCTTGGGCTTCGCCACAGAACCCAGCGATTCTAAAAAGGTCATCATGCGTTGTTTTCATATTCCCGTGCACGCCCTGCTTCTTGTCTTACCAACGTCGCTCTTCGCTGCCCCTCCCTGGCACAAACAACTCAAGTCGTAGGTCACGCTCCCGATGAGCGTTTTTATCCGCTTGTGTTTCGCCATGTGCTCTCCCTGCAACAGAGCGACTCCGCGAACCCGTCCACGCCTGACGTCGCCGGTACGGCATCGCCGTCGCTGGCTTCCACCTTCGCTCATGTTGCAGGAACGACAAATGGGGAAAATGCAGTCCTGCTGGCCGAAGCACGAAGTTGGAAAGCCGAGGTCGATCCGGTGGACACGCAAGCTCATCAGATCATCGATAATATCCACGCGAGGACTCCGGGCGGCCGTCTGGCTCCCGGACAGCAGCCCCCAGCCGTGCCACCTGAGCTGACGGCACTCCAAGCCAGGCGCGACAGCATCACTCTGCGCCATGTGCAGCGACTGCGGACGGCATGGGGCGATGCTCGGTTCCAACGCTTTGACGCATCAGTCCGCGCCGTGACCCAAATCCCGCACGCCCATGCTGCCGCGACTCACTAAAAGCCTTTCAGGAGATGTCATGCTGCTTCGTTCCTTGTTCGTTCCGCTCCTGAGTTCGCCTCTGATTTTCGTTCAAGCCGGGGCACAGTCCATCACCGGCTACTCCTCCATCCAAGACACCGTATACTGCCCTCCGGTGGTTCCTAAGTGCTCACCTTCTAAGAAAGCCTGTCCGCTTGCTGATTCGCCCTCTCCGTCTTTTATCGGCAATAGTTGCACCTATACCAGCAATGGAACAATCACCGGCGGCATACCAGAAGCAAAGGTCTACTCTGACACCGAAGAAGACTACCCCGCCTCTCTTTACTACAACGTAGAGACAGCAAACGCGGTGTACTACGAGGACTCCAACACACCTATCAGCAGTCAGGGTTTGCCCGGCAACCCCTCCATCTCTCTTGCATACAACTATGTTTACCCCGCGAACGCTACGTCACGTCGATCGGCGAGTATTATGACCCGTTTGGCTACAGCGTTATAAATGGTCAGGGCGACGGCAATTATGATTCAGGGTTCTGGTTTTATGTCGATGCATACGGGAAGTACATTGCAGAAGCCTCTGTTCTCCTGGGCGAAACCTACTCCGCTATCAACCACAACTCTCCAGGATCGGGCAATCCGAGTACGCCTTCGGCTAGTAATTACTCCGTCCTCATGCAAACTTTTATTCCCGGCAATAATGCCGAGGCTCCTTATACCGCTTTGCCCTTTTCCCCTCTCCCAGTCTGCGGCCCACTTTTCTTCCAAGGACTCCCACTCGGCTTCTTTAAAGGGGATGATCGTGGCTACAATCCGAATCTCGGCAGTTATCGCAGCTTTCAACAGATCATGCTTGGTCTTGGAGGTGCCATACCGCTGGGCGGGAGCACGCAGGACACCGGGTACACACACCTGTATGCGGATGACGCTATTGTAAACGGAGTTATCAGCCAGGCAGCTCTGGCTGACCCTGTACAGAATGACTGTCACTATTTAATTGCAATCGGCAAAGCAGATACCTTGAGCATGACCAGACCAAAAGCGACCGGACAGGGCAGCTCATCCGCAAGTACCACTTTGCAGGGCAGCACGAAAAATCCTCTTGCACCGTCAGGACCAATCCAGTGGGATGCTCAAATCACATTGAATCAGACATCTTCGACAACGGTTCAAGTCACCGGTACACTGTTCCATAAATGCTTTCCGGCCTATGAACTCAGTGTCGCGGGTACGGATGTGGATTATCAACCACCTGCATCTAGCAGCTTCACAGCTATACTTACATGTCTTGGAGGAGCTGGCGAAATAACTGAGCCTATCAGCAAGCAGATAGTTGTTTCACCATAACTGGAGTTTTCAAGGAGGCTTGCAATGAAGCTAAAATCATGGATTTTGTGTGGATTGCTCGGAACAGCCGCCATAAACAGCTACGCACAAAGCACCCTTAAAGAAGTGTTTACCGACTTACGCAGTCCGGATAAGAGTATTCGCGACAACGCCAACAGTAAAATCATCGAGGTATTCGAGCGCGAGTTGCCGACGATTGCTACAGAAACTACTACAATCTGTACCGCGTTGTCAGATAGGGACTGGTATATCCGTCAACAGGCAAGTGCTCTATTAAATACTCTAACTATACTTTACCCCCAAGACCTGGCGGTCATCGATGCATGTACCCCGCAATTGCTCGTTACTGCAACTGACACCACCAACCAAATTAAGCTGAACTCACTCAACGCACTTGCAAACAAAACCGATGGACCGCCTTCTGCCGCAGCACCTGCTTTTGAAGCAAACTTGGACGATCCAGACTCTTCTGTCAAACAGCTTGCCTCGACCGGTATCATGAAACTTCCGCCCGACGTCGGCGTGCAGAGCAGGAAAGTGCTGGCTGCAAGAATCGTCAGCGAACCGGATGCCTACGCGAAGTCGGCTCTTCTGCTGGGTGCGACGCAGTCGGCAAAGCAGGATGCGGATGTCGCCCAGGCCGCGAGCCGGTTGCTGGATGACAAATCGGCAGATGTTCAAGCGCAAGCCATACTGGCGGTGGAGTTCCTGAACAGCGATAAAGCTGCCGCCCTACGCCTTTTAGAAAACCAGCAAAGCTCCAAAGCGCTCAACCCTGAAACGAATCAGCGGCTTCAAGAGTCCGTAGGACGCTTAAGGCAGCAATCCTCCGTCCACCAGTAATGACGCTGTCAGCAGAGACGGCCGGTCCTGAACCAGGGCTGGCCGGTGCTACTTGGAGTGACCGAGCCGCCTCAGGCCGCTCTCCGGAACGGTTCACCAAGACCTGAGGGCGCGCCTGTAAGCCCCTGCGATACGATCAAAGCTGCATGCCCCCGCTGTCTCCGCTTTCCCTCCAGACCTCGCTTCAGTACGTCAAGGGCATCGGTCCCCGCATTGCGGAGTCGCTGAAGGCAAAGGGCATTTTGACGGTTGAGGACCTGCTGCACCGGCTGCCGTTTCGCTACGAAGACCGTTTGCACCCCGTGCTCTTTTCGCAGCTGCGCCCGGGCGAGATGGCGTCGGTGATCGGCGACGTGCGCGGCAGCGTTCTGTTGCAGACCTCGCGCATTCCTATCTTCGAGCTGACCGTGGGGCAAAACCTGCAGACGCTCAAATGCATGTGGTTTCGCGGCGGCTACCTGAAGGACAAGTTCAAGCCCGGGCAGCTGGTGGTGGCCTACGGCAAGGTGGAGGCCTCGCGCTCGGGGCACGGCTACAAGATGGTCCAGCCGCAGGTGGAGATTTTGCCGGACCTGCCGGAGGCAGCTGCGCCGGAGGCCGGGGGCGAATTGCTGGAGGTCGGCCGGATCACCCCAATCTATGAGTCGCTGGGCGGCAATCGCCTGCATACGCGCTGGCTGCGCCGGGTCATGCACGGCGTCCTGACGGAGCTGGGCGATCGCGTGCCCGAAACCTTGCCGGCGAAGATGCTGGAGCGGCTGGGGCTGCCGGGGCGCGCACGGGCTTTGAACGAAGTGCACTTTCCTCCTGCCGGTACGCCCATGAGTATGCTGACCAGCGCCCGCGCGCCGGCACAGCAGCGATTGATCTTTGAGGAGCTGTTCTTTCTGGAGCTGGGCCTGGAGCTGAAGCGGCGCAAGGCGCGGGAGCAGACCGGCATTCCGTTTATCACGGACGACGCGGTGCGCAAGGCTCTGCGGAATGTGTTGCCGTTTCACCCGACCGCAGCGCAGAAAAAGTCGCTGGTCGAGATTGTCGACGACATGCGCAAGCCCGCGCCGATGCGGCGTCTGCTGCAGGGTGACGTGGGCTCGGGCAAAACCATCGTCGCAGTGCAGGCGATGCTCATCGCGATTGAAAACGGCTACCAGGCGGCCCTGATGGCACCGACCGAGATCCTGGCGACACAGCACTACCTGGCCGCGCGCAAGCTGCTGGAGCGGGCGGGCGAGAAGAGCGGGCGGCACTACCGGGTAGTGCTGCTGACCGGTTCCCTCGATCTCGCGCAGAAACGTTGGAACCGGCAGCGGATTGCGAACGGCGACGCGGAGCTGGTCATTGGTACCCACGCTCTGATCGAGGACAAAGTGGACTTCGCGAAGCTGGGCCTGGTGGTCGTGGACGAGCAGCACCGGTTCGGGGTGTTGCAGCGCTTTCGCCTGATGAAGAAACCGGGCGCGGCGGAACCGGACCTGCTGGCGATGACGGCGACGCCGATTCCCAGGACGCTGGCCTTGACAGTGTACGGCGACCTGGAGGTGAGCGTGCTGGACGAGCTGCCGCCGGGCCGCACGCCGATCGTGACGCGGCAGGTGGGGGACGACCGCGCGGAGGAGGTGTGGGAGTTTGTGCGCAAGGAGGTCGGGCGAGGGCACCAGGCGTACGTGGTGTACCCGGTGATTGAAGGGCCGAATACCGACCAGCCGGAGCTGGACTTTTCGCCCGAACCGGAGGAGGCCGCGAAGCCGACAGGGAGGCGGGCCGGCAAAAAAGGCAAGCAGGCGGCGCTGTTTGACGGGGCGGCTTCCCGGGCAGCCGGAAGCCCGTCCGAGGAAGGTAAAAGCACCCTGAAGTCGGCGACCGAGATGTATGGGGAGTTGCGGCACGGGCCGCTGCACGGCCTGCGATTGGGGCTGCTGCACGGGCGCCTTTCGCCGGACGATAAGGAAGTGACGATGCGGCGGTTCGTGCGAGGCGAACTCGACGTGCTGGTAGCCACGACCGTGATCGAGGTGGGCGTGGACGTGCCCAACGCAACGGCCATGGTGATCGAGCATGCGGAGCGGTTCGGCCTGGCGCAGATGCACCAGCTGCGTGGGCGCGTGGGACGCGGGCGGGCCAAGTCGTACTGCATCCTGATGACCGGGGGGCGGGTGTCGGAGGTCGCGGCGGAGAGGCTCGATGCCATGGTGCGAACGCAGGACGGCTTTGAGCTGGCGGAACTGGACCTGGAGCTGCGCGGGCCGGGCGAGTTTTTCGGGACGCGGCAATCAGGGCTGCCGGACTTCCGGGTGGCTTCGCTGATTCGCGACCGTGCGCTGCTGGAGCAGGCTAAGGCAGAAGCCCGACGGTTTGTATCAGAGCCGGATGCGGAAACGTCGGAAGAGGAAAAGGCCGCGGTTTGGGCTTCGCTGCGTGAAACCTGGCAGCGCCGATATGGATTGGTGAATGCCGGGTAGCTGCCGGCTGCCCTGCAGAGCGGCGGAGCAGCCCCTAGGCGGCCTCACGCATGCCCTCGCCCGAGCTGCCGAGAAAGGCTTCGCTGCCCTCGGCCTCGTACAGCGACAGGTGGACGCGCGCGGAGCTTTGACGCTCCGCTTCGCCGACATAGCGGGTGCACTGGCACAGTTCGGTGAGTCCATGGTGCGCTTCCAGGCTCAGCTCCACGCCGGAGCCGACCAGCAGCGCGTAGATCTCGACCGCATGGGTGCGCGGGAACTCAAAGTCGATGTCCGCGCAGCGGTCTGAAACAGCTCCACGGGTCAGCACCCATCCGCCACACGCGATAATGGCGCTGCTCAGGCCGCCCAACAGCGCGGCGGGCGTTGCGGAGGTCGTCGCGACCATCATCAGGTTCCAGTCTGTCGGTTCATATTGCTTGGGGAGTTCCGCCTGCTTTGGGCTGCGCAGTTGATTGGTCATGCCCAGTTCATCGTCAACTGGAGCGCTTCCGGGAGGGTCGTACTGAAATATTCCTCTGGTTTGGAGTGTCACTTTGGGATACGTTCAGTCGCCCCGGTGCGCTGGAAGGGGACACCGAAGGATGGTGTGTGCGGTAGCATCGTGCCAGCCATGGTGATTGGACTAGGGACGGATCTGGTGGAGGTGGTGCGTATTCGCGAGAGCGTGGTGCGCTTCGGCGACCGCTTTCTTCGCAGGGTCTTCACCGAAGGGGAGCGCCGCTATTGTGCAGCGAAGCGCCACGGCGAGCAGAACCTGGCCGCCCGGTTCGCGGCCAAGGAGGCCGGGGCCAAGGCGCTGGGCACGGGCATCAGCCGAGGGGTGGGATGGCACGACCTGGAGGTCGAGCGCACGCCGGGCGAGGCACCAAGGCTACTGCTGCATGGGCGCGCGGGTGAGCTGGCGCGGCAGCTCCGCGTGGCTCACGTTTCTCTGTCGCTGACCCATACAGAAGGCATGGCGATGGCCGTGGTCGTGCTCGAATGCATGGACGCAGCCGGCCGGTCGCGATAACGGCTGCAACGTTCGGCTTCCGGCACTCATCCAAACCGGATGGTACTGCGGGAGCAAAGCGGTGAAAGTTCAGGAAGCGCCGGCCGACGGCGTCCATGAGGGTTTTGAGTGCCGAGTCAGCAGGAAGTGCATTGGTCGCAACTCAAGGTAGGTGTGCTGGTATTTGCGGCGTTGGTGGCGCTCACCGCGCTGGTGTTCCTGATGACGGGCAGCTCGGGCGGCGTTTTTGCCAAAAAGCTGACGGTCCGGTCTTATTTTGAAAACTCGGCGGGGCTGAAAGTAGGCGGTCCGGTCAACCTGGAAGGGGTCACGATCGGTGCAGTCAAGTCAATCCGCATCGTGCCTGAGCGCAAACTGACGCCGGTTGAAGTGGTCATGAAGATTCCGAGCAAGTACGCCGCCAACATTCACCAGGACTCGCAGGCGAGCCTTGAAACCATAGGCGTACTGGGCGACACGGTGGTCAACATCAACAGCACCTCGGCGCAAAAGCCGCCCATCGCCGACAACGGCGAGCTGCCGACCAACGAGACCCCTTCGCTGACCGACGTGATCAAGTCAAGCCAGGGCACGATCGAGCAGGTCAATACCATCCTGGCCAAGCTCGATAGCCTGGTGGACTCGCTCAACACGGGCCGCGGTTCGATCGGCCAGCTGATCAACAACCCCGACCTGTACAACCACGCCGTGACCGCGGTCAATGAGCTCCAGGGCATCGCAAACGGGCTTTCCAGCGGCAAGGGCACACTGGGCAAGCTGCTCAAGGACGACTCGCTGTATAACAACGCGAACGAAACGATCGCGCACCTCGATTCGATCTCGCAGCAGATCGACTCGGGGCAGGGTTCCATGGGCAAACTGATCAAGGACCCGACGCTTTACAACAATCTCCAGCAGTCCACCGCGAGCCTGAACAGCTTGCTCGCAGATATCAACGCGGGCAAAGGCGGCCTCGGCATGATCGCCAAGGACCCTCAGTTCGCGGCAAAGCTGAACGACACCGTCACGCGGCTCGACTCGATCCTGTCGCGGGCCGACAACGGTGAAGGGACGCTGGGGCAGCTGGTCAGGAATCCGGCTCTTTACAACCACGCCGACGACATGGTCGCCAACGCGAACCACTTGGTGACCGCCATCCGCGAAAACCCTAAGACGTACCTGACCTTTCACGTGAAGATTTTCTAGCGGGCAGGTTTTGCTGGGGATTTCGTTTCGGCGGTGATAGGTTCATCTCGTTGCGAGTTCGTTGTCACGGAGAACCCTTTAGATGCCTATGCCCCGCCTGTTCCCTTCCCTTTGTTTCCTGCTGGCCGGCTCGTCTGCCCTTGGTCAGGGCTTTGTTGCCGATTCCACCAGGGACGCCACGCCCGCGCCGCCGAAAGCCCTGCACAGCTTTGAGCTTGCCTCACTCGACAAAAAGGCCGACCCTTGCGTCAACTTCTACCAGTACGCCTGCGGCAACTGGAAAAAAAACAACCCGATCCCGGCGGATCAGGCTTCGTGGGGCAGCTTTTCTATTCTGGAGCAGCGCAACCAGTACCTGTTGTACAAGGAGCTCAAAGCAGCGGCCGAAAACCCGAAAACCCCGCTCCAGCAGCAGTACGGCACCTACTTCGCAGCCTGCATGGACACCGCCGCCATCGACGCAAAAGGCGCAAAGCCGCTGCAGCCGTCGTTGGACGCAATCGCCGGGCTCAGGAGCAAAAACGAGATTGCAGGGCTGCTGGGCGACACCCGGCTTGATGTCGGCGGCTTTACCGGGCTGGGCGATGAGCCGGACCAGAAGGATTCCAGCCACTACATTGCCGCGGTAGGCCAGGGCGGCTTGACGCTGCCGGATCGCGACTACTACCTGAGCGATGACGCCGGAATGAAAACCCTGCGGGGCAAGTACCACGACTACATTGTGAAGCTGATGAAGCTGGACGGCGACAGCCCGGAAGCAGCCTCAACCACGGCGGACGATGTGCTGCGGATCGAGACGGCACTGGCGAAGGCAAGCATGCCGCGCGAGCAGATGCGGGACCCGGACAACGTGTACCACCCCCTGACCGTGACCGAGCTGGAAGCGCTGACGCCCTCGTTTGACTGGACGGCCCTGTTCCACGCGACGGCCGCACCCCCGTTTACACGGTTAAACGTCGCCCAGCCGGATTTCTTCAGGGCGATGAACACGCTGATCAATACGGAGCCGCTGCCGGCGCTCAAAAACTACCTGCGCTTCCAAACGGTGGACGGCGCGGCGACCCGGCTGGCCGCGCCGCTCGATGACGCGCACTTCGCTTTCCACGGCACCGTGCTGGACGGGCAGGCCCAACAGC
>CAXTWU010000031.1:7535-20473 GCA_964248025.1 uncultured Acidobacteriaceae bacterium | reverse complement strand
TTTTCGCGGTCGCCGCGGCGGCCGTTGCTCTGATTTGGTCCGCGTTTGCCAACGACTTTTCCGTCTCCTACATCCTCCACCACTCCAATCGAGACCTCCCCGGTCCCTACAAGTTTGCCGCCCTGTGGAGCGGTCAGGAGGGTTCGCTGCTGCTCTGGGCGTTTCTGCTGGCGGCCTACGGTTTCGTGCTGCGGCTGCGGCACCGCACCGATGTGAAGCTGTTTGCTTATGCTTCAACCATTCTGGCCGGCATCCAGTTGTTTTTTCTGATCCTGCTAAATTTTGTCGCACCCCCGTTCGCCCTGGCCGGCGGCACGATCCCGGCTGACGGCTTCGGGCTCAATCCCCTGCTCCAGTACCCGGAGATGGTGATTCATCCGCCCATGCTCTACCTGGGCTACGTCGGCTTTTCCGTCCCGTTCGCGTTTGCGCTGGGCGCGCTGATGATGCGCTACCCCGGCGAAAAGTGGATTCGCGTCACCCGCCGCTGGACCATGGTGACTTGGGGCTTTCTCACCCTGGGCATCTTTCTGGGCGCGCACTGGGCCTACTCCGTACTGGGCTGGGGCGGCTACTGGGGATGGGACCCGGTGGAAAACGCGTCCCTGATGCCGTGGCTCACGGGCACAGCGTTTCTCCACTCGGTGATGATGCAGGAAAAGCGCGGCATGATGAAAAAGTGGAATGTGTGGCTGATCTTTGCCACCTTTCTGCTGACCCTGCTGGGCACCGACCTGACGCGCTCGGGCCTGGTCTCCTCCGTCCACGCCTTTGCCCAAAGCTCCATCGGTGCGTGGTTTCACGGCTTCATGCTCCTTTCATTCCTGGTCTGCGCGATGACCTTCTGGCGACAGCGCAACCACCTGGAGGCGGAGCACCGGGTTGAGTCGCTCCTGTCACGCGAATCAAGCTTTCTGTTCAACAACATCATTCTGCTGGCGGCCTGTTTTACCGTGCTGTGGGGTACGCTGTTCCCCATCCTGAGTGAATACGCGCAGGGCAACCGCGTCACCGTCGGCGCGCCATTCTACAACCGGGTCGCCGTGCCGATCGGCATCTTTCTGATGCTGCTGACCGGTATCGGTCCCCTGCTGGCCTGGAGGGTCGGCTCGCTGCGGTCGCTGCGGCGCAACCTTGTTCGTCCGGCGATCGGCGCGGTCGCGACGGCAGCGCTGCTGCTCGCGGCGGGCGAGCGGCCCTGGACCGACATGGGTTCGTTCTACGCCTACTCCGTCTGGGTCTTTGCCGCGTTTGTGGTCACGGCCATTCTGTCGGAGTTCGGTCGCGGGGCGCAGGTGCTGGCAAAGCAGACCGGCCGGGGTTTTGCGCGCTCAACGGTGTTGCTGGTGCAACGCAATACCCGTCGCTATGGCGGCTACATCATCCATCTGGGCGTGGCGATCATCTTTATCGGCTTTGCCGGGTCGGCCTTCAACACCAGCCAGGAGCGGGAGCTGCACTACGGCGACCGCATGCAGCTGGGCCCCTACACGCTGGAGGCCGAAAGCTTCACGCAGGACTCTAACCCGAACTATGACGCCGAGTACGCCCTGCTGAACGTGTACCGGCATGGCAAGCTCGTGACCACGCTGACCCCGGCCAAGCGCTTTTACCCGGCCTCGCAGCAGACCGAGACGATTGTTGCCAATCACTCCACGCTGTCCGCCGACCTGTACACGGTGTACGCCGGGCGCAACCTGGACTCCGGGCAGCCCATCATCAAGGTTTTTCTGAACCCGCTGGTGGCCTGGATCTGGATCGGCGTGCTGATGGTTGTCGCGGGCACCGGCGTGGCCCTGGCACCCAACAAGACAAGCTCACTTGCCGTTGTGGCCCCCCGGCGCGTGACGGCCGGCCACCTTGTGCATGCGGACGGCGGCGACTGATGCGCAGCTTTGCCAGTGCAGGCCCGGGCGGAAGCCCGAGCACGTGGTTGATCGGCTTTGCCGTGCTGCTGCTCCTGCTGGGGAGCGCTGGGGCCAGCGACACCGGCGGACGCTACAACGCCCTGAGCCACCAAATGATGTGCACCTGCGGCTGCGTGCAGCTGCTGGGCGAGTGCAACCATGTGGGCTGCCCCAACTCCGGACCCATGCTTGCCGCGCTGCACACCGATCTCGCCTCCGGCATGGGCGATCACGCGATCCTGGCGGACTTTGCCGCGCGGTACGGGCCGGAAGCCCTGGCGTCGCCACGGCTGACGCGCTTCAACCAGCTGGCCTGGGTGATGCCGCCGCTGGTGTTGATTCTGGGGCTGCTGGGGGCCGTGCTGCTGCTGCGTCGCTGGCGCGCGAACGGAGCCCGGCGACCGGCGCGGCCGCATCAGCCGCTCACGCCACAGCAGACTGCCGTGCTTGAGCGGGTGCGCCGGGAAACGGGCGAGCTGTGACGGCCCTGCTTGTGTGTGCCGGGTTCACCCTGGTGCTTGCCGTGTACGTGTTTTACCCGGAAACCCGCGTGGCCTCGCAGTCCCAAAAGACGCGGCTTGAATACCTGGGGGAGCGCAAAGCCGTGCTTTACGACAACCTGCGCGACCTGCAGTTTGAGCGTTCCGCAGGTAAATACTCGGATGAAGAATACGCGATGGAGCGGGCGACGCTGGAGGATGAAACCGCCGCCGTCGTCGCGGAGATGGACACGCTGGAGCAGATGTCCGCCGGCGGACCGGGCCTGCGCCGGAGCTGAGGCCCTCCGCCGGAGCGGGACTAGACTGGAATGCGTGCGCTGCTTCCTTTCCGCCGTTCTGCTTGCCGCTTTCGCCGTTTCGGCCCTCCCCGCACTCGCGGCCAGCACGGTCGCCGGCACCGTGACCGACCGCACCACCGGCAAGCCGGCCGGCGGCGACACCGTGGCCCTGATCGGCTTCGGCCAGGGCATGCAGGTGGCCGGCCAAACCAGGACCGATGCGGGCGGCCATTACACCCTCGCCACTACCGACGACGGCACTCATCTCATCCGGGTCACGCACCAGAAGGCGACGTACTTCCAGCCGGTGCCGCCCGGGGCTCGCACGGTCAATATCGATGTGTATGACGTGGCCGCGAAGGTGGACGCGGTTTCGACCGAGGCCGACGTGCTGAGCCTGCAGACCGGCCCAGGGGCGGGCGGCACGCCGGGTGAGCTGCGCGTCAATGAGGATTTCTTTGTCCGCAACAGCTCCGACCCCGGCCGCACCCAGCTGAGCGACCATGCCTTCGAGTTCTTTCTGCCGCCCGGGGCCAAATTACAGGGCGCAGCGGCCATGGGCCCCGGCGGCATGCCCGTGCAGTCCAACCCGGCGACTCTGCCCGGCGCGGGCCACTACGCGTTTGTGTTTCCCGTGCGGCCGGGCGAAACCCGCTTCCAGGTCAGCTACACGGTGCCCTACAACGGCAAGGCGCTGCCTTGGACGCAGCGCGAAGCGCTTCCGACCGAAAACCTGGTGGTACTGCTGCCAAAAAGCATGCGCTTTACCCCCGGCGGCACCGAGTGGCAGCCGGTGCCGGCGAACCCGGATGCGCTGACCTATGTGCGCAAAGGCGTGGCGGCGCAAATGCCGGTCGCGTTTACGGTATCGGGCGAGGGCGAGCTGCCGCGCGAGGCCCAGCCCGGCAGCAGTGCTGGCACCGGCGGGAACACGCCGGGCGATGTGCCGAATGGAGGCGGCAATACGCCCGGCACAGGCAGTGTGGCAACCCAGGGCAGCATGGCTACTGATACCCGTCCCGGCGGCGGACTGGGACCCCCGGTCGACACGCCCGACCCGCTCCATCGCTACAAGGGCTGGCTGCTGGGCGGCCTGGGCCTGCTGCTGCTGGGCGGGGCGGGGTGGCTGATGCGCACCGCACCCGGTACTGCCGGCAGCATCGCCGACGGCGTGGGGGAAGGCCCCGAAAGCTCCCGCGCGTTGCGCCCGGCGCTGGAGCGCGCCTTGCTGGCGCTGGAGCGCGAGCACGCGCTCGGCACGGTGCTTGAGCCGGAGTACGGGGAAACCAGGGCTGGGTTGCAAAAAGCCCTGCACCGTGCTCTCGCGCGCGAAGCGGCCGCCGCGAGCCATCCTCCGGCGGCAGGTACAGAGGTGTAGGGCACCGGTGCGATTTGCTTTGCACCCCGTCACACTTTCAGGTATGGAATAGTGGGTAAGCATCGCGAATGGCGGTTCGTTCGGTCGGGGGAGGAGCGATGAGCAGCACACAGTTCTATATCTCGATCTTTGTCCCGTTCCTTACTCTTCTCACGATCTATACCGCTTCAAGCATCTCAAACCGCTCCGCGATCAACGATCTCAGGGCTGAGATGAAGGCCGGTTTCGACAGTCTCAGTCGGCGTGTGGACGGGTTGGACAAGCGGATGGATGGGCTCGACATGCGGCTCGACGGGATCGAAGGAAAGCTCGACCGGCTCACGGAGGAGGTTTACCGGCTTCATGAAAGCCGCCTTTCTCGCCTTGCGGAACGTGTCTTCGGCCGGACGGCTTAGCCACTTCTCGCGTTCATCTCCAACACAAGCCGTTCCAGCTGCATTTACCCAGCGCCGAGGTTGTCGGCACGCTTGCTCCTCCACACAGTGGCCCATACACTAAAGGTTGCTGTAAGGAGCCGCTCCATGCCGAACCTGCTTTCCCCTTCCGTCAAACCATCCCTGTCTGTTGTTTCTGTCGCGTCCGCGGCGTTGGCCTTTGCCCTGGCGGCAGCTCCGGCGCAGGCCCAGCAGTCGCCCGCTCCGGGCACCGCCGACATCCAGGCGGTGTCTGCTTCGGCCTCCGGCGATGCGAGTGCGTCGGCCGACGCTTCGAGCGCCCGAGCAAACGCAGCCGCAGCCCAGGCCCTGCTCAACGTGGAGCGTCCGGTGAACGATCCCGGCGGCAAGAGCGACCCCAACAGCCCGCTCAACCGCAAGCTGTCGGACAAGGAACGGTTTACGCAGCAAAAAGAACTGCGGCAGGAGTTAAAAGGGCCGTACAAAAAGTGGGCCAACGAGGACGTGCGCTGGATCATCACCGACCAGGAGATGAAGGCGTTCAAGTCGCTCTCGAACGACGAGGAGCGCGATGCATTTATCGAACAGTTCTGGCAGCGTCGCAACCCCGATCCCGAGTCGCCCGAGAACACCTTTCGCGACGAGCACTACCGGCGCATCGCTTATGCGAACGAGCACTTCGCCGCCGGCAAGCCCGGCTGGATGACCGACCGCGGCCACATGTACATCGCCTTCGGCAAGGCCGACTCGATCGATGCGCACCCTTCCGGCGGCTCCTACGAACGCCCCATGGAAGAAGGCGGCGGCAACACCTCCACCTTTCCGTTCGAGGTCTGGCATTACCGCTATCTCGAGGGCGTCGGCGACAACGTGGATATCGAGTTCGTGGACACCTGCATGTGCGGCGACTACCACATGACCCTCGACCGCTCGGAAAAAGACGCGCTGCTGCACGTGCCGGGTGCGGGCGCGACCATGTACGAGCAGATGGGCCGGGCCAAGCAGTCCGACCGCTTCCAGGGCGGGCTTGAAAACCTGGGCACCGGGCCCATGAGCAGCAGTCAGCAGTCCAAGCAATTCGACCGCCTGGAGCGGTTTGCCAAGCTGCAGGCGCCGCCCGTGATCAAGTTCCAGGACCTGAAGCTGAGCGAGTTTCTGTCGACGCACAAGGTGCTGAACGGGCCGTTTTTCCCGTTCGATGTGCGGACGGACTACGTCAAGGTCACGGATGACACCGTGCTGATGCCGATCACGATCCAGATCCGCAACCGCAACGTCACCTTTTCCACCAAGGACGGGGTTTCCAAGGGCGAAGTACACATCATCGGCCGGGTTTCAAGCATCACCGGCAAGATCGTGCAAACGTTTGAAGACACGGTGGAGGTGACCGAGCCGAGCGAGCTGCTGCCGAAGCTGATGGACAACTCGCAGCTGTACTGGAAGGCGCTGCCGCTGCGGCCTGGCCGCTACCGCGTCGATATTGCGATCAAGGACGTGAACAATGCCGACCACATCGGCACGTGGGCGCAGGGCGTGGTGGTGCCGCGCTACGACGATGAGCGCCTATCGGCTTCCTCGCTGATCCTGGCGGCCAGGATGGAAAAGGTGCCGTCCAAAGAGATCGGCACCGGCAACTTCATCATCGGCAATACCAAGCTGCTGCCCATGGTCGCGCCCACCCAGATGCAGCCGGCCATCTTCCACAAAAACCAGAACCTGAACTTCTGGATGCAGGTTTACAACCTGGGCATCAACCAGGACTCGAAAAAGAACGGCGCCACCATCAACTACCAGATCATCAACCTGGCCGATGGCAAGCCGATCTTTTCAACCGATGAAAACTCGGCCACGCTGGGCGCAAGCTCCGACCAGATCACGCTGGCCAAGAGCGTGCCGCTGGCCTCGGTGCCTGCCGGCAAGTACAGCGTGAAAGTGAGCGTCAACGACGGGGTCTCCAAGCAGGAGATCGCGCAGACCGCGCCTTTCACCGTGGAACAGTAACGGCCGGTTTTTTTGCTGCGGCATGTCGGGGGCCAAACCGGCATGTTGCCGCAACTTGCGTTACACTTCGGTCACGCAGTGGGAAAAGGCTATCGGCCGGCAGAGCCGAGGTCTGTTGTTGATTCAGGGAGCAGCGCAAAGAAACGGATTCCTGATACACGAGTGTTCACCCAGTCTCCTAGATTCGCCGGCCTTGCCGTCGCGTTCGTTGCGGGCACCCTCCTTCCCACCATGGTTCAGGGTCAGGGTACAAAGCCACGTGCGGACCGGGCAGCCCAAAGCACCGGGCTGCTGTTCGATGCCACCATGCGGTCCGGCATCTCGGGTTTTGTGCGCGATCGCGGCGGTCGTCCGCAGGTCGGTGCCGTCGTGGAGCTGTTGAACGCGGAGTCGGACCTCCTGCTCCGCACCTTTACCGACGACCGTGGCCATTACAGCCTGCCGCGGCTGAGCGCGGGCTGGTACCAGGTCCAGGCCAGCAACACTCTATTTCTGCCCGCGCTTCGGCCCGACCTCCGGCTACTCGCCAACTCCAAAGCCGTCGTGAACCTGACGCTCAGCACGGTGGCAGAAGCGCTGAACTGGCTGCCGACGCAGCCGCGCGACGCTCACTCCAGCGACGATTGGGACTGGACGCTGCGCCTCGCGACCAACCGGCCCCTGCTGCGGTTTCAGGATCACGGCCAGGCAAATGAGGATGGGGAAAATGACGGGGGCAGCCCAGCCACGGCGACCGCCGTGGTGGTGGAAGCGGAACGGAGGGACTCGACCCTGGTCCAGGTTCGACAAGGCCTGTTGCAGTTCGGAAACGGCGGGTGGGAGCAGCAGGTAGCCTGGCGGGCACCGGCGGACGGGGATCGTGCCCTCCTGTTCCGCGCGCGCACTTCAGTGGCTGGCGGCGAGCCGGGCCACCGGTCGGACCTTTTTTCCGGCACCATCGCCTACCGGCGGGAGCTTTCGCCCGGGCGCTCCTGGACCACCGTGGCCAACCTTTCCGATCGACCCTCCATTCACAGCGCGACCGGCGACGGACTCGCGATGGTGCGCGTCCGCTCCGCAAGCACGGCGCGCCTCCTTGGCCTGGCAACCGTGACCGCCGGAACAGAGCTCGAAGCCGCAAGACTGGGCGACGGGCCAGCAGCACTCGCGAGCCATCCCTTTGCGACCGTTACGGTCGGAGGCGGCTCGATGGAGCTCGAGTACCGAGTCAGTACCGCGCCCTCCATAACAGGGGCCGGAGCACCGGAGGCGATGGACGAAAACGCGCCGGCGCTGGTGGAAAACAACGGGCGTCTCGCGATGGAAGCAGGGCTGCACCAGGAACTCCGTCTCCATCGCAGGCTGGGCAGTTGGACTGCGGAAGCCGCGCTATTTGAAGACACGCTTGCGCATCCGGTCGTCCAGGGTTCGCTTGGGGGTTCGCTCGGGGGTTCGCTCCAAAGGGCGGTTCCCGGCATAGGCCGAGGCAGCGAGGCAACGATCGACAGCGACGACGTGCTGTACGACCCAGGCAACGGCATCATTGCGGTTTCAGGCCGTGGCTACAGCCACGGCGGCGTGATGGGGCTGCTGCGCGACCAACTGAGCCCGGATACCTGGCTTTCCCTGCGCTATGCGATGGGCAATGCCGAGTCACTTGCTGAGCCGCTCGTCCGGCCCGGTGTTTCGGCCGGTCCTTCCGCCCAAACGGAGATCAGTCCCCAAGTGGCAGCACCGGGCGGTACCCCCGGCTTTGAAGCCCACCCCGCGTCTTCGGTCACGGTTGCCGGCGGCACCCGCCTGCCCATCATCCACACAGCCATCCGCGCCGGCTACCACTGGCAGCCGGTCGCCACGGTCACTCCGGTCGCGCCTTTTGCGACCGAGCGAGACGATCTCGGCGCTTACCTGGGCTTTTCAGTCCGGCAGCCGCTGCTGCTCGAGCACGCAGCCCATGGCAGGCTCGAGGCCGTGCTGGACGTCCGCAACCTGCTGGCACAAGGCTACCGGCCCTTTCTCTCAGAGGACGGCACGATGGTGTACTTTGCCCAGTCGCAACGCTGCTTCGCCGCCGGATTTGCGTTCTCGTTCTAAGCCACAGCTCGCGCGGCAGTTGCACGGCTGCTCCCGGCGTCAGTGAAGCGAGGCGCGACAAGCTGCCGTTTTGCCTGGATTTTTGAAGACGTTACGGGGTCAAAGATGGCAACCCGCTGCGATGGCCGGTCGAGCTTTACCACTCGCTGTACGGCCGCCCGTCGGTCGAGGTCTGCCCCGACCCGGAGTGGACATTGGTGATGCCGCCCGACGCCTGGTCGACGCTTTGAAGCGTGTCGTCCGTGTCCGTCACCCAGGTAGTGTCGCTTTGCGTCATCGGGTCGCGCGGCAGCTCTTTCAGGTAGCCGGCCTGCACCACTTCGTCGAGTGACTGCGGCGCCTTTTCCTTGTCCATGGTGAACGAGTCGATGGCCTGCCGCATAACATGGAGATCTTCTTTCAAGACCGCTTCACGCGCGTTTTTGAGCGAGCCCAGGTAGCTTGGAATCGCAATCGCCGCGAGCACGCCGATGATGAGCATGACGATCATCAGCTCGACCAGCGTAAAGCCGTCTTCGGATTGCCCGCGCCGGGGCTTGATCTCTACCATGTCGAGTACTTGGTCCCGTCAAGGGCCGTGCCCTCGCTTTTGCTATAAACGTCGAACAGGTTTTGACCGCCGAATGAAGTGGAATCCACGTCATCCTGCATGGAGTGTTCGCCCCATTCATCCTTGTTGGTCATGGGATCGATCGGGATTTTGCGCAGGAACTTCACCTTTTTGCCCTGCACATCGACCCCCTGCACCAGGGTGGTGAGATCGGGCGGGTAGTTCATCGAGTCGACCTTGGTGCGAAACGCTCCCCGGTCGGCCGCGTCCTTGTACCGGTCGATGGCAGTGCGCATGGTCCACAGGTCGTAGCGGAGTTCGCGCTCTTTTTCGCGCTTCTTCTCAAAACGCGCAATGGGCACAGCGGCGGACGCCAGAATGGACAGGATGGCCACCGTCACAATCAGCTCGACTAGCGTGACACCGGCCTCGCCACGACTCGCACCCGGGCCGGCGCCGGTCTGGCCGCGGGTGCAGGACTTCGCTGCCCTGGTGGCGGCCCCGTTGTGACGGAGACGCCAGCAGCGAGGAAAGCGCTTTGGAGCCCAGCGGTTCACTGGATGTGCACGACCCCCTGCGCTCCCGTGGCCGGTACGGACTGCCCCTTGCTGTCGCGCACCACCGGCCGGGTGATCGCGACCGACGCGTCGCCCTTGGCCTTGGCCTGGAAGGTCAGCGTACACAGGGTGCCGGACCCGGAAATACCGGCTACGCCCGGCGGACGCGAGGTCGAGATCGAAACATTGCCGGCCCCATCGTCGCGGTGCACCAGCGAAATCGCCTGCCCGTCGCGGCCCAGCAGGTCGCCCACATCAACGTTGACCAGCTGCAGCTTGGCTGGGTCGTAGCTCAGCTGCAGCGGCGCTGCATACACGTCGGTTCCGCCCGTCAGCATTACCTTTTCCTGAAAGGTGTTGCCGACCGACTGGGTCAGGTTTGACGGTACCAGCTGCAGCGCTACGGCAGCTGCGCCGCTTCCAGTTTGAGCGGCGGCCAAGGGAGTGCCCGAGGTGACGGGGGTTCCGCCCGGAGGCGTCCCGGCCTGTGCCGTCTGCTGCGGAGTGACCACCTGCCCCGGAATCGTACCCTTCATCTGCGCGGGGTTCGTTCCCGGGGGAATCTCCGCCCTTGGCGCGGCCAGGTTTGGAAGCGTGGTCGGCTTCGCTGCTGTGGGGGCTGTTGTTTCGCCATCCTCGTCCTCGCTTGAGGGCGACCAGAGCCGACGCAGCTGGATGTCGTTGGTTGTGCCGCTGTCAATCTGCTTCAGGTTCAAGGGTGAAATGTCGGCCGCGCGCACGATGTGCGGAATCAGCAGAAAAACGATCTCGTCGTCACTATCGTTGTTGGTCTGCGAGCCGAAGATGTACTTCAAGATCGGCAGCTGCGCCAGGCCCGGATAGCCGGACAGATTCGTGCTTTTTTGATGCTGGAGCAGTCCACTCAGGATCGTCGCTTCGCCCTCGCGCAGCCGGATGGTCTGGTCGCTGGTGCGCTGGGTGATGATGGGCTCGTCGATGCCGCCCAGGTTTTCCGTGCCGTTGGTGGAGGAAACCTCGATCTTCAGCTTCATCGACACATCGCGGTCGTAGTGCACGGTCGGCTTCATATCGACGTTGACACCGATATCGAGGTACTGAAACTGCGTGTTGACGAGCGACGAGGTGACAGCAGTGGCAACGCCCGCCTGGTAGGAGCCTGTGGCCACCGGCAAACGTTCGCCGATCTTGACGATCGATTCCTGCCCGTCCGTGGCGCGTAAACGCGGGCTTTGCAGAATCCGGGTGGAAGAGTCGGTCAGCAGCAGGTTGACCTGCGCCTGCCCGATCGAAACCGCGAAATTGGTCGAATTCAAATGCGCCAGCTGGTTGAGCTGGAGCTGGGTGCTGCTGCTGGCCGGGGTGCTGCTTCCATTCGTGGCAGTTGTTCCTGTGAGTGCATTGCTCTGCTGAAAATTGATCGAGGCCGTCTGCGGCAGCTGGATACCGATGGTGCGCACCTTGGTCCGGCTCACTTCCAGGATCGCAATATCGACCACGACCTCCGGCCGCGCCTTGTCGAGATCGTTGATCAGCTTGCCGGCCAGCAGCAGCTCGTCCGGGGTGCCCCGCATGATGATGGCGTTCTGGCTGGGCACGCCGTACAGCTTGGCCGTGGTAAACACGTTGCGCAGCGCCGTCTGAACGTCGTTCAGGTCGTTCTGCTGCGACACGTTGGTCAGGTAAAAGGTTTGAACCGCCTGCTCGTCCAGCTCCGTCCGTTTGGCGCGGGTATTCTGCGCCACAAAGATGGTGTTTGGCGTGATGGGCCTCCAGAAGGTACCGGAGACCGTGGCCAGGATGCGCAGCGCATCTTCTACGTCTACGTTGTTCAGGTCAAGCTGAAGACGGCTCGAGTGGTAGTCCGGATCAAACAGGACATTGATGCCGGCGAGCTTGCCGATAGTCTGGTACAGAACCTTGGTGTCGTCCATTGCGTGTAAGGTCAACGGTTCGTTCGACATCGGCTTCAGCTGCGCAGGACCACCCAGGTGCAGCAACTGCTGGCGCTCGGCCGGAGGGATCGCAGTCTCGGGCGCAGGGGCATTGGCTTCGCCGTCCATCTTCTGCCGGGTCACCCGGATGTCCTGCGACGCAAGCTCGTTGGAAGGGTCGATCTCGAGAGCGCGAAGAAACTCTGTCAGGGCACCCGTGTTGTCGTTCGCGTCGCGGAGGCGCTCGCCGTGCTTGACATGCGCCGCAGCCGCGTCAAGGCGCAAACGCTCATACGAAATCTTGAAGCGCTCGTCGGATGGCTTTTTTTGATAGGCCCTGGCGTAATCGTTGTAGGCCGCTTCCACATCGTCGCGGGCTTCAGCGGCCCGGCCATTGTTGTAAAGCTTGTTCGCCGATTGCGCCATCGCCTGCTGGGGGGCAGCAGCCAGCGCAGTGGCGGCGAGGGTCAGAGGGAAGCCCCAGCGGGTCAAACGAATCATGCAACTCCAGAAAGTCGGGTGATGGATGGGCTCAACGGGCCAGGGCGATTGTGCTGCGCCGGGCGCCTGCTGCCTCTGTCCTATAGACGAACGTGGGCAAAGTATAGCATCGCCGTTTTCTGAAATCCGCGATCTTTCCGCTCAGGGCCTGGCTCCCAGCCATCTCAGCCCTGGGCGCGCAGAGCATCTCCGCGCTTCTCCGGACCGCAATCCGACGACAACAATGAGCCGCTCGGAGACGAGTTTCTCGTGGTTCGTCAGGTTTTCTCTTGCAGTGGAAGCTTGCCCCGGCGGTTGACCTTTGCTCGCGAGAAGCCTGCGCCTGTTTAAGGAGAAGAAGCAGGCGTGGAAGAACCGGCCAACGCCGTAGACCGTCCCCCGAATCCTCTTTCTGCGGATCTGGGTCGCCCTTTCACTTCGGCCGGTTCGGTCGTTACACTGGAGCTAGCTCCATCTTAAGCACAAAGCGAGACCCAGCATGGCACGGCAATCGACCTATCAAACCCAGCCCGCCGCCAAGGCGGCGGAGGTGCCCAAGTCCGGCCCACGCGATCCTGTCGCTTCGGGGGAGCGGGATGCAGCGCAGAACCGGGCCGCCGGGCACAACTACTTCCTGATGGACCGCTACGAAGCCGGCGTGGCCCTACGCGGCTCCGAGGTCAAAAGTATTCGGGAGGGCAAGGCCAACCTCAAGGACAGTTACGGCCTGCTGAAAAACGGCGAGGCCTGGCTGCTGAACGCGCATATCGGGGCCTACTCGCACACGGGCTTTGACTCGCACGACGCGGTGCGGACCCGCAAACTGCTGCTTCACGCGGGCGAAATTCGCAAACTGGCGGACCAAACGCAGGCCAAAGGGCTGACCCTGATCCCGACCCGGCTTTA
>CAXTWU010000031.1:0-7435 GCA_964248025.1 uncultured Acidobacteriaceae bacterium | reverse complement strand
AACTGGCGGACCAAACGCAGGCCAAAGGGCTGACCCTGATCCCGACCCGGCTTTATTTCCGGAGCGGTCGCGTCAAGTGCGAGCTGGCCGTCGCCCGCGGCAAGCAGGAGTGGGATAAGCGCGCGACCGAAAAGAAGCGTGACGCCGACAAGGAAGCCCGAGCCGCGGTGGCCCAGGGCAAGGGCTGATGAGGCCTCGTTTAGAAAACGAGCTTTTCCCGGTTGATCATGCTTTTGAAGTTGAAGCTCACCCCGGCGTTCAGGCTTTGCTCATTAAACGTTTGCACCCGGCTGCCCACCGCGTGCGTGTAGAAGCCAAAAGCCGTCACTCCCGGTGCCAGTTCCAGAAAGGCGTGGACGAAGGGACGTCTTCCCTGGCCATAGGTGTCGCCGTTGAGGGCGAAGCCCACGGCATGGATGAAGCGGCTGCCGTCGTATACCGAATAATCTTTGTCGACAGAAGCGAAACCGAAGTCTCCGCTCAGCTTTCCAAGTTTTCTCTCGGCCGCGACTGCGAAACCGGCTCCTCTCCCGACGGAGATCGGCGAGATTGGACCGATAGGCGAGTGGGCCGTCCCTGCAAAGCTAATCGTGTTCAACCGCTGGTACAGCTCCACCCGGACCTTGTCGACCGCCATGCTTTCCCCGGTCTTCACCTGGGCTGCCTCCCGCAGGGTATCGGTCCCGACCTGCCAGGTGTATTCGCCCGAAACCCCAATCCGGTCATCCAGCTGCTTCTTAGCCGAGAGTTGCCGGTAGTTGAACCTGTGCAAGCTGGGGCCGCGTGTGAAGAAGTTCACCTTGTCGATATCGCCGAAAAACCCGTTCGTGAATGCCACTTCATCCACAAACAACTGCTTCGGCGCATGCAGACGAAGCCGTTCTCCGGAGATGTATCCGTCCTCATCGAAGGTCGTGATCTCGCTTGAAAAGCCACGTTCAATCCCGAGCGATCCGAACTCAACGGCAAGGGGCTTGACCGGGTTCACGCCAAGATAGAGTTCGCGGACATAAAACTCCCACCCGTTTGAAAACAGACCTGTGGCCAGACCGGTCGGGTCCGAAACAATGGCGCGCTGCCTTTCCTGGGCCTGGGCAGCGGTTAAGTAGGGTGCGAACTGGGGACTGTGAACTCGCGACGCGAAGGTTTGCCCGGTGAAGTTGGAATAGGCCCAGTTGAAGTACCGGCCGGAAGACGCGCGGAAGCCGACGGCAACCCGGCCACCTGCATCGATCTTGATCTTGCCTGCAATCAGGGAGCGGGCCTGGGCATTCTCAAAATCGTGAGGACCGCCGACGGCAAAGGCATTCCGGTACCGTTCGGCATGGGAAAGATTATCAAGGGCGAGCCAGCGGTCGAACAAAGGCCTGGGCGGCAGGGCGGGCGCGCTGCCCTGAACCTTGATGATGGCAGGGTCACTGCCGGACGGTTCACAAAACGCTGCATGCGCGGCGCCCGTCAAGGTGGTAAGAACAAGAACAGCTGCAAGCGTACGACGGGTCATCCACGACTCCTCAAAGTATGGTCGATACCTTATCGGCAGGTCCGGTCCTTTGTTTCTGCTGAAACGGTCGATCTTGGTTACTTCCGTGCCTTGCGCAGATCCTCCGGAGGTGCGCCGTTCCCCGTTGAACGCTTGTTGTACTCCGGCCGACCGGGTGCAGCGGCAACTTCCTTGCGTCCTCAGTTGCGCCCGCCAAGCCCGTGCGGGTTATCGTGGAGAAGTGAAACCCGAACTGCGCTTCGCCCTCGTCTCCCAGCTGCCCGCTGAGCTCCTTGTCATCTTCACCGTGGACCAGAGCGCGGGCACCGGCCCGGATGTCAAACCTGCGCCATTCCCCCTGACGGTTTCGCAAACCGTGCATGATTCTGTCGGCGACGTGCTGACCGGCGGCGAGTTCAAATCGGCGGCAAACGAAACGCTGCTGATCCACAACCCTGCGAGCTTCGCGGCCAAGCGGCTGCTGCTGGTCGGCCTCGGGAAAGCGTCTGCGTCCGGCTCCGGCAAGGGGCCGGACACAGTGGCGCTGCGCAAGGCCGCGGGTGCCGCGGTGAGATTTTCAAAGCTGCGCGGGCTGCGCGAGCTGGCGATCGCTCTGCCGGAATCGGTCGTCGAAGCATCGGACGGCGAGGCGGCGCGCGCCGCGGTCGAGGGCGCCATCGTGGCCGATTTCGACCCCGACACCTACAAGTCCGACCGGAAAGACACAAGCCTCGTTTCGCTGACGGTCGTAGCATCCGAGCGCATGGATCGCGCGGCGGTGCAGCAGTGCTTCGACGAAGGGGTATTTATCGGTGAGTCGCAAAATTATGCGCGCACCCTGGTCAACGAGCCCGGCAATGTCCTGACCCCGACGGAACTGGGCAAGCGCGCCGCCGCCATGGCCGCCGAGCACGGACTCCACTGCGAGGTGCACTCGACCGACAAGCTGCGAGAGCTGGGCATGGGTGCTTTTCTGGGGGTCGCGCAGGGCTCATATGAGCCGCCGGCGCTGATCGTGATGCGCTACCAACCCGAAGATGCACCGGAGGGCGTTACGCTGGGGCTGGTCGGCAAGGCGATCACGTTTGATACCGGCGGCATTTCCATCAAGCCGGCAGACGGCATGGAAAAGATGAAGTGCGACATGGCCGGCGGCGCGGCGATGCTGGGCGCGATGCGCGCGATCGCACAGCTCAAGCCGAAAGTACGCGTGCTGTGCGTGGTGTGCTCGGCTGAAAACATGCCCTCGGGCCGCGCCTATCGCCCGGGCGATGTGCTGACCGCGATGAGCGGCAAGACCATCGAAATCATCAACACGGACGCGGAAGGCCGCCTGGTGCTGGCCGACGGGCTGCACTACGCGAAGCAGCTGGGCGCAACCCACCTGATCGATGCCGCGACCCTGACCGGCGCGGTGGGCATCGCGCTGGGCCAGCACAATGTCGGCGGTTACAGCAATGACGATACTGTTTGGGCCGCGTTTACCGCGGGCCTCGCCCGAAGCGGCGAGTCGATGTGGAGGCTTCCGTTGGGTGATGAATACCGCGAGCAGATCCGCTCACATATCGCCGACATCATGAACACGGGCGGCCGCTACGGTGGGTCGATCACCGCGGCCATGTTTCTGAAGGAATTTGTCGGCGACACCCCATGGATCCACCTCGACATTGCAGGCACCGCCTGGAATGACGATGCCAAACCCTGGTCCTCCAAAGGCCCCAGCGGCGTCGGGGTCCGGTCCATCGTGGAGTGGGTCCGGCAGTACGCGTAAAGCGAAAACCGCCTGCGCGGCTGGCGGCCGCTCACGCGGCATTTTACTTTGAGAAGCAAACGCGGGTAAGGCACGCGTTTGCTTCTCAAACGAGAACTCCCCATGAAGTGGGCGCCTCCCGCGCAGGGGGTCTTGCCTACGCCATCAGTGCCGCGACCAGCTTCCGGTTGAAGGCCGGGATGTCGTCCGGCTTGCGGCTGGTGATCAGGTTGCCGTCGATCACGGTTTCCTTGTCCACCCAGGTAGCTCCAGCGTTTTCGAGGTCGGTCTTAAGCGAAGGCCACGAGGTCATGGTTTTGCCGCGCACCACGTCGGCTTCAATCAGGGTCCAGGCCGCGTGGCAGATAGCGCCCACCGGCTTGCCGCTCGCTACGAAAGCCTTGGCGAACGCGACGGCACCGGGGTGCTGGCGCAACTTGTCCGGGTTCTGCACGCCCCCTGGCAGCAACAGCAGGTCATAGTCCTCGACCTTGGCGGCATCGACGGTTTTGTCGACCGCGACCGAGTCGCCCCACTCGGCAAACTTCCAGCCCTTGATCGCACCCGGCTTGAGTGAGATCACTTCCGTGGTCGCCCCGCCTGTTTCGAGGGCCGCCTTCGGGTCCAGCAACTCCGCCTGTTCAAAACCTTCGGTCGCGAGAATCGCAACCTTTTTCCCCGCCAGTTCCGTTGCCATAAATGTGGTTCTCCCAACAAGGTAAGAGGATGTTCGGACCGGAGACGTTGCACCCCTCCCTCTCGCCCGGCTCACCAGAGCAGATCGACAATCGCCCGGCACGCGATGACGTGCTCCCGCAGCCGGACTTCGGCGACTGCTTGGAGCCTGCCCTGCGTGTAGCGGAAAAAGCTGTTATCCGCCGGGTCGACGACGTACAAACTGTCCACGCCCATGCCTTCGAAATCCGCCAAACGCACCAGCAGGCGCGACAAACGGTCTTCCGGGCTCAGGATCTCGAACGCGGCCACGGGCGGCACGATCGCGACCGGGTCACGCGGCGCGTCTGCATCGAGGATTGCGATGTCGGGCACCCGGTAGCGCCGCTCGCTTGTTTTGGCTCGCAGCCCTGGGCGCACGCGGATGTTCCACTCCTTTGCGTGCCCCCCAAAGTAAAGCACCAATGCGGCCTGCCAGGCTGAATGCGAATCTTCGCCCATCGACCGCTCCTCGATGACGCCATCCACATACTCCGCGTCCGGCTCGTAGTGACTGCTTTTGAGGTACTCCTCAACGGGAATGAGTGTCGTCGCCATGTGTCACCTCATCGCACCCTCATCATATGCCGCAACAGCCGTTTCATCGAGCGAGCTCGGGACTACATCACCTCGGGCGTGTCGATCCCGAGCACCGCGAGCGAGCGCACCAAGGTCCGCTCCGCTACGGCGGCGGTGGCCAGCAGCAGAGCCTTGCGCGCGGGGTCGGACTCGGTCAGGATGTGGTGCCTGCGGTAGAAGCTTGAAAACTCCTGCGCGAGCTGGAAGGCGTGACGCGCCAGGTGCGCGGGCTCCGCGGTCTCGCGGCACTGTTCCAGCACAAGGCCGGTTTTCGCCGCGCGCAGCCACACCTGCCACACGCTGTCATCCTCAAGATACGAGGCCATCTCAAGCGCAGGCACCGCAGCCAGCACGGCTTCCGGCGTTTGCCCCGCTTTTCTGAAGATCGCCCGCGTCCGCACCACCGCATATTGCAGGTACGGTCCGGTTTCGCCCTCAAACGAGAGCGCGTCCTTGAAATCAAACGCGATCACCGTATTGCGCGTGAACTTCAGCATGAAGTAGCGCAGCGCCCCCACGGCGATCTGCCGTGCCGTCGCTTCACGCTCCCCTTCGCCCAGCTCCGGGTTGCGCGCGGCGACTTCCGCCCGCGTCGCCTCGATCAGGCGGTCGATCAGGTCATCGGCCTTGACGCCGAAACCCTTGCGCCCCGAAACCTCGATATACGCCCGCGCGCGGTCCTCCTCTGCGACCTCGTAGCCCAGCTCCAGCGCGCAGCGCGGCGTCAGCGCGACCATCTCGTAGGAAAAATGCGTGTAGCGCCTAGCCTGCTCCGCGTAGCCCATGCCGCGCAGTGCTGCGATCACGTTGCTTTGTGGGTCCGACTGGCGCGCGTCGATCACGTTGTAGATCGCGCCGGCCCCGCCGAAACGCGGGTGCTGGTGCTCGCCCTCGACCGCCGTGATCCAGCACTCATGGTCGGGATAGGCAAAAAAGCGCCGGTAGCCGAAGTCGCGCGGCAGCAGCCCGAACTTCCACAGGTGATACGCGATGTCCTTGCCGACATAGGTCACGGTCCCGTTGGAGCGGACGATCACCTTGGCGTCCTCGTCGGTCTCGCCCTCGCCTACGGCCTCCGACCCGGCCCGCTGCATCACCCAGCAGCCGGTATTCTTGCCCGCGGTTTCGAGCCGCAGTACGTTTTTTTCTTTCAGCAGCGCAAAAGCCGCGTCCCAAAAACGGAGGTGCAGGATCTCCGACTCGCGCGGCAGCAGGTCGTACTCGATCGCGAGCCGCTGCATGGTTTCGAGGTGCCGCCGCACAATCGTGGTCGCGACCCGCTCGGCGATGGCGGCGGTTTCGTTGCCGCCTTCTTCCAGGCGGTGCAGCGTGCCGAGCCGCAGCTGCTTACGCGCGGCGTTTTCTTCCGCGGTGCCGGCCGTGTACCACTGCGAAGTGCGCGCGTACAGGTCCCAGCAGGCGTAATCGATGCGCTCGTGCAGCGCTTCGATCCAGGCCTCCACGTCGGGCAGTGCGAGCCCCAGCAGGTGTTCGAGCCCGACCACGATATCGGCCACCTGCACCCCGGTGTTGTCGATATAGTTCTGCACGGAAACGCGGTCGCCGGTCGCGCGCAGGAGGCGCACAAACGTGTCGCCGAGAATCGCGTTGCGCAGGTGACCGACGTGCGCAGCCTTGTTTGGGTTGATGCTGGTGTGCTCGACCAGCGCGTGCTCCGAAGCGCGGCCGGTCGGCTCCGGCACGTCCGCCGCCAGCGTGCGCACCGCAGCCGAGCGGTCGAGACGGGCGTTGATGTAGCCCGCGCCCGCAACCTCGAACCTCGAGAAGCCTTGGACTTCACCAAGCCCGGCGACGATCTCTTCGGCGATCTTGCGGGGAGCTTTGCGCAACGTGCGCGCGAGCTCAAAGGCGATCGGCAGCGCGTACTCGCCGAAGCGCGTATCGGGCGGCTGCTCCACCGCGAGGTGGGCCGGGGTGAATCCGTAAAGGGTTTCGAGCACGGCGCGCAGGCGCTCCATCAACCGTTTCTGTCCGGAAAGGTACACAGGACAATCCTACAGAACGCACTCAAAACGAGTACACCCCACGAAGTGGGCGCCTCCCGCGCAGGGGGTCTTGCATTAGGATAAGGGCTGGCATGCCCGAGCCCAGCCCACCTTTCCTCCTCACGACGCCGATCTACTACGTCAACGCGCGTCCGCACATCGGGCATACCTACACAACTGTGGTCGCCGACGTGATCGCACGCCGCGAAAGGATGCTTGGCCGAGACGTCTTCTTCCTGACCGGCACCGACGAGCACGGGCAAAAAATCGAGCGCTCGGCGCAGCTCGCCGGGGAAGCGCCGCAAGCGTTTACCGATCGCGTTTCGGCGGAGTTTCGCGGTCTGTGGGACCGCATGGGCCTGACATATACCGACTACATCCGCACCACCGAGGAGCGCCACAAGCGGGGCGTCCGCAAGCTTTGGAACCTGCTCCGCGAGCGCGGCTTTCTATACAAGGGCACCTACACGGGCCAGTACTGCGTCTTCGACGAGTTGTACGTCGAGGCCGGCCCCGGCGCACCTTGCCCCGACTGCGGACGCCCGACCGAAACCGTCAGCGAAGAAAACTATTTCTTCAAGCTGTCGGCGTTTGAAAACAGGCTGCTCGAGCTTTACGACGAACGGCCGGAGTTGATCCAGCCCGAAACCCGGCGCAACGAGGTGCTCGCGTTTGTGCGCGGCGGCCTGCGCGACCTATCCGTCTCACGCACAGGTTTCAAGTGGGGCATCCCGGTGCCGGGCGACCCGTCGCACGTCATCTATGTGTGGCTTGACGCGCTGGCGAACTACATCACGGCGCTCGGCTACGGGTCGGACGACGAGTCGCTGTTCGAGAAGTTCTGGCCGGCGCAGCTGCACATCATCGGCAAGGAGATTTCGCGCTTTCACTGCGTGTACTGGC
>CAXTWU010000030.1:10579-21061 GCA_964248025.1 uncultured Acidobacteriaceae bacterium | reverse complement strand
AGAACGGCAGCTGGACCTATGACCGGTACGGCAACCGCTGGAGCCAGACGGTCTCACCCGGAGGCTACCAGCAGCAGTTGTCGATCAATACCGCGAACAACCAGGTGTCCGGGTTCAGCTACGATGCGGCCGGGAACCTCCAGAACGACACGTGGCACACCTACACCTATGACGCCGAGGGCAACATGGTGGCGGTCGACGGGGGCTCGACGGCGAAGTACGGCTACGACGCGAGCAACCACCGGGTGCGTTTCGATATCTGGAACGGGGCGTTCGAGGAGCTCTACAATCTGACAGGGCAGAAGGTCGTGATCTGGAACGCGGGGTCGGGGTCGGTGGTGGAAGAAGACACGCACCTGGGCGCGCAGCCGCTGGCGGCGTACCTGGATGGGGCGCTGTTCTTCGAGCATCAGGACTGGCTGGGCACCGAGCGGCTGCTGACCGACGGCGCGGGCCACACGGCCGGGTCGTACCTGTCGCTGCCCTTCGGCGACGGGTTTACGGACCAGGGCACGGACCCATGTCGGAATCCCGGCCCGTACCGCTTCGCCGGGATGGACCACGACTACGAAAGCGGCCTGGACCACGCGCAGTTCCGGGAGTACTCAAGCGCCGGCGGGCGGTGGTTGAGCCCCGATCCGTACTCGGGCAGCTATGACTGGAGCAATCCTCAGAGCCTGAACCGGTATGCGTATGTGATGAACAACCCGCTCAGATGGGCGGATCCGGGCGAGCGGGATGCTGGACACGCAGTGGCTTCATTGGCCACCCGATCGCGGGCTTTGCCGAACCTGTGACGGACATTCTGTACATTCTGTTTCCGCTGGCACTCGATGGCAGTCAGTCCGCCGCCGGACGCGGTGCCTTGGGCTCAGCACAATGCCATCTGCTGCCTCAACATCACCGGGCGTTCAACTTGCCGGGTCAGACCCGCCAATTCGGGCGTTCGGCAGTTTAAGCGAGAACTTCGGTCGGGACATAAGCATTTCCAGGGCTCCTTGCTTTCAGAGAGCCTCTCCAGCCTGCTTTAATGCATAAAGGGGTAAGAACGCGCTTTGCACTCGCACTGCTGCCGCCTCTAGGCACCAAGAGTAAGCATGCGATCGTCTCGAGCTTACCTGCGTTTGGAGGTTGCCAGAGCATCTCGCTCTCACTCGAGGGTCAATGCCCGCGTGCAGCCGTTCGAGTTGAACAGGCGGATCGAGCTCAGTGCTATCCCTCGGCATCATGCCGTACGCCGAACGAACATGCCGTTCGTGCCTGATCGCACTTCGCCATGGCACTTAAGGCGTCCACGTGGCTCGCGCAATGCGCACACCGCTTTGCGGGATCGCAGCGCATCAAGCCTCACGGCGATTGTAAGACCGACCCCTTCGCAAAAACGGGGCCATCTCTCCTGTGGAGCGCCGCGCATACTTCAGAGCTGTGCAAGTACCGTGAAGCGGCCTCCTTTGTAGTCCTCCATGGTTACATCGAACGGCGTCCTACGGTCAGGCTGTTGCAGGAGCTGTGCCGCCGTGCCGTCGCAGTACACGGGATCTGTCACCATCTTTTTGAACACCGCTCTGCCGTCGTTTGTCACGACCGTAGATGCGATGTTCAACACTTCGTGGATGGCGTCGCGCAGAAGCTCATCAAGCGACGACTGCGCTAGGCGCTCCTGCACTGCATCATCTTGCAAGCCGACCAAAGCTCCAGCAAACGACCCGAGCAAAGGCAAGTCGGCTTGGACAACAATGGCTGTTTCCTGCGGAAGAACGGTATAGATGCCGTAGACCTGCTTCTGCTTCGTGTCTCCGCCCGATCCTCCCTGGGCGAACTTCACGTCACGGCCCACCAGTTGGGAGAAGAGCTGCGTCATTGCATAGGCAGTAGGTTCGGACATGACTCCCCCTTATCCAAGAATCGGCGACAAAGCGGCCTGTACGTCTTCTGGAGTGAATGGTTTGGTGATAAGGAAGTTCGCTCCAGAATCCATGGCCAGATCTCGAATCTGCGTCGAAGCCTCCGAGGTGATGAAACCGAAAGGAATCTTGTTCTGAGAGCCTCTGACCTGCTGGAGGAACTCGATTCCGGACATTTCAGGCATGTTCCAGTCTGAAAGAATCATCCTCGGCTTTTCTTCCCGAAGCTTCTCCAGGCCCTGCGCACCATTTTCAGCTTCACCAAACGTGAGCCCGCGAAAACCTGCCTGCCGGATCGCTCGCTGTACCAGCAAGCGCATCGTTTTGCTGTCGTCCACTAAAAGAATATCCATCCCGCTGCCCCTTCGTGTTTGGCCATGATCTCGCGCGAACGCATCTGCGACACTTCCTGCCTTGAACAGTATCGGCAGGTTCCCTGGTTTGTTCAGACCTTCACTCACTTTTTTTGGATTGAACGCTCCGGTTCTACGTAATCTCGAAAATCCCTCGAAGGGCGCCCGCTTCATTACCTCCGTGCAGCGACTGCCCGCAATTTTGCTGAACACGCAGGGAGGCCTTGCCGATATGCAGTAGACGAAGTAGGCCTTGCAGGATCGCCACCATGACACAAAGGCCAGGAGCAACAATTGAATTCTTTGGAGCAAGTCGGCAAACACAACACCTCGGCCCTGGCGGGCAAGTACCTCATTTTCGAGTTGGGCGTGGAAGAATTCGGCGTCAGTGTCATGCAGGTTCGCGAGATCATGAAAATGCAGCAGATCACGGCTGTTCCCCGCGCTCCTCAATCCGTGCAAGGCGTCATCAATCTCCGGGGACGTATTGTCCCGGTTGTCAACATTCGCCGCAAATTTGAACTGCCGGAGCAGCCCTGCACAGAACGGACCTGCATCGTTGTGGTGCATGCACGGATGGATGGGGTCGAACAACCCGTGGGAATCATCGTGGACGGGGTCGTTGAAGTACTCCTGCTGGGGTCCGATGACATCGAAGACAAGCCGGATTTCGGCAGAGAGGCGGCTACCTCCTACGTGTGCGGCATCGCCAAGAGCAAGGGCAAAGTCAAAATCCTCCTGAACATCGACTCCGTCATGAGCGGTCACAATCTTGCGGACCTGAGCTCGACTGGTGCGTAGCAAGCTGAACCTAGAAACACGGGGACGATGAACCGATGAGATCCATGAAAATCAGCGCCAAATTGAGTGCGGGCTTCTCAGCAATGCTCGTTATTACGTTGCTGGGCGGCGGTTTTGCCATCAGAAACGTTGCCCTGCTGGGCAAAGACGTAAACACGCTTGGTCACCATTATGTCGGCACGCTTTCGGCCGCCGCCGCAATCGATCAGCTCTCATCCGATCTGACATCGGCGATGCGCGGTGTCGCTCTTGAAGGGCACTTGAGAGAGTTGGACATTGCGACTCAACGCCATGCGCAATACGCTGCCGACCTGGATTCACTCAGACGAGAAGCTACTGAGTTTGCGCAGACTGCCAAGCAGGAGCAGATGCGCCAGCTCACTCAGGAACAGATCCTCAACAGACTGGATGCCCTTTCACAAGGAGGCTCGTCGCTGTACGATCTGGTCATCAAGGGCGACATGGCTGCAGCTGATAGGGCCTATGGCCAACTCAGCACAGACGCCCTGGCCCTAAGCCAGTCAGCCCACGAACTGGCAACGCTTGAAGCTAAAGCCGCGAACGCTTATGCAGACACCGCTGTAGGTGCTGTCGCTCCGGCTCGCTACATCAGCATCACCATGATGTGCCTCTCATTTATTCTAGGATGTGCGTTGATATATTTCGCGCGCTCGATCAGCAAGGCCCTGAGTAACAGTATCGCGGAGCTCGGAGATGGTGCGGACCAGGTGGCTGGTGCAGCGTCCATGGTCTCATCGTCGAGTCAGTCTCTCGCCCAAGGCGCCTCGGAGCAGGCCGCATCTCTTCAGGAAACAGCTGCCTCGTCAGAGGAGATTAATTCGATGGCAAGGAAAAACACGGACAATTCTCGTTCCACGGCAGAACTGCTTGCACAATCCCAGGAAAAAGTGACGCTGGCCAATCGGCACCTTTCTGACATGGTCATCTCGATGAACGAGATTACTGAATCCAGCGGAAAAATATCTAAAATCATCAAGGTTATCGATGAAATTGCTTTCCAGACCAACATTCTTGCCTTAAACGCAGCGGTCGAAGCAGCAAGGGCCGGCGAGGCCGGTATGGGGTTCGCCGTTGTTGCGGACGAGGTCCGCAGCCTGGCTCAGCGGAGCGCGCAGGCTGCCAAGGATACAGCCACGCTGATCGAGGACTCGATTGCGAAATCGAGCGAGGGCAAGGGCAAGGTTGACCAGGTGGCGAGTGCGATTCGGGCCGTAACCGAAGATTCAGCACGCGTCAAGATCATGGTGGATGAAGTGAGCTTTGGAAGCGAAGAGCAGTCTCGCGGAATCGATAGAATCGGCAGTTCCATCACGCAGATGAAGCAGGTGACGCAAACCACAGCCGCCAGCGCTGAACAGGCGGCGGCGGCGGCCCAGCAACTCAGTGCGCAATCGGAAACCATGAAGGACGTTGTTTCCCGCCTCCAAAGCATGGTGGATAACAAGCGGTCCTACCAGCGGGCCTCGGCAACACGCCTTTCCGCGCGTCGGACCCTTTCGCCGCGTCTTGTCACACCTGCCCCGCGAACCGCCCCGGTCAAGCAGCACATCGGTCCTCCTCAGACCTATCGTCCGAAGCCTCAGGTCTCCCTTTCAGGGTCCGCAACTCCCCCTGTAAAGTTCGATGAGTTTCCACTGGAAGACAGTTTCCAGTCCTTTTGATTCACAGCATTCGCACGCTAGCGCGGCTTCTCCGCGAGCCATGACCGATCCAAACAGCAGCGTGCAGCACCGTGAATGGATACTGGTCCCGAATCGGGCTTAATTGCCGTGAGTGTTCAGGATCGAGAACCGAGGAAAGCATGCCCGTCGCTCTGAAAGCGCGCGTTGATGAGTTAGCAACGCAGATCATGATTGAAGGAAGCAGTCATGCTGCCATTGCAGCGCTGCTATCCATCAGCGAGGATGCAGACCGGGAAGATGCACCGGCTGCTGCTCGTACGGCGAACGCGCTGGTCGTTCGGTTGAAAACATCGCCGGAGGACGGCATCGCTCACCTGCTCGAGAGTGGGATTGCGGCATTGCGTGCTTCGCTGGAGACGACGGACGCAGAAGCAACAAACAATGTGCCTGCCTCGCTTGGCGAAGATGCAGAACTGGTTTCCGACTTCCTCGTGGAAGCCCGTGAACATCTTTCACAGATCGAAGGCCAGATGCTCACGCTTGAGCGCGATCCAACGGCCATGGAGGTCATCCATGCCGTTTTCCGGGCTTTCCACACCATCAAGGGCCTGGCAGGCTTCCTTGATTTCAAGGTCGTGCAGGCAGTTGCTCATGAAGTCGAAACATTGCTTGATCTAGCAAGAAACGAGAAGTTAACGATCAATCCGTCCATCGTGGACGTCGTACTCGAAAGTGGAGACTTTCTACAAGGCGAGATGACCGCGATTGATCGTGCTTTGAGCAGCGGAGCCGCGCTCAGCATGGGTCATAACGAAGCGCTGGTCGCAAAGATCCGGAAGCTGGCTGCAGGGCAAGACTCCTCCACTCCGGCAACGGTGACGGCTGGGGCTGCCCCGGAGCAGAACAGCGCACATGCGGCGAACGGATTCCCTACGCTGACAGTGAAGCCCGCAAGAAACACGCCCCCCGTGTCTGCGTCATCTGCGCCAGATGCCCCTTTTTCGCAGCCACCCAATCCGCCGGCGGTAGTTGCCGCGCCAGCACCTCCTGCCCGCGTCGCTGCTGCAGCGCAGGATGTCTCCGCCGCACCTCCCAGCCCAGCGGGGAAGTCGAAAGACGCCGCCAAGTCTCCAGACGCTGGTTCCGTGAGGGTCGAGACCGCCAAGCTTGACCACCTGATGAACATGGTCGGTGAAATCGTGATTGCCCAATCACTGATTCGGCACAATTCCATGCTTGGCGGCAACACCGATACGCGACTGCTCGGAGATCTTTCGCAACTCGCTCGGGTCACTGCGGAGGTGCAGCGCGCCACTATGAGCATGCGAATGATCCCTGTTGGACAGCTTTTCCAGCGTATTGAACGCGTCATCCGCGACCTGTCACGAAAAGCTGGCAAGCAGGTGGTACTGGAAGCTTCGGGAACAGATACCGAAATCGATAAAACAGTCGCTGAAGAACTTTCTGATCCATTGCTTCACATGGTTCGCAACTCAGTCGATCACGGCATCGAGCTCGCAGCGGATCGGCTCGCAGCCGGTAAGACCGCCGAAGCTCACATCCGGCTCTCTGCCCACCATCAGGGAGGTCAGGTCATCATCCAGATTTCAGATGATGGCAGAGGGCTGAATAGTGAAAGAATCCGTCGAAAAGCAGAAGAGCGGCAACTTATTTCGCCGACAGCTCAGCTGACCGATAGCGAAGTCTACCAGCTGATTTTCGAACCGGGTTTTTCTACTGCCGACAAAATCACGGATGTGTCCGGGCGAGGCGTCGGCATGGACGTTGTTCGCCGAAACGTTGAAAAGCTGAGAGGGCGCATCGACACGCACTCGACGCTTGGTCAGGGCACCACCTTTCTACTCAAGCTTCCGCTTACGCTCGCCATCATTGACGGCCTCGTCGTTGAGGTTGGGGCGGAGCGCTACATCATTCCTCTTTCCGCAGTAAAGGAGATCTTCCGCCCCAAGGCCGAAACCGTCTTTTCCATTGAAGGCCGGGACGAGATGGTCCTGGTCCGTGAACACCTTATTCCCGTCGTTCGGCTGCACCACCAGCTCGCTATCGAGGCACGACACACCGAGTTATCCAAGGGTTTGTTAGTCGTAGTCGAATCGGAAGGAAAACAGTTTTGTCTCCTGGTAGACGACCTTCTCGGCAAACAGGAAGTTGTAATCAAGAGCCTGGGCGAGCTTCTCAAAGATATCCCAGGCACCTCCGGCTGCGCCGTTCTGGGCGATGGAAGAATCGGTCTGATCCTTGACACAGACGGGATCTACCGCGAAAGGAGGCGATAAGCTTGAACCTGGTTGCCAGCCATCCGTTAACAATGGAAACGCGTCACTTCGAGCAGATTCGCCTGATGGTGTATGACTTTTGCGGTGTCGATTTACAAGGGAAAGAAGTGCTTGTCGGTACGCGGCTTGGCAAAAAGGTCCGGGACCTAGGCTTTTCTTCGTTTGAAAGCTATTGCCAGCAAGTAGGCCAGAATCCTGCCGGCGAACTATTCACCTCCATGATCGATGCGCTGACGACCAATCACACCAGCTTTTTCCGGGAACAGCAGCATTTTGATCTTCTGCGAAACGTCGTCCTGCCGGAGCTGCCGAATGATTCGCAGATCTCGATCTGGAGTGCTGCTTGCTCAAGCGGCGAGGAACCTTACACCATCGCCTTCTCGCTTCTGGATGCGCTGGGCGAAGCGGCCTTTTCGCGAACGTCCATTCTCGCGACAGACATCTCTACCCGTGCTCTTCAGCAGGCGCAGCGAGGGCTTTATCCCATTTCACGCCTGGGTAGCCTGCCGGCCGGCTTGATGCGTCGATGCTTGCTGAAGGGCGTGGGGGAGTACGCCAACCACTGCCTAGTGAAACGTGAACTGCGTGCGCTGATCCGCTTCGCGCGATTCAACCTGCTGGACGATTGTTCTTCCCTCGGCCCGTTTCAGGTCATCTTTTGCCGCAATGTCATGATTTACTTCGACCGGCAAACCCAGGAAGCCGTCGTGAACAAGTTGGCTTCCCGGCTTTGCCCAGGCGGCTACCTGCTGATCGGTCACTCGGAAAGCCTCAACGGGGTAAAGCACGCGTTGCAATACATTGCCCCGGCGACCTACCGCAACGCGGGTACCGTCAGCGCTTCCGCCCGTCCCAAAGGATCTCGATAATGGAGGCGCCACTCGTAACGGTCGGCATCAGCGACTGCGTGGTATCGCAGAACCCCGACGCCGTTCTTGCCACTCACGCGCTTGGATCCTGTATTGCGGTCGCCATTCACGACCCGGCAGCCTCCGTAGCCGGCTTGTTGCACTTCATGCTTCCTGAGGCCGGCCTGGATCGCGAGAAAGCAATGGCCCGGCCCTTTATGTTCGCCGATACCGGCATACCTTTGCTGTTTCATCGATGCTACCAGCTCGGAGCACAGAAACAAAGGTTGATTGTTACAGCGCTTGGCGGCGCCCAGCTACTCAACGCCGATGACTCCTTCCACATTGGAAAGCGGAACTATCTCGCCCTGCGCAAAATCCTATGGAAGGCAAATGTCATGTTGCACTACGAGGACATAGGGGGAATTTTGCCGAGAAGTGTGCGCTTTGAGGTAGGAAGCGGCCGGATTGTTGTTTCACACGGCAGGGCTGAAAAAGAGCTGGTGCAGGCAGGCAGGTACAGGAGCGAAGCAAAACATGGCCTTTAACATCTTGATCGTCGATGACTGTCCCAGCATGCGGAAGGTGATACGCCGTGTTCTCGCGCAGTCCGGCTTCGAAACGGGAGCCTGCCTGGAAGCCAGTGATGGAGTCGAGGCTCTTTCTCTTCTTGAAACAGAGCCAGTGGACATTGTTCTTGCTGACATCAACATGCCGAATATGAACGGGGAGCAACTGGTCAAAACCCTCGCGGCGCACCCAAGCTACCGGTTGCTTCCCGTGCTGGTGATCTCGACAGACCGCAGCGAAGACCGGTTAACAAGAGTTCTGGCGCTGGGAGCTCGCGGCTATGTCACGAAACCGTTCATCCCGCAGGACCTGGCGGCCGCCATGAACAAGGTAGTGGGAGGAGGAGATGATGCTCGCACATCAGTGTAGGCCCTGGATAACACGTGCCATCGCTGAAGTTCTCGAATCGATGTGCTTTATCGCTCTTGAAGGTGAAGCAGCTTTGCCGCCCAGGGTAGCTCCCGATTGGGTCGCCCGGAGACTGGATTTTCAAGGGCCCCGGCGCGGCAGCTTCGGCATCTACAGTCCACGGTCCACCGCCCGCATCGCCGCTTCCAATTTCCTCGGCGAAGACCCGGACCAGGTCGCCGACAAGGAAGCGGAGGAGATCCTTGGTGAAATCGCCAACATGGCCTGCGGCACGTTTCTGGGCCTCACCCATGCAAAGCAGCACTTCGATCTATCTCCGCCGCAAGCTGATAGCCCCTGGATCCATACATCAAGCACAGCCTGCCGAGTAAGTCAGGCCTTTGCCATCGACCCGGGTGTGCTTGTGGCCTGGCTGGAGATGGAGCCATGCCAATGAGTCCCGGTGGAAAGATAAAAGTTCTCGTCGTCGATGACTCCGCTATCGTACGAAAGCTGCTGGCCGAGTCCATTGCAGCCGAGCCGGATATGGAAGTGGTTGGAACCGCTCCCGACCCGTATGTAGCTCGAGATAAGATTCTCGCGCTCAGGCCCGACGTCCTTACACTGGATATCGAAATGCCGCGCATGGATGGGTTGACGTTTCTGAAAAAGATTATGCAGTTTCATCCCATGCCAGTGATCATCATCAGCTCACTTGCCCAGTCTTCCTGCGAGATCTCGCTTGAAGCGCTTCGCTATGGCGCGGTCGACGTCATGGCCAAGCCGAGCGGCCCTTACTCCATCGGAGAGCTTCGCGAGGTACTGCCGGGCAAGCTTCGCGCCGCGGCCGGGGCTCGCGTCCGCAAAGCAGAAACCACTCCGGCCGCATCCCCGGCTCCGCAGCCTACCCTTCCGGCAATCTCCTTTCAACGCGATACCGTGATCGCGATCGGCGCCTCAACAGGCGGCACGGAGGCCATCCACGATGTGCTGGTGCAGCTTCCCGCCGGTATCCCGGGCATGGTTCTGACCCAGCACATCCCCAAGCTATTCTCAGCATCGTTTGCGGCCCGGCTGGATCGCGTCTGCGCGTTTGAGGTCAGGGAAGCCGCTGATGGCGACGAGGTGCGTCCGGGACGGGCGCTGATCGCTCCAGGCGACCGCCACATGGTTCTCCGCCGTACCGGCTCCACCTACCGCGTCCAGCTCCATGACGGCCCCAAGGTTTGTTATCAACGGCCGGCCGTGGACGTCATGTTCGCTTCCGTGGCGGCGGCAGCCGGGCAGAACGCAGTCGGGGTTCTGTTAACAGGCATGGGCTCGGACGGGGCTCAGGGTCTGCTGACCATGAGAAAAGCCGGTGCCCGCACCATCGCTCAGGATGAAGCAACCTGTGTGGTCTACGGCATGCCCAAGGAGGCTGTCCGCATGGGAGGCGTCCAAAGGGTGCTTCCTTTACCGGCCATCCCCACTGCAATCCTGAAGGAGGCATCCACGCTGGCCGGCTCCCCGATCGGGTGATGCCTTCGAGTCCTGTAGACCGCTCCCGGTACAGAAACTCCGGTCGGCCCTGATGGTCCCGGCTCGCCGGCGACGAAAAGTGATCCGCGTCCCGCGAAGCAGCGCGTTCAGCTTCGTCCGGGTGATTGCCATGCTGCGCTGCCGAAATGCAAGAACCGCAGGCAGTGCAGCCGGATCTCGTTCGGCTGCACAGCCTG
>CAXTWU010000030.1:0-10569 GCA_964248025.1 uncultured Acidobacteriaceae bacterium | reverse complement strand
AATCCCACCCCCGCCCGCGGGGCCGCCGGGCTGCGGGGCGGGCCCCGGCCCGGCGCCGCTAAGACCTACAAGCGGCTGCCCCGGCTGCGCCCAAACAAAAGATAAAGAATCACCAGCAACAGCAGCAGGCTTACCCCGCCGCCCCCATAATAGCCAGCCCCCGGGCCCATGTAATACCCACCGCCGCCGAACAACAAAAGAAGAATCACAAGAATAATGATAAGTGGCATGCGCCGGAGTGTAACACGGCCTCCGAACGCGTGACGCGGCTTTCCGCACAGCACACAACTGTTCGGGCGCGAACGCCCCTATCCCACCCCGGCCAGCTTCGCGTCCAGCTGCGGCCGCCATAGCTCCTGCGCCGAAGGCTCCATCGCTCCCACCAGCGCGCGCGCCCGCCTGTACGCCTCGCGCGCCGACGCCGCATCGCCCAGTTTCCGTTCGGCATCCCCCAGCTGCAGCCACGCGTCAAATGACCCCGGTGCCACCCGCACCGCGGTCTCCGCTTCCCGCACGGCACCCGCCGCATCCCCGGCCTTCAACAACCGCATCGATCGCTGCGTGGGTGCAATGGCCGCAGCCAGCGGAAACGCAAACGTGCCCCGAAACACAAGCACCCCTCCGTCGATCACGGCGTCCGGCTTGCGCCCCATCAGCGCCTGGTACGGGTTACGCACCCGCGTGCCGAACTCAAAGCCGTTCTCATCACCCGCGCTCATCAGCACCACCCCGCCCACCGTGCTCGGCACATCGAGGTCCACCTCATTGCTGGTGTCAAAGGTCGGCAGCAGGCGGCAAGGGACGCCGTAATCCGCCGGCTCAACAAACGGAGCGACAAAGTATCCGAACCAGCAATCGCGAATGCCGTTCTTCTTCAGATACGCCGAAACAGAAAGGAGCTGCTGTCCCCAGTCCGCATTGGAATCCGTCAGATGCTTGTAGGTCTCGGACGACCCACCCCAGGCCTCGTTCGCATATGGCAGGTAGTCGGGATACGCACGCAGCGAGCTCACTGCATGCGCAACAAACAGCAGCGCCACCACCACCGCCCAGCGCCGGTCGCGTCCCATAAGCGACCACGCCCCACCCGCGGCAAACACCAGCAGAAACGGCACCACGGGCAGCACGTGCCGCATCCCGAGATTCAGCTGCGCATTCATCGCGACCAGCAGGTACACCGCCGGCGGCAACAGCAGAAACCAGCACTCGCGCCCCTTGCGCAGCCGGCCCGACAAAGCCGCCCAGGCCGCCAGCAGCACCAGCCCCATCGTTCCCAGCGTGAGCTTGATCACCAGCACGCTGGGAAAATAACCCCACACCCCATGCGCATACACCTTCCCGAACAAAAAACTCGGCATCCAGTTCGCAACCCGCCGCACATCGGCCAGCCCATAGAGCCAGCTCTCCGGCAGCAGGTGAAGCCGCGCGCACAGCAGAATCCCTTTCGCCTCCGCCGGCTTCAGCGACCCCACGTACCCGGCCAGGGACGGGTCGAGCCGCAGCCCGTCCGGCCTTGCCGCGTAGCGAAATCCATAAAAAGCCCACAGCACCGCAAGGGCCACCACGCCGGTCGCCACCAGCACCCCGGCAAGCCGCAGCGCCTCCCGTCCCGGCCTGGTGACCGGCCTCAGAACCGGCCTCCTCCCCGGGCTCTCATCTGGGCTCGAAGCCAAACTCGCCGCCCGATCGGCAGCCCGCACCCGCATCCACCACTCCCCCGCGAGCAGCAGCACAAGCACCGGCAGCAGGATCACCGCCGAGTGCTTCGCCGCCAACGCCAGCCCGGCGGCCAGTCCCACCAGGAGCAGACGCCCCGGTGAAGGCCGCGAAAGATACCTGTACAACGCCCACACCGTCGCGAAAAACAGGCACGCAATCGCTGCATCCGTGGTCACAAACGCACCGTGGGCCAGCTCGTTCGGCTCCAGCACCAGCAGCGCCATCGCCAGCAGCCCAGCCCCCGTCCCAAACATTTCCCGCCCCGCGCCAAACACCAGCAACGCCAGCAGCAGCGCAAAAACGCTCACAGCCATCCGCGCCCGAAACAGCAACGTGCCCGCCGGGTAGCGGCCATTGTGAAACAGCAGCTCTCGCCCGCCGAAATAGGCTTCGTCCTTGAAGAAGCGGTGGCCAAGCCTGGGCGTCGCGATCGGCAGCCCCACCAGCGGCAGCGCGGCCACCATCTTTGCCATCGGCGGGTGCTCCGGGTTCAGGCCCAGGTCGCCGGTCCGCAGCGACATCCAACCCGCAAACAAGTGGTCGCCCTCATCCCAGCTCACCGATTCGCGCCGCACACTGCCAGCCAACTCCGCCGCCATGACCCCCAGCAACACCAGCACCGTTGCCCATACCCGCCAGCTTCTCCGCACGGTCGGCCCCCGCGCCAGATTACTTCAACTCTCTGAAACAAACCTGTTGTACGCTTGTAGGCATAGGTTGATTGCAGCTTCGCCAAAGGTTCGGCGCGTACGCGCGCGCTGTAACCGGAGACCACGGCAAGCGCGCCTTGGCCATTGCTTTTTTGCCTGATGCCGCGCCCCCCCAGCGCCGGCTTTCCCGCGGTTCCCCGGCCGCCCTGCTCGCCTGCGCCTACACGCGCGCGTCGAGCCCAGCCTCTTTCCGGGAGGGACCCTGCCAGGCCTCCACCCGGTCTTTGGGAGGGCATCATGGGTTCTCAACGCCTCGCCCGGCTTCCCCGGGCCGCCGACCTTTACTTCCTTCTCCTGGCTGCATGGACGCTCGCCTACAGCCTCTTTCTGTTTCCGCGCCTGGCCCGCAAATGGCTCCTGGGCGACTGGCTCATCAACTATCAAGGCGGCTTTGTGCGCCGCGGATTGCCCGGCGAGCTGGCCCTGCGACTCGCCCACCTTTCCGCCCTTTCCCCCACGGTCTGGATTGTAGCTGCTCTTCTGCTGCTCAGCGCCGTGGTTCTGCTTTCCTTTCGCGATCTGTTCCGGGCTTCTTCACAACGTTTCTGGGTTTGGACCCTGCTTCTGTCTCCCGCGACCCTCGCCTTTCCCGTGCTTGACATCTTGGCCGGCTTCCACAAGGAGCTTTTGTTCCTCGCCACGCTCGCCCTGTTTGCTTCCCTGCTTCTCAGGCAGCGGCTTTCCCCACTGCTGGCTACCGGGTATCTTGCTTTTGCGATCCCGCTCATCACGCTCGCGCATGAACCCTTGTTCTGCTTTACGCCTTACTTCGTCGCGGCCCTGGTGCTGGGCGGCCGCACCACGGTGCAGGCCGCCCGGCAAAGCGCCCCGGGACTCCTGCTCGGTTTCGCCGCCGCCGTCTTGTGCGCCGCGCATCTCGGCAGCGCCCACACGGCGCAGGGCATCTGCACCTCCCTCGGCTATCCCTACGCACCCGAGGGCCTGCCCACCAACACCAACCAGATCTGCTCCGGCGGCGCCATCCCGTTTCTCGCTTATACCCGCGCCATGGCGGCGCAAAACGTCTCAGAGCGCGTAGCCCGCGACCACTTCTTTGCCGTCTACCCCTTGCTCACGCTGTTAGCGCTGCTGCCGATTGCCTGGGGCGGTTCGACCCTGTTTCGCGCCGGCCTGCGCCGCCCCATCGGAACGCTCGCCGCCGCCGCGGGCCTATCCTTTGCCCTTTCCGCCACGCTGTTTGTGTATGGTGCCGACTGGGGCCGCTGGATCTCCCTCCATACCTTCAGCCTGGCCCTGCTGCTGCTTCTTCTCGACGGCCGCAGCCCTCACCCGCCGCGCGCCCCGCTTTCGCGCACACGCCGGCTGGCCGTTTACGCCATCATCGCCCTTTACAGCACCACCTGGACCCTGCCCCATCTCCCCGAAAACACGCCGCGCTTCGGCTACTGGAGCCTCCCTCACGTTTTCTACTCGCTTTCGGGCCGTTTTCTCGAAAGAAGGCAGCTCCGCGCTGCGGGAGGAGGGACCGTAAGATAAGGGAGCATGATCGCCCACCTGCGCGGCCGCGTCCTTTCCAGCCAACCCGGCAGCTGCATTCTCGACTGCAACGGCGTCGGCTACGAGGTCGCCCTGTCCATCCCCTCCTATGCCATGTTGCCCGTACCCGGCGGCGAGGCCGGCCTCCATATCTATACGCAGGTCCGCGAAGATCTCCTCGCTTTGTACGGCTTCGCCGAACTCTCCGAAAAACGGCTCTTCGAGCGCCTCATCACAGTCTCCGGCGTCGGTCCCCGCCTTGCGCTCACCATTCTGAGCGGCTTGTCCACGGGCGAAACGGTCGCCGCCATCCGCGCACAGGACCACGCGACGCTGACCCGCATCCCCGGCGTCGGCAAGCGCCTGGCCGAGCGCCTGGCCGTCGAACTCAAAGAAAAACTGGACGACCTGGCCCTCGGCCCTGCGCCCGTGCCCGGCAGCGCCCCTGCTACTCCCGCATCCGACGACGTCCTGTCCGCCCTTACCAACCTGGGCTACAACCGTGCCGCCGCCCAAAAAGCCCTGGAAGCCGCCATCGCTCGCGACCCCGCCTCGGGCGAGCACTTCGATACCCTCTTCCGCGCCACCCTGCTGCTGATCCGCTAGCGCGCGCTTTATCGAAAGAAAGCCCCCGCATTCGTATTCCGTGAATGCGGGGGCCGTCACTCAGAAAACGAGTGAAATGATGGGAGGGGTGAAACTACTGGTGCCCGCCCGTACCCTTCGGCAGTGAAAAGGCATACAGCTTGTTGTTTCCGACACCGATACCAAGGTTTTTGTAGCCGGAACCCCAGAAGATAGTCCCGTCCACAATCGACGGCCCGTCGATCACAGAACCGCCGCTCGCGAACTTCCACAGCAGCTTCCCCGAGGCAGCATCAAGCGCCACCATGTTCCCCGACAGCTCGCCGGCATACACGACCCCATTTGCCGCCGAAACCTGGCCGACTGCGCCGGAAGGCAGCGACGGGTGGAGCGGGTTGATCCCGGTTGTCGGCACCTGCCACAACACTGCGCCTGTTGAAGGATCAAGCGCTGCCCACGAACCGGCGTTCCAGCTTGTGCCCTCGGGCTCCAGCGTGTAGCTTTCGTTGGCGGCGTCGTTCAGCGCGACATACACCCGCTTGCCGTCGGTCGCCGAGCCCCACTCGATACCGCCCAGGTCGCCGCCCGGTCCCACCTGCGTGCCCCAAAGCACCGCTCCCGTATCCGGGTTCAGCGCCCAGTACACACCGCTTTTTTGCCCCGCGCCGATCGCCTCGGCAGGCCTGCCGTTCACGGTGGTCCGCAGCATGTTCGGGCCGCTGCCGAAGTCGTAGTCGGGCCCCGTCGGATCAGGGCACGGCACGCCGCCGGTCCCGGTCACGATGCAGGACACCGTCCAGGTATCCGCGCCTTCCAGCCGGCGTGTCCACTTGATAGCTCCCGTGTTGATGTCCAGCGCCAGCACCGCATCCAGGTAGTCATTCGGTGCCAGGCAGGCCAGCTTCGCGGCCGCATCCGTCCCGGCCCCGCTCAGGCAGGTCGCTACCTCGGGGGGCACCGTATAGTTGTTGCCGCTGGTGATGTACACCGTGCCGCGCCGCTCATCCACGACGAAGTTGCTGCCCCACACCGCTCCCCCGGTGTAGCCGGTCGGCACCGTAAAGGTCTGCCACATTATCTTGCCCGTTTTCCGGTCCAGCGCCGCCGCGCTGCCGCGAAAGGTCAGCTGGAAGCCGGGCTGCGTCGCCAGCCCTTCCTGGTTGGAAGCGACACCTACATAGATGCGGTCGCCTACAATCACCGGCGAGGTCGTGATACTGGCGCCGATACTCGTGTCCAGCGTGGTCTTCCACAGCAAGGCCCCCGTCGCCTTGCTCACCGAAATCACCGTCGCGCCGGCCTGGTCGCCAAACACCGCCTCTTCCGTCCCCAGTGCCGGCGAAGTGCGCGAAAGCGACTTGCTGTTGCCCGTATACTCCGACACCTTGTGGCTCCAGATCGCTTTGCCCGTTTCCGCATCGATGCGGTACACAAAGCCGCCCCAGTCCGGCACATACACCGAGCCTGCGCTGACCGTCGGTGTTGCCGACACATCGCCGGCCGTTGTAAACGCCCACTTGGTCTGGAGCTTGCCTACTGTCTCCGGGTTGAGATCGCTCTCACCCCACGCCGAGTGCGTGTTATCCAGGTTGCCGCCCCAGAACGGCCAATCATGGCTCGCCCATGCCCCAAAGCCGCCGCCTGGAAATCCCCCCGCCGCCTGGTCCTGCTGTGAAGCCGGCGCGGACCCCTGGGCCACCGCGCTTCCCTGGCCCAACACCACCGTTGCCCCCAATGCCAGCAAAGCCAGCTTGGATGCGAACCCGGCCCGGGCAGTGAACCGGTAAGTAACGGAACTTCCACGTTGATTCAACATAGCTATCTCCCCTTGCGTCCGCGCCGTCGAGTCCGGCTTACTTCCTTATACGGCGCCTATGCACCATAAGTCTCGCCGGATCATAATAATTCATCTGTGGTTACTAATCGGCTCGGTGGGCACCCCAACGATCGAGTGACCTTGGAATCGATACTTTCGACTTACAGGCACTCATATGTTTACGCCTTGATCGATGATCTTGCCGTATCTACATCCCGATAGGCCAGATCGACGGCCTGTTGCGCCTATATGTACACGCTGCCCTTTGCCCTCAACTGCGACAAGCAAGGTCGCACATGATGCGGACTCCGGCCTGCCTCAGTTACTCTGTAACCCTGGGCGGCAGCAGAGTACTCCACCCGCGCATACCTCATGAACCTGCGATCACGCGTTCCCGCCTCCCCCCTGCGCTTCCGTATCGCCGCCCTGCTGCTGCTCGCCGCATCCCTGCCGGGCCGTGCTCAAGCCGCGACCTCGCCCAGTGAGCGGACCGGGACGGAAACGACCCTGTCCCTGGCACAGGCCATCCATGCCGGCCTCCTGCAAGCTCCCGATGCCCGCGAAAGCACGGATCGCGTCGAGCTCGAACACGCCCGCATCGACGGGGCTCGCCTTCGACCCAACCCCCGCCTTTTTCTCCAGTCCGAAGATCTGCGCCCCTGGGACAGTGACTTTTCCTTCCCCAACAACACCGAAGACTACGGCTACCTGAGCCAAACCTTTGAGCTCGGCGGCAAACGCGGCAAGCGCATCGGCTACGCCGAAGGGGGCCTGCGCCGGACACAGGCCGAACAGCGCTACACCTTGTTGCAGCTTGCCTCCGCCATCGCCGACGCCTACTGGACCGCCGAAGCCACCCGCCTCATCGCCGGCGAGTGGCTAGCGCAGCTTGCCGACATGGATCGCACCGTGCAGTACCAGTCCGACCGCGTCGCCGCCGGGGCCACCGCCGGTGTCGACCTCATTCGCACACAGATCGAGCGCGACCGCATCGCCCTGTCTCTCGCGCAGGCCCAGCGCGACGCCGAGGCCGCCGCCATCGAGCTGGCCCGCCGCACCGCCCTGCCTGACGCCGGCTCCGCCACGCTCACTGAGCCGTTCGAGCGCGAGCGCCCTGTCCTCGAACGCCCCACTCTTGAGGCGGTGGAAGCCCGCCCCGACGTCCTCGCCGCCCGCGAAGCTGTCCGCGAGGCCGACGCCGATCTCCGTCTGCAGCACGCCGACGCCATCCCCAATCTCGACCTGCTCGGCGGCTATAAACGCAACTCCGGCTTCAACACCGTCTACGGCGGCCTGCAGTACGATCTGCCCCTGTTCAACCGCAACCAGGGCGGCATTGCCGCCGCCGCCGCCGGCCGGCAGCTCGCCGAAGACCAGCTCGCCTACACACGCCTTGCTGCCGGCTCCGAGCTCGCCGCCGCCCTTGGCTCGTACCGTCGCGAGCAGCGGCTCGTCACCGGCACCCTGCCCGGCATGCGCGAGCGCGCTGCGCAAAATGCCGCCATCCTGTCTGACGCCTACCGTTCCGGCGGCACCGACCTCCTTCGCTTCCTCGACGCCCGGCGGGTTCTGCTCGACACCCGCCTGCTCGCCATCCAAACCTGGGCCGAGTACCAGCGCTCCGTCGTCGCGCTTCACCTCGCCTATGGAGACCAGCCATGATGTCCCACATCCTCCATCCCCGAGCCCAATGCGGAGCCCAATGCGGAGCCCAGTTCCGCCGGCTGCTCCTGCTCGCCGCGCTCGCCCTGTGTGTCATTCCCGGCTGTCACTCCGGATCGAGTACCGGCAGCCAGCCCGAAGGGGGAAGCACTTCGGCCTCCAGCCAGGGCAGCTCCGGAGCCGGGGCCGCCTCCGGCAACTCAGGCTCCGGCACCACCGGTCACGGCGCAGGCAGCTCCGGCACTTCCGGCGCCGGCGCATCCAGTGCCGACACCGAGGCCCCCCAGGGCACCGTTACCATCCCCCTCGATCAGCAGGCGACCGCCGGCATCCGCGTCGTCGCACTCGAACCCACGCAGGTCCCGCGCACCCTGTCCGTTCCAGGCCAGGTCGGCATGGACGAGCAGCGCACCGCGCACATCGCCCCCTACTCCGACGGTCGCGTGGTCGACGTGATCCACAACACCGGAGACCACGTCCGTCGCGGCGAAGCCCTCGCCCACCTCCACTCCCACTCCGTCCACGAAACCGTCGGCGCCCTCGCCATGAACTTCAGCAATCTCAACCGCGCCCAAGCCGCTCTCACCTATGCGCAAGCGAAACGCGACCGCTACGCGCACCTTTACGCCATTCAGGCCGCTTCGCTTGAGCAGCAGCAGGCAAGCCAGGGCGAGCTCCTGCAAGCGCAAACCGATGTGAAAAACGCTGAAGCCGCCGTCACCATGGAGCGCGAACATCTCGGCGATCTGCTTCAGATTTCGCCCGAGTCCATCACCCCGGCCAATCTTTACTCCTTCGAGCTCGTGCCCATCGAGTCGCCCATCGCGGGCACCGTCATCACCCGCTCGGTCACGCCCGGCATGGTGCTCGAACCCGGCCAGGAGGCCTACACCGTCGCCAACCTCGACTCGGTCTGGATGACCGCCTCCGTCAACCAGGCTGACCTCGACCACCTGCGCCTCGGCCAGCGCGCCACGGTCCGCACCAATGCCTGGCCCAACGAGACCTTCGCCGGCACCGTCACCCTGCTCGGCTCAACGCTCGATCCCACCACGCGCACGGTACAAGTCCGCGTCTCCGTGCCCAACCGCGCCGGCAAACTACGCCCCCTCATGTTCGCCACCGCCGCCATCGACGAGGCCGCCGCCGGGAGCACCCGCGCTGCCCTTTTCATCCCCGAGGACGCCATCCAGGAGATCAACGGTGTCCCGTCCGCGTTCATCACCACCGATGGCACCCGCTTCGCCCCGCGCGCCCTCCAAACCGCTCCGCCGGTCGCCGGACAGGTCGAGGTCACGGGCGGCCTCCGCCCCGGCGAACACGTCGCCGTCGCCGGCGCCTTTGTCCTCAAATCCGCCCTGCTCAAAAGCAGCATCGACTCGGAGTAGCCACCCATGCGCGGCGTACTTAACTTCTTTCTTTCCAACCGCTGGCTGGTTCTTGCCATCACAGTGCTGCTGGTCGTTGGCGGCGCGGTGGTGCTCGCGTCCCTGCCCGTTGAAGCTTTTCCCGACCTCACCAACAACCAGGTCGTCGTTTCCGCGCAAGCCCCCGGCATGTCCCCCGTCGAGGTCGAACAGCTCGTCACGTTTCCGCTTGAAACCAACCTCCTCGGCCTCCCCCACCTCCAGGTCGTCCGCTCCACCTCCAAGCTCGAGCTCACCATGCTCACCGTGATCTTCGACGACCGCATCGACCTGTACCGCGCGCGCCAGCTGGTCGCCGAGCGGCTCAACCAGGTGCAGGGCAGTCTCCCGCCCGGCGTCAACGCCGTGATGGGCCCCATGTCCACCGCCTTCGGCGAAATCTTTCAGTACACCGTCCAGTCGCCCAGCCTGTCGCTTATGCAGCTCAAAACCCTGAACGACTGGGTCATCCGCTACTCCCTGCTCACCGTGCCCGAGGTCTCCGAAATCAACTCCTGGGGCGGCGATACCAAGCAATACTCCGTCGTCGTCGATCCCACCCGTCTGCGCGAATACAACCTCACCCTCCACGACCTGGTCACCGCGGTTGAAAACAACAACGCGAACTTCGGCGGCTCCTATATTGAGCACGCGCAGCAAACCTACACCGTCCGCGGCCTGGGCCGGGCCGAGTCGCTCGACGACCTCGGGCAGATCGTCGTGGCCGCGCGCAATGGCACCCCGGTGCTGGTGCGCGACCTGGCCACACTCGAAACCCTGCCTATGATCCGCCACGGGGCCGTCCTCCACGACGGCGAGGGTGAAACCGTCTCCGGCATGGTCATCGCGCTGCGCGGGGCCAACGGCAACAAGGTGATCGAGCAGGTCAAGGCCAAAATTGCCGCCATGCGCCTGCCCGGCAATGCCCGCATCATCCCCTTCTACGACCAGTCCAACGTCATCAACGCTTCCATCCACACCGTGCGTGACAACCTGCTTGAGGCCGCGGTTCTCGTCATCGTCATCCTGCTGCTGTTTCTCGGCGATTGGCGCGCGGCCCTCATCGTCGCCTGCACCATCCCGCTTTCGCTCCTGTTTGCCTTTCTCGGCATGGCCGCCTTCGGCATCTCCGCCAACCTCATGAGCCTCGGCGCCATCGACTTCGGCACCATCG
>CAXTWU010000029.1:0-21479 GCA_964248025.1 uncultured Acidobacteriaceae bacterium | reverse complement strand
ACAAGTACCGCTGCTGGCTCGCGGTGGAAACCGCGGCAAGCGAGGCCCTGGCTGAGGCTGGCGTGGTGCCCGCACAAGCCGCGGAGGCCATTCGCGAGCGGGGCGGCTTTGACCTGACCCGCATCGAGGCGATCGAGGCTGAAGTCAAGCACGATGTGATCGCGTTTACCACGGCCGTCGCTGAAAGGATCGGGCCCGAGTCGCGCTGGCTCCACTACGGGCTCACGTCGAACGACGTTGTCGACACGGCGCAATCGCTCCAGGTCATGGCTGCTTCCGTCATTCTTCGTGAAGACCTCCTCGCGCTCGCGGCCGTTTTGCGCAAACGCGCCCTGGAGTTCCAGCACACACCCGTGATCGGGCGTACCCACGGGGTTCACGCGGAGCCCACGACGTTTGGCCTCAAGCTGCTGAACTGGTACGCGGAGACCGAACGCAATCTCGTCCGTTTCGACGCGGCGGCGGAAGGGATGCGCGTCGGCAAACTGTCGGGCGCGGTCGGCACCTTTGGCCATCTCAAACCGGAGCACGAGGAGGCTATCTGCGCGAAGCTGGGCCTTGCCCCCGCACCCATTGCCACGCAGGTGTTGCAGCGCGACCGACATGCCCACTACATTTCGACGCTGGCGATTATTGCAAGCACCCTGGACAAAATCGCGACCGAGGTGCGCCACCTGCAACGGAGCGAGGTCCGCGAAGCAGAGGAGTTTTTCTCGGAAAAGCAAAAAGGCTCATCCGCGATGCCGCATAAGCGCAATCCCATCGCGTCGGAGCAGATCTCCGGCCTGGCTCGCGTGGTGCGCGCCAACGCACAGGCCGCTTATGAAAATATCGCGCTATGGCACGAGCGCGACATTTCGCACTCTTCTGTGGAGCGCGTCATCCTGCCCGATTCGACCATCCTGGCCGACTACCTGCTCGCGAAAACCACCGCCCTGATCGAGAACCTGCTGGTGTATCCCGATCGGATGCAGCGCAATCTGGCGAGCACGGGCGGGCTGATCTTTTCAGGCCAGCTGCTGCTGGACCTGGCCGAGTCCGGCATGTCGCGCGAAGAGGCCTACCGGCTGGTGCAGGGCCATGCCATGCGCGCCTGGAAAGAAGATCTCATCTTTCGCGATCTGGTGCGAAGTGACCGCGAGATCACACAACGTTTGTCACCGGAGCAGTTGGAGGGCACTTTTGACCTCGAGCGGCAACTGGGCAACGTCGATGCTATCTTCGCGCGCGTGCTCGGGGACCGGGCCTCGTCGTGAACATCACAGTCGGTGTCACCGGTGCCAGCGGTTCAGTGTTCGCGCAGCAGTTGTTGCTGGCGCTTGAGGCCGATGATCGCGTCGAAAGGGTTCACCTGGTCCCGAGTGAAAGCTCCCTGCGCGTGTTTGCAGAGGAGCTTGGCCTGAGCGGCCGGCGCGAACTGGTGGAGAAGTTGCTGGGCACGCCCTCGCGCAAGATCGAGCAGCTGGCCGAAAGCGACATCGGCGCAAACATTGCGAGCGGCAGCTATCCTTCTTCCGGCATGATCGTGCTGCCGTGCAGCATGGGTACGCTCGCCGGCATCGCCAATGGGCTGGCACAAAACCTGATCGGCCGCGCGGCCGACGTATGTCTGAAAGAACAAAGAACCCTGATCCTGTGTGTACGCGAAACGCCGTTCAACAAGATCCATTTGCGCAACATGACGCTGGCCGCCGATGCCGGCGCGGTGATTTTTCCAGTGATGCCCGCCTTTTACAACCGTCCTGTCGATTCGGCCGAGATGGCCCGGCAGTTCGCATTTCGCGTGCTGGCGCACTTTGGGCTGCCGCAGGCAGATATGTATCGCTGGAAAGCGGAGTAGACCTGTGCGGCACAAGGGCTGCGCCCTGCTGCTACTCTTGTTCGCCGGCTGCGCACGCCAGCCATTGCATCATGCCCCGCCCATGCAGCTTTCACGCTTCTTTCGCCCCCTGCCGGCGGCCGATCCGCTCCATGGCAACATGGTTCCGGTACACGACCCCAGCCTGGTCCGTGCCGAAGACGGTAGCTACAGGGTGTACGGCACGGACATTCCCTTCCTTCGGAGCTCTCATTTCATCGAACAGCGCTGCTCGCGCGACCTCTTGCAATGGCAGGGCTGTGGCTATGTCTTCGAAACGTTGCCGGGCTGGGTGCGCGCCGGCTTTCCGGAGGTCCAGAATCTGTGGGCACCGGACATATCGTTCTTCAATGGCGAGTACCACATGTACTACGCCGCCTCTACCCTGGGTTCGCAGCACTCCGCCATCGGGCTGGCCACCAACGCGACGCTTGACGAGGGCCGCCCCGGCTATCGCTGGGTGGACCGCGGCCCCGTCCTCACTTCCCAAGCCGGCAACGACTTCAACGCTATCGACCCCAATGTAACGATCGAGCCGGTTGCCGGGGGCAAACCGCGCGTCTGGCTCAACTACGGTTCGTACTGGCACGGCATCTTCCAGCAGGAGCTGGATCCGCAGACCGGCAAACTGCTGCCCGGCGGCCCGCGATACCACCTCGCCGAGCAGCCGACCGACCGCAATGGATCAGTCGAAGGCTCTTCGCTGGTCAAGCACAACGGCTGGTTTTACCTGTTCGCGTCCGTGGGTTACTGCTGCCTGATGCCGATTGAGCGCGACACCTACCAGCAGGTGGTCGGGCGGTCGCGCAGCGTACATGGGCCCTTTGTCGACGAACGGGGACGGGCTCTGTTAAAGGGCGGAGGCACGGTGCTGCTGACAAGCGACGGCCAGTGGCTCGCCCCCGGCGGAGGAAGCGCGTGGCAAGGCCCCGACGGGAGACAGACCTTGCTTACCTTTCACGCCCTGCACCGGTCACAGAACGGCGCGCTGGACCTGTGGATTGAGCGGATTCGCTGGCCGGGAGATTGGCCGGTGCTGGATCCCCTCCCGTAGCGGGGAAGCACGCAGGTAGGCGCGCCCGGGAGGCGTTTTGAACGCGCCCTCACCCCGCGCGTTGCGAAGCAGCATGCAGAGTCGCGATGCATGGATGCAGCTACTGCGGCTGAGTCTGGCCACCAGCCTGGTGCATGCGCTGCAGTTCTTCAAACATCTGCTGCGGCGTTCTTACCTGCGATGGAGTTGCGGGCGTGCCTTGAGGCGCAGTGCTGCCGGGCGGTGCAGCCTGCGACCCTCGAGGCGGAGACGCGAAGAAAGCCGGCTGCGGCGGGGGCGCGTTGTTCTCATCCCCGTCGTCATCCTCATTTGTTGGCTGGGTGCGGCTGTTGGCGGCGGTGGCAGCCCCGGCAGAAGGGTCGGCGCTGCGAGTGCTGAGCACGACTTCGCGCGGCGACCCATCCGGCTTTCGCCCGGCAATCAGAACGTTGTAACCCGAATCATCGAGCAGCGCCGAAAGCACCTCCTGCGGCGTTCCCGGGCCATACACGCCGAAAATGCGATCATCCTTTGTGAGCCCCTGCACCTGCACACCGATGATGCTGCCAAGCTGATTCAGGATGGCGCGGAGGCTGCTGTTGGCGGCATGGATCGTGAGCCGGTCGTCGCTGAAATCGATGGTGGCCGGTGCAGGCGCCTGATCCAGCATGGAAGGAGCGACGATGGGTGTTTGTGCCCAAGCACCGGGTGCGAGTACCCCGGCCGCGAAAAACACGACGGAAAGAGCGCCGGGCAGCACCAGCTGTGCCGTCTTGCCCCGTTTCCTTCCCTGCTTGCCGCCGCTGTTCGGGCCTGTGATCGAGCCTGCTCCCATGTGTACTAGACTAACAATACCGCCCTTGGGATAGCGGCAAGAGTGTGCATGATGTTTGAACATCGGAGTTGGGCCACGCGCTTCGTCGTTTGGTGCGTGATCGCCGCCGGCCTCGGCGCGAAGGCTGATGCGGTCACTTGCTCGGTGGGGTCGACGCTGCCGGGCGAGCAGCGGTCCGCCCTGTTTGAAGCCGCACATGCGCTCGGCGGCGACGTGCTGCGAGGCGACGCGGCGGTGCTGAAAGCTGCGAGTATCCCCGCGGTCGCGTCGAACTTCGGCGAGATTGAGAGCACGGTGGCAGGCCTGGCACCTTCGCTGCCGGGTGCCACGTTGACGGTTGAAAACCTTTACGCTCTCGACGCCGGCGATCTCCCGGCGTCTGAAGACGACGTGCAGTTCTTTTGCGGCGTGCCCGGCTCGCCACTGCTGGTCACGGTTACGCTGAGCCAGTTGCCGCGTGGGCAGTACAGCCTGGCCCTGCTCCATGTCACGGGGATCAGGCAGCCTCAGCAGTTTGCACTGGTTCTACAGAATACGGCCGCCGCCAGTACGCCGGCCCACTGGATGCTTGCCGGCTTTTTTTCACGTCCCCTTACTCTGGCCGGGCACTCCAGCGCCTGGTTCTGGGAACAGGGCCGGGCTTTGAAAGCAAAGGGCGATCCTTTGAGCGCGTTTCTGTACGAGGATACAGCGGCCTTTCTTGCGCGTCCCGCCGACCTGTACACCAGCAACAATTGGCTGAAACTGAGCCGCGAGACTGCCGCCGTTGAACCAGCGGGGCTGCCCGGCCAAAAGCCGATGGAGGTGCCCGCCGATGGGCAAAGCTTTGCAGTGACCAGGCTGAGCGCGGATGGCACCCTTGGTTCGCTGGACCTCCGCATCGATACACGGGTGAACACGGTGGCCGACCCCGTCGCCGCTCGCAAGGACGCGCTTATCCTGATGGCGACCCTGCTGCGCCAGCACCCGGAGTTGCGGGCCAACTTTCATGGGCTCTGGGTTTACCAGACCACCGCGGCCGGGCAGACTTTTGCCGTGGAGCAGCCCATGAGTGAAATACGGTAGGGTTATGAGCACGTCCTCACCAGATGGACGGAACAGGCCGCTCTTGCAGATCGTGAGCGAGCGACGGGCCACGGCTGCCTTTGAGCCCATCCCGGTGCCCGAGGACGATCTCCAGGCGATTCTGTCAGCTGGTCTTCAGGCCCCCAGCAGCTACAACCTGCAACCCTGGCGATTTGTTGTGGTGCGCAGCGCGGAGGGGCGCCGCCGCCTGCGTTCAGCCTGCTTTAACCAGGGCAAGGTCGAAGAAGCGCCGGTGGTGATCGTTGCCTGCGGAGATGCCGACGGTTGGCGCACGGGCGACCTGGAGGAGATGCTGCGCCTAGGCCGCGAGGGCGGCATGCCGGAAAGCTTCCTGGAGCAGATGCGCAGCAATGTTCCGGCGTACCTGCGAGAACACCCAAACCTGCCGGCCTGGCTCAACCGCCAGGTGATGCTGGCTTTCGCGACCATGATGTGGGCCGCGGAGTCGCTGGGTTACAACACAGCGCCGATGGAAGGATTCGACCCGGACAAGCTGCGCGGCATCCTCAAGCTCCCTTTAAGCTACGAGCCCGTGGCCCTGCTGGCGGTAGGACGCTCTGCTGGACCTGAAAAGTACAATGGCGGACGATTCAGCACGACGCGAACCGTGTTTGAGGAACAATATCCGAAGCCGCGACGCCACCAGGATATCTGACTCGCAGCACCGGATAGTGGCTGGGCGGCATCAGCCGAAGAACAGGTTCGAAGCGTGGCCTGCAAGCCCCGGGGCCTCTGGTACTCGGACCGGGCGTGTCCAGGCAGTGTGGCCTGGCCGCCCTTTCTGAATCCCCAACTTGGGTGAAGACTCCCAGAAGGCAGTCAGGAAGCGACCGCAGCCTTATTCAGCTTGCTGCTCGCGACCGAACTCGCGTGGAAACGGAGAGCCGCAAAGGCACCCCGGCAAAGCGCCAAGGCCGAAAGCATCCCAAACGCGAGCGAAGCAGCCACGGCACAAAGAAGCATCAGTAAGTTCATCATGTCCTGCATGGTACGTTTAGTCTCCTGAACGTTTCAGATGCGTGGAGTGGCGCATTCGGGCGTTCCCGCATACGCTTTATCTATCGGCGATTCTCGCAGGAACTTTATGGTTGAGCGTCACTTTTCTACACGAAATCTACAGACGGGTATTCCTAAAGTTATGGTCCCGCGTCGCAGCCTTGCCCAGGCGGCTGCCGCCTTTCTTTTCCTGCGGCATTCGATAGCTGGAAGCTGATGGCCATCACCCATATCTCTGTCCGCGGCGCACGCCAGCACAATCTACGCGACATCAACGTGCGCATCCCGCGCAACACCCTGACCGTTGTGACCGGGCTGTCCGGCTCCGGCAAAAGCTCGCTCGCCTTTGACACCATCTACGCCGAAGGGCAGCGCCGGTATGTGGAAACGCTTTCTCCTTACGCTCGCCAGTTCCTGGACCAGTTGGAGCGGCCGGATGTGGACTCCATCGAAGGGCTGAGCCCTGCGATCTCGATTGAGCAGAAAACAACCAATCGCAGCCCTCGCTCCACAGTCGGCACCATCACGGAGATCTACGATTACCTACGCCTCCTGTATGCCTCGGTGGGCGTACCGCACTGCCCCAACTGCGGCCTCGCGATCTCCCGGCAAACGCTGGAACAGATCACTGACCGGGTGCTGGGGCTCGCGCCGGGCGAACGCATCACCGTGTTCGCGCCGGTGGTCCGTGGCCGCAAGGGCGAGTTCAAGGACCTGCTCGACTCACTCGACGGACAGGGCTTTCGCGCGCGGATCGATGGAGTCATGCGCGACCTGGCTGAGCCCGTCACGCTGGAGCGGCGCAAAAACCACACCATCGAGGCGGCAGTGGATCGCCTGGTACTGAAGCCCGACCTGGACCGCAAGCGGCTCGAAAGCTCGATCGCCAAGGCTCTTCAAATGGCAAACGGACTGGTTGTCATCCAGGTGCACGGAACCGGCGAGGCCGCATCGCAGGAGCAGCTTTACTCGTCATCCATGTCGTGCCCCAACTGCGGGCTCGACGTGCCCAAGCTGGAACCACGGTCGTTTTCGTTCAACAGCACCTATGGCGCGTGTGCATCGTGCAATGGTCTGGGCTCCATCTACGATTTCGACCCGGCCAAGGTGATTGGGGATTGGAGCAAGCCGCTGCTGGACGGAGCTCTGGGGCCGGGCGCGTCCTCCCAGTACCTGATCAAGCTGGTGGAGCTGGCCGCCGCTCGCTACAAGATCGATCTCAAGCAGCCTTTTGAACAGCTCCGGAGAAACCAGCAGGACATCCTGCTGCACGGGCCCGAAAAGGCCGAAGGTCCACGCACCGGCTTTCACGGCATTCTTCCGTGGCTGCGCGACTCGCTCAAGGAGTCACGGTCGGAAACCTACCGCGAGTGGATGCTGGGCTACATGTCGGCCTCGCCCTGCCCTGCCTGCAAGGGTCGCCGGCTGCGGCCGGAGTCGCTGGCGGTGCGGGTCGGCGAGCTGTCCATCGCCGAATACACCGAGATGCCGCTGCATCGCGCGCTCGAGGCAACGCGGTCGCTCCAGTTCTCCTCGCGCGACGCGCTGATTGCCGAACGCCTGCGCCGCGAGGTCGTGGAGCGACTTGAGTTCCTCAACGAGGTCGGCCTGTCCTACCTGTCGCTCGACCGGAGCGCGGCCACCCTTTCCGGCGGCGAAGGGCAGCGCATCCGGCTGGCCACCCAGATCGGCTCGCGTCTGCGCGGGGTCCTGTACGTGCTCGACGAGCCTTCGATCGGCCTGCATCAGCGCGACAACATGCGCCTGATCGCAGCGCTTGAGTCCCTGCGTGACCTGGGCAACACGGTGCTGGTTGTGGAGCACGATGAAGACACGATCCGCCACGCCGACTACGTGCTCGACTTGGGCCCCGGGGCCGGCAAGCTGGGCGGCTACGTTATCGCCCAGGGCACCCCGGCCGAGATCATGGCCGCGCCCGACTCGTTGACCGGCCGCTACCTGTCGGGCGAGACCGACATCATGCACCGCGACTCGCCGCGCCCGCTCACGGGCCAGTGGATCACGGTGGAAAAGGCGCGGGAGCACAACCTTCTCAACGTGACGGCGCGGATTCCGCTCGGCGTCATGTCGGTCATCACGGGCGTTTCGGGCTCCGGCAAAAGTACGCTGATCAACGACACGCTTTACCGCGCGCTCGCGAAGGAGCTTTACGGCTCGCGCGAAGAGCCGGGCAAACACGCGCGCATGGTGGGTTTCGAGCAGATCGACAAGGCTGTTCGGATTGACCAGTCGCCCATCGGCCGCACCCCGAGGTCGAATCCCGCTACCTACACGGGGGTGTTTGCGGCCATTCGCGACCTGTTTGCCATGCTGCCGGAGTCGCGCGAGCGCGGCTACAAACCCGGACGCTTTTCGTTCAATGTTTCAGGCGGCCGCTGCGAGGCCTGCCAGGGCGATGGGCAAAAGCGAGTGGAGATGAACTTCCTGCCCGACGTTTACGTGTTGTGCGACATCTGCAACGGCCGCCGCTACAACATGGAAACCTTGGCGGTCCGGTTCAACGGCTATTCCATCGCCGACGTGCTGGAGCTTTCGATTGCGGACGCGCTGCCGGTACTCGCGGACATTCCGCAAGTCCGTAACAAGCTGCAAACCCTGGTCGATGTAGGGCTCGGCTACATTCACCTGGGCCAGGCCGCGACGACGCTTTCAGGCGGCGAAGCGCAGCGTATGAAGCTGGCGCGAGAACTTTCGAAACGGCAAACCGGCAAAACCCTTTACCTGCTGGATGAGCCCACGACCGGGCTCCACTTCGATGATGTGCGCAAGCTGCTGGAAGTGCTGCACAAGCTGACCGACCTAGGTAATACGGTGTTGATCATCGAGCACAACCTGGACGTGATTCGCAATGCGGACTGGATCCTCGACATGGGCCCAGAAGGGGGCGAAGGGGGCGGGCGCATTGTTGCCGAAGGGACGCCGGCGCAGGTCGCCGAGGCCGCGGAGTCGCACACGGGCGCGTTTTTGAGGCGCTATGCCGGCGCCCACGTGGAAACGCAAGCCGCAGAGCCCGGGAAGATCGCAAAGTCGCGCAAAACGGAGCGGGTACATTGAGCACGCCGGAGCTGCCCATCGTACGGGATGAAACCCGAAACGAGCTCGCACACCAGGTTGGGCACGGCGCGCCCACGCCAGGCCTCATCGCAGTCGGGCCCAACCTGGGCCATACCCTGCTGTTGCTGCTGGTCGCGGTGGTGCTTGTCCTTGGCGGCCAGTTTGCATCCCTCCTGGCGGTGCAGCAGACACACCTTTACGGGCACCTGTCGATCCGCGACCTGGCCGACAGGTTGAAAAGCGATCCGCGCTGGCTTGTTCCAACCGAGGCCTTCAGTTATGCGCTGGTGGTGCTGGCCGCGGTGCCGCTTTTTCGGGCTGTGTGGCAGCAGCCGTTCGGCGTGGGCCTGCACTGGCGGGGCCGTGTGGCGGCGCGCTACGCGGGTCGCCTGGTGGTCCTGGGGCTTCTGTGCGGCTTCGGCATCGGGCTGCTCGGCACCCACCTGCCCATGCCCAAGGACCCGCCCATTATGGCCGACATGATGCACTCCCCCGTCGGGGCGTGGATGATGTTTGTGTTCGGGGTGACGGGCGCTCCGCTTTTTGAGGAAATGGTCTTTCGCGGCTTCCTGCTGCCGGCGTTTGTGAACGCCTTTCGATGGCTGGCGCGGAAGGGCGATCTGCCACTGGGCACGGCCGCATGGGTCGGCGTGCCGGCGTCGATTGTGCTCACCAGCCTGCCCTTCGCCCTGCTCCATGGCCAACAGGTTTCACATGCCTGGGCACCCGTATTGCTGATTGGCCTGGTTTCGCTGGTGCTGTGCATCGTGCGACTGCGGTTCGACTCGCTCGCATGCAGCACGGTGGTCCACGCGTCCTACAACTTCACCCTGTTTGCCGGCATTCTGATCCAGACCGACGGGTTCCGCCACCTGGACCGGCTTAGTCACTAACCTTGGCGTTCCGGAGACCAAGCCTTGACCCACCCTGCCTTGAACCACCCTGCTTTGAGCCATGGAGAGCAGCTGCTCCACCTGCTGGCACGTATTTCGTTCAGGCTCGGCACGTTTACCTTGTCTTCCGGAGCGACGAGCGACTACTACATCGATTGCCGGGTAACCACGCTTCATGCCGAGGGTGCGCGCTTGACCGGCCTCGCGTTGCTGGAGCTGCTCCATGCCCATCATCTGCACCCGGAGGCGGTCGGCGGCCTTACGATGGGGGCCGACCCCGTAGTTAGCGCCATATCCATCGCCAGCGCCTCGCGTGCCCATGCCGAGCCGCACCCGTCGCCGCAGTCGTCTCTGATCCACGGATTCCTGGTGCGGAAAGGGGAAAAGGCCCATGGCATGCGACGGCGCATTGAAGGTTTCTACCAGCCCGGTGCCGCTGTTGTGATCGTGGATGACGTGTGCACGACCGGTGCGTCGACCCTTGAAGCACTGGCCGTTGCGCGCGAGGCAGGTTTGCAGGTCCTGGGGGCCGTATGCCTGGTGGAACGCGAGGAAGCAAGCGGAAGGGCGGCCGTGGAGCAGGCGCTCGGCAACGCCCCGTTTTTCAGCCTTTTCACGGCACGCGATGTACGCCGGGCGCACATCGCGCAGATGCCTTTGTAGGCATCTGCGCCTCGCTCTGGGGGAGGGAGCTCTTACTGAGGGTGCGCGGTGCCGGTGGTCGCCGCGGCACCGGCACCGGACGGCTCAGACGCATCCGCTGTGACCGGCTGGTTGGTCAGCAATTGAACATCGACCCTGCGATTTTTTGCGCGGCCGCTGGCAGTGCTGTTGCTGGCGACGGCCTGATCCTTGCCCAGGCCGATCAAGTAAAAGCGGTGTGCCGGCACGTTGTACTTTGCGGCAAGATACTGAACGACCGCCTGCGCCCGACGATCACTCAGGTCGTAGTTATAGGATGCGCTGCCGGCCGAATCGGTACCGCCTGTCAGCGATAAGATGTAGGAGCGCTGTGCGCCCAGCTGTGCGCCCAGCCCATCCAGCTGGGCCTTGTCCTGCCCGGTCAGGTCAGCCTTGTTAAAGCCAAAGGTCACTGAAACGTCGCCCACCTGCTTGTAGGTATCGAGGTTCGCGACGACACTGCCCAGAGTGTCCGCTCGGTGCACCGCGTCCTGCGCACTCTGCTGGGCCCCGCCCGCGGCGCCGTTTGCCGTGGCTGCGGCCTGCTGGGCGTTCGCGGCAGAGGTTTGTGCATTCTGAATGCCCGCTCCTGCCCGCTTGTCCAGGTCCCGCAGGGAACGGTTGTTGGCGGCGGTCTTGTCGTCCAGCTCGTTGGTTCCATTGATGACCGGGGTGGTTTGATTGCGAACATACTTCTTGGTGCTGCATCCGGTCGCCAGCAATGACGTCGCAAGGATGGAATAGCCAACTGCCTGCGACAGCCCGGAAAAAACACCGCGGGTCTGGAAAAAGAGTTTCAGCATGAGGAAAGTCCTTTGTACCGGAATCGTCTTTGGAGTCGTTTGGCTGAGGTGGAACCACAGCGCCTGCTGACAGTAGATGCACGGGAAGGGCCAAAGTAGGCCAGCGCCCTAAGTGGTTGTGCTTGGTGAAGTTTGCTGGCACTTTGCAGGTCCGGCGCGGCACAGGAGGCTGCCTACCGGGTATTTTTTACCGGATCACCAGCGGCATGGGTAGCGGCGTAACATAAGGGTAACTACGATGGACATGCAGGAAAAAATCAGGACCCTGCCGACTGGTCCCGGCGTGTACCTGTACAAGGACGCCGACAACACCGTCATCTACGTCGGCAAAGCCAAGAATTTGCGTTCGCGGGTGCGCTCCTACCTCCTGGCGGCCTCGCAGGCGCATGCCAAAACAGGCTCGCTGATGCGGGAAGCTGTCGATCTCGACTACATCCTGGTCGACAACGAGCAGGAAGCCCTTGCGCTTGAAAACAACCTCATCAAGCAGAAGAAGCCGCGCTTCAACATCCTGCTGCGCGACGACAAGACGTACCCTTACGTCAAGCTGACCATGGCCGACCGGCACCCCAAGGTATTTGTCACGCGCAAGCTGCGCAAGGACGGCGGAGCCTACTACGGCCCATACTTCCCCGGCAACCTGGCCTACCGCATTGCCGAGCTGCTGCACCGTACCTTCTTGCTGCCTTCCTGCAAGGTCGACCTGAGCCGCTACCACCCCCGGCCCTGCCTGCAGTTCTACATAAAGCGCTGCCTGGCGCCCTGCGTGGAAGGCCTCACCACGCCCGAACAGTACCGCGAGCAGGTGCGCGATGCACAGATGTTCCTGGAAGGAAAAGGGGCGGAGCTGGGCAAGGAGGTAGAAGGGCGCATGCGGGCCGCGGCTGAGGCAGAACTGTACGAGCTGGCCGCCAAGTATCGCGACCTGCTCATCACGATCGACCAGTTGCAGGAAAAGCAGCGCATCGCGTCTGCCACGGACGACGACGCCGACCTGTTCGGATACCACTACGAGAACGGCATGCTGGCCGTCAACCTGTTCCACGTACGGGCAGGCAAAATCGTTGACCGCCGCGAGTTCTTCTGGGAGGAGATTCCCGACCTCACCGCGGCTGACGAAGAGCCGGTTGCCTCCGAAAAGCGCGACTTCAACGCGGGCGCGTTTTTCGCGTCGCTGCTGAAACAGCTCTATCTTGATCAGCCCTATGTGCCGCACTTTATCTACACGCCGGTTGAGTTTGCCGACCGCGAAGCCCTGGCGTCCGCTTTATCCAGGCGCGGACGGCAGGTGTGCGTTGCTGTGCCCCAGCGCGGCGACAAGCGCTCGCTGCTGGACCTGGCCGGCACCAATGCCAAGCAGAGTTATGACCAGCGCTTCCGGGTGTTGAAGCCAAGCGAGCGCGCTGTCGCCGAAGCGCTCGAAGACGCCTTGATGCTGCCCGAAACCCCTACCCGGATTGAATGCTTCGACATCTCGCATATCCAGGGAGCAGAAACCGTCGCCAGCATGGTGGTGTGGGAAACGGGCGGCATGAAAAAAAGCGACTACCGCAAGTTCCAGATCAAAACGGTGGACGGCGTTGACGACTTCGCCTCCATGCGCGAGGTCATCACGCGCCGCTATCAACGGCTCAGCGAAGAGGGCAAGCCGTTGCCCAGCCTGGTGCTGGTCGACGGCGGGCTGGGCCAGCTGCATGCCGCCGCGAGCGCTTTGCAGGAGTTGGGACTCGCCACCCAGCCCTTGGCTTCCATCGCCAAGCGCGAAGAGCTGATCTACGTTCATGGCAGCGAGGACGAGCCGGTGGTGCTGGAGCGGCGCTCCCCCGTGCTCCACCTTGTCCAGCAGATTCGCGACGAATCGCACCGTTTCGCCATCGCTTACCATCGCAAGCGGCGCGAGATCCGCGACCGCAGCTCCGACCTCACCGAGATCCCCGGCGTGGGGTCGCGCACACGCATCCGCCTGGTGCAGCATTTCGGCAGCACCCGCGCGGTGGAAGCAGCCGGCGTGGAAGCGTTAACAGCCGTGGTACCGCGAAGAACGGCTGAAAGCATCCATGCGCATTTCCGCGCCGGCGGGGGTGCGGAGAACAGCTCGAATGGCAGCAAGCCGACGGTCAGGCAAGCTCGGGACGAGCTGCTGCCCATCCTTTCGAAATAGCACTTGAGGCAGCAACTGAGACGGATTTTGCGAACGGCCCGGTAATCTAGAAGCAGATGAATACGCCTGCCATCCTCCAAGACCCGCGGGAGGCCCGAAGACCAGCACAGCGACCGGTCCGTCGAACCGCCTCCGCACCTCTTCCTGCGTGGAAGCGCACCCCCTTGCTGCCGCTGCTGCTCCTGTTTGCCGGACTCAGGTTAGCGCTCCAGGTCGCGGTCACGCTTCTGTCAGAGCATGCCGGCTACGGCATTCACCGGGATGAGCTTTACTACCTGGTCTGCAGCCACCGTTTGGCGTTCGGCTATGTCGACCAGCCCCCACTCGTCGCCTTGCAGGCGCGCGTAGCCGATTTCCTGTTCGGCTATCGACACCTTTGGGCGTTTCGGCTGCTGCCGGGCCTCGCCGGCGCGCTCACCGTTGGGCTCACCGGCTTTGTCGCCGACGCTCTGGGCGGCACCCGCCGGGCTGCCGGGCTCGCCATGTTGTTTATGCTCACGGTTCCGGTGTTTCTGGCGACGCAAAGTGTTCTCGCGATGAACGCCTGGGAGCCGGTGTTCTGGATGGGTATGGTGGCCGCCATGCTGAAGCTGCTTGCCGGTTTGGAGGCTCAGCCAAAGGCGATTGGGTGGTGGCTGCTGCTGGGGGCGAGCGCCGGGTTGGCGCTGGAGAACAAGGTCTCCGTCGTGTTTTTCATCCTTGCGCTGCTGCTTGGCTGGCTTGCTACCCCGGCGCGGCACCTGCTGCGCACGCGTGGTTTTCTGCTGGCCGTTGCAGTCACTCTCCTGCTGGCTCTGCCCAATCTCTGGTGGCAGGCAGCGCACGGCTTTCCTACATGGGAGTGGCTCCGCGATGTGCAACACAGCGATAAAGATGCGGTGCTTACGCTGCGGCAGGCTTTGCTGGAGCAGGTGTTTATGCTTTCGCCGTTTGACCTGTTTTTGTGGGTGCCGGGCCTGTTCTGGCTCCTGTTTGCCCGGGCCGCCCGCCCGTGGCGCTCGGCCGGCTTGCTGTACCTGTTCTTTCTCGCCATCATGCTGGTGCTGCATGCCAAGGACTACTACATTGCACCCGTGTACCCGCTGCTTTTTGCGGCAGGGGCGGTCTTCTGGACCGATCGCGTCGCAGGCTACCCTGCGCGTAAGCTCGTTTTGGCCGGGTACGCGGTGCTCGCCACCGCAGCCGTGGTGTTGACGGCCCCGATGGCTGTGCCCATCCTGTCCCCCGCTGCCTTTCTCCGGTTCAGCCGTGCGCTGCATTTTGTCCCGGTCGAAAGTGAACAGCACCCTGGCACCTCATTTCCCGAGTTCTTCGCCGACCACCTGGGCTGGCAGGGCCTGGCTGACGATGTGGCGCGCGTGTACCGGGCGTTGCCGCCCGACCAGCAGCAACAGACCGGCATCATCGCCGCCAACTACGGCCAGGCCAGCGCCGTCAATATCCTCGGCCGCCCCCTGGGGCTCCCGGCGGCGATCAGCGGCCACCAAAACTACTGGCTGTGGGGGTCGCATGGCTACACGGGCAAAGAGATGATCGTGATTTCGCCCGAGCCCATCGCCGAGCTGCTTCGCTCCTACAAAAGCTGCACCATTGCCGGCCGGCAAACCAGCCCTTACACCATGCCCTGGGAACAGCGAACGATTTACCTGTGCCACGACCGCCTGCAGCCATATGCGAACAGTTGGAACGGTCTCAAGTTCTACCGCTGAGCGCAGCTAGGCCCTGCGCTGCGCAACGGACTCGTACAGTGCGGCGTATTCCGCCGCGGGCCGGGCCCAGCTGTAGTCCTGCCGCATGCCGTTGCGCATCAGCCGGGGCCAGCTTTCGCGGTCGGCAAACGCCAGCAACGCCCGGTCGACCGCAGCCAAAAACTCGCGCCCGTCATACGGGTGAAACTTGAAGCCAGTACCCTCGGACGGCACCGGCCGCTCATCGACCGTGTCATCAAGACCGCCGGTCGCGCGCACGACCGGCACCGTTCCATAGCGCAGGCTATAGATCTGGTTCAGGCCGCAAGGCTCATAGCGCGATGGCATCAGGAACAGGTCGGAGCCGGCCTCAATTTTGTGGGCCAGCGTGTCGTCGTACTGCACCCGCACCGCAAACCGGTTGGGGAACCGCTCCGCCAGCGAGCGCAGGAGATTTTCGTAGTACGGCTCGCCCGTGCCCAGGGCAACCAGGAACAGTTCGCGCCGGGCAAGCTCTTCGGCTATCTCGGCCAGCAGGTCAAAACCCTTCTGGGTTGCGAAGCGCGAAACGATGCCCAGGATCGGCGTGGTTTCCGGCAGGTCCGGTGCGCCGAAGGCATGCAGCAGGTCGCGCCGGCACTCCCCTTTTCCGGTCAGCTTTTCGCCCGTGTAGTGCGCCGCGATAAAGCGGTCATGCGCCGGGTCCCACTGCTCGTAGTCCACCCCATTCAGAATGCCGTGGAGGTCGGCTGCGCGTCCGCGCAACACCCCATCCAGCCCGTAGCCGAACTCCGGTGTCTGGATCTCCTCGGCATACTTGCGGCTGACAGTGGTGAGCGCATCGGCAAACACCACCCCGCCTTTCAGGAAGTTGAACTGGTTGTAGTGTTCCAGCCCGTCCATCCGGAACACCTCCCAGGGCAGCAGGAGCTGTTCGGTAGTTTCCGGCCCGAACCAGCCCTGGTACCCGGCGTTGTGGATCGTAAAAACAGTGCCGACCGAGGTAAATGCCGGGTCGGTTGCATACAGGGTTCGCAAAAAAACCGGCAACATGGCTGCCTGCCAGTCATGCGCGTGAAACACCTGCGGCACGCCCAGCTGCTTGCTTGCTTCGATCACCGCGCGGGAAAACAACGCGAAACGCTCCCAGTTGTCGCTGTAGTCGCCGCCGGCCGTGCCGTAAAGACCTTCACGGTCGAACAGCTCCGGGCAGTCCACAAAGCAAAAGCGCACCCCGTCCCGCGTGCCGCCGTCAATGATCGAAACAAAGCGGCTGTAACCCGCAAAAGGAATGGTGAGACTCGGGATCAGCACGGTGCGACGGGTGAGCCGGGCCGCCACCGGTCGAAACAACGGCAGGTACACCGTGACGGCATGGCCTTGCCGCGCCAGCTCCGCCGGCAGGGCACCGATCACATCGGCCAGGCCGCCGGTTTTGGCAAACGGAACGCACTCGGACGCGGCAAAGACGATCTGCATGGATGGAAGCTCCCCCGCGCCGCGAAACAGCAAGCCGCGCAAGGGCTTAGTCTAAAGGATGACGCGTGGGTATTGCCCGCGGCACCCCGGATCATGCCAAGGCAGGGACGAGCGAAACTCGGGCAGAATTTTCTCGCCGACACGCGCGCGCAGCAACGGATTGTCGACGCACTGGGCGCGGCGGCCGCCGGCACAGTGGTGGAGATCGGGCCGGGCAAGGCGGCGATTACGAGCCTGCTGGCGGAGCGGGCCGCTAGCCTGATAGCCATCGAGCTGGACCCGGCCCTGGCTGCGGCGCTCCGGTTCCGCTTTCGCGGGCAAAGCACCATCCAGGTGCTCGAGACCGACGTATTGTCGGTCGATCTGTCGGCCCTGGCACCCGGGCCGGGACGGAGTCTGGGCGTCGTCGGCAACCTCCCGTACTACATCACTTCACCCATCCTTCTGCACCTGTTCGCGCACGAAGCCGCGATTGCGCGCGCGGTGGTCATGGTGCAGCGCGAGGTGGCCGAACGCATCGTCGCAGAGCCTGGCACCCGCGACTATGGGCTGCTTTCGGTGCTTTGCCGGATGCATGGGCAGGCAGAGCTGCTATTCGCCCTGCCGCCCGAGGCTTTTAGCCCGCCGCCGCAGGTGCACTCCGCCGTGGTACGGCTCCAGTTCGCGCCACGGTGGCACGAGCTCGGGGTGGAGCCGGTCTCCTTTCGCGGCTTTCTCCAAGGCTGCTTCGCGCATAAGCGCAAAACGCTGCTCAACAACCTGCGCGCCGCCGGCTACCCTCCGGAGGCGTCCGTGGCGGCGCTGGGGGGATACAAAGCCTCGGTGCGAGCCGAAGAACTTTCCCCCTCTGCACTGGCCGAGATCCATCGCGCGCTCCAGCCGTAACGGGCGCTAGTGAGCGTGCGGTGCGGCCACCGCGGCCGGCGGAGCTACGTGGATTGCCGCCGGGGGCGGACTGATGTGCGCGGCCGGCGGAAGAACAAGGTGGATCGGCGCAGGCAGTACCGCCGAGCTCGGAGGCCGGAGCACACCCGGTGGCGGAGTGATGACGCTGGGGCCCGGTGTAAGAAGGGCGCGGCTGCCCCCGTATGCGGGTGCCGGCTGCGCGGGACGACTACTGTTACCCACGGCGAACGCGGACCCCTCATAGGGCTGGCGGTACTGCGACGCGCGCGGGGTGACCGGAAGGATGGGTGCAAACGCTGGGGCGGCTTCAGATCCCATGTTGTCTGATAACGTCGCAGCGTTGCTGCCCGGGGGTGTGCTTCCGAGCGCAAAGGCCCGCGGCTCGGGCCGCGCCCCGCCGAGCTGCCGGAAGCCGAACCCCGGTCCGTGCGAATCAGGCAGCAACGGTTGCGACTTCGGCATGGGAGCACCGGTCAGCCGTGTGTGCGGCCGCGGCACCGACGGCGGCAAGGGAAAGCTGTAGCCCGGCGGCCGGTGCTGCAGATGGGTGTAGGGGTACCAGCCTGCATTGCGGTAGCCCGCGCCCGGCTGCCACAGCCAGCCGAAACCATCGAAATAACGCCAGCTGCCGCAACGGTACGGCAGCCAGCCCCACGGGTACGCCGAAACCCATGTGTAGCCCACGCCCGTGTAGTAGCCCCAGGCGCCGGAGCCATAGGGGTCGAAGCTCCCATCCACGCCGTCCGGTGCCCAGGCCATGCCCGCGCCCGGCACGTCGTACCAGGTGCCGTAGTAGTCCAGGTCGTTCCAGGCCGGCGAGTCCTCATCGCCCGTTCCCGCGCGGGCATCGGTTTCGCCCGCAGCCAGCTGCGCAAGCACGGCATCGCGGTCAGCATTCCAGTCGTCCCACGACTCTTTCACGACGTCGTTTCGGACATCACTGTCGCCCGACCCGGCCGCGCCCACCGTTGCCGTTTGGCCCGCATCCGCCTCAAACTGCGCGCCCTGCCCCCCAAAATGCACGACCCCGCGCAGCACGGCAACCTGGTACGGGGCACTGTCCAGATCGAACCGCAGCAGGCTCCCGGCCGACAGTCGCACCTGCTCCCTGCCGGCTCCCACGACCGTACTGCCGGCCTCACGGTCCGGCGTTTGCACGTAGCTTAGACCGCGCACCACCTTTAGCTGTTCGCTGCTGCCGTCCATGTTCATTACGTCCACCATGCTGTTCGGGGTCAGGCGAACGATGCTTCCATTGTTGAACTGGAGCTCCGCCCGGCCATCGCTGCCGGTCTCGACCTCCATGCCGGCCAGCACCGGCATATTCACGGTCGCATGGCGAAAAGCCGTCTCCGGGCTCGCGACGCCCGGGCCCGCGTTTGCCCCTGCTCCTGCTCTAACAGCCACGCCGGGTCGCCCGACACGGACCGAGCCTTCCACATCGCTCAGCCGCGCCGGCAGCGGACCGTCAATCGCCACAGCCTCTCCCTGGGAGATATCGGGCTGCATGTTCCCCTGTGTCCAGCCAGTCGGCAGGCCAGCCAGCACCATGGTTGCGAAACATGCGGTCTTGCGTATGGCGGCAGACACGTCCCTCACGCGAACCTCCCCCAACCGGACGCAGCTTTCAGCCTGCGCCATTAACAATCATGTTAAACCTCGGATGCGGGCGTGAGTTGCGGCCTGCTCAATGCGTCAGCAGGGCGGCGGCACGGGAGCGAGTATGGGTCATCACCCCTTCGCTGTCCGCAATCGCCTGGAGCACGGGCGCGATGTTCCCCAGGTCCAGCGCGCGTCCGCCGGCTGATTGCATCCCCAGGTTTTCTACCTCGGCGTCCAGTCCCAGCTTGTCGTGCTGCAGCAGGGATTCAAGCCTCCGGCCCTCTTCGAGCGTCGCCGCCACTGCGACCAGGCCGTTGCCCAGCTGCTCCATCTGCGGGTCCTCGGCATAGTTAAAGGTGCAGCTTCCCTGCCCTTCGGGGCCCGCGTAGCTCAGGGTTTTGCTGCCGGTAAAGGCCAGCTTGGCACCACGTTTCGACTCGCAGGGAGTGGTAAACCACTTTGCCTTGCGTGCCTCGGCCCACAGCTTCGTCCGCAGCCCATCGTCGATCCGCAGCTCACGATCAAACTCGGGCGGGGTTGCATTTTCTTGTTCCGCGTGATAGTGAGCTGTTCCGTCCTCGTGCATCTCGAGGCTGTAGCGGGATGGCTGCAGGGCCGGGTTCGCGAAAACAAAGGTGATGGTGGCCTGAAGAGCGGGTGCGGGGGCGACCTGCCCCAGAGCGGGTCCGGTCGCAACGGAGGAAACCGCCAACAACAATGCGAGCAAAGCTGGACGTCGTGTCATCGTAGGATCAGCTGCGGGATCGCAGCAGGCTTCACCGCAGAGTCATGGATCTGGGCTTCCGTCTGCGCGTGATGGATGTGGCAGATAGCAATCGCCAGCGCGTCGGCAGCGTCCGCCGGCTCGGGCACATGCTCGAGGCAAAGAAGGCGAGCGACCATGAACTGCACCTGCTCTTTTTTCGCCAGCCCATAGCCCACCACGCTGGACTTGATCTTCAAGGGCGCATATTCAAACACTGGCAGATGGTGCCCTGCAGCCGCCAGCAGCGCCACGCCCCGCACATGGCCCAGCTTCAAAGCCGACTGCGCGTTGACGGAATGAAACACGGCTTCCACCGCGATGGCGGCGGGCCGATGATGCCCGATCAGTGCATGCAGCTCGCGGTGCACCAGCACCAGTCGAGTGGCGAGCGGATCTTTCCTGGATAAACGGATAGCCCCGGCCCCCAAGGGCACGAGCCGCCTTTCGCGCACGGTCTCCTGCAGCTCCACAACGCCGTAGCCGGTCCACTCCGTCCCGCAATCGATCCCAAAAACACGCATGCACCCTGAGTGTAGCCTGAGAAAGTCCGCCGTACCGCATCGGCTGGGCGCGGCCTCAGCTGGGCGCGGCCTCGGCCGGGCACGGCGGCTAGCGCGAAACGCCCTCGAGCGGCGACGACGCCGTGGCATACAGTTTGCGCGGCATGCGCCCGGCCAGAAACGCTTGCCGTCCGGCAAGCACTGCGTGGCCCATGGCTTCGGCCATCAGCACGGGCTTTTGCGCCGCCGCCAGACATGAGTTCAGCAATACCGCGTCGGCCCCCATCTCCATGGCAAGCGCGGCGTCGGAGGCCGTACCCAGCCCGGCGTCGACAATCAGTGGTACTTCATGGATCAGCTCGCGCAGGATCTGGAGATTGTCGCGGTTCGAGATACCGAGCCCGGAGCCGATCGGCGCGCCCAGGGGCATCACGGCAGCCGCGCCTGCATCGATCAACCGGCGGGCAAACACGATGTCGTCGGTTGTGTAGGGCAGCACGGTGAAGCCTTCCTTCACCAGCACCCGCGTCGCTTCAAGCGTTGCCTGCACATCGGGGTACAACGTCGCGAGGTCGCCGATGACCTCGATCTTGACCCAGTCCGAAAGCCCCACTTCGCGCCCCAGCCGCGCTGCTCGAATCGCCTCGTCGGCCGTGTAGCAGCCGGCGGTGTTTGGCAGCAAGAAGTAGCGTTGGGGATCGATAAAGTCCAGCAGGGACTCGCGCGAGCGATCAACATTGACCCTTCGGACGGCAACCGTGACGATCTCGGCACCGGAAGCCTCGATGGCGGCCCGCGTTTCCGCGCCGTCCTTGTACTTGCCCGTGCCTACGATCAGCCGCGACTGAAAAGCTTTGCCTGCGATGACAAGCGGTTCCATAAGTCCATTATAAAGCCGCTTGAAAACCAAAACCCCGCTCGAAAGCGGGGTTTTGGCCGGTGCACTGTTGAGATTGACCTGAGGCATCCTTCGAGCCAAGCTGCCCACGCATACCCAATGCTGCATGAACCGCTCTTGAGATGGGCCTCGGCGTTCTGAAACAATTCGCCAGGTCTAGAGCCGGAAGGAGCCCTAAGCCTCAGACACCTCACATACTGCGTCGCACAAACTACAGTC
>CAXTWU010000028.1:0-21483 GCA_964248025.1 uncultured Acidobacteriaceae bacterium | reverse complement strand
CCCGCGGGCCTGCTTGGCAAGCCCGCGCCCGCCCTCGCCATCCCCACCGGCACCGGCACCACCAACCCGCTGGCGGCGCTTCGCGGCCACGTCGTCGTGCTCAACTTTTGGGCTTCCTGGTGCCCGCCCTGCCTTCTCGAGTTCCCTTCGCTTGCCGCCCTGCAGCGCGACCTGCCCGGCATCACTGTGCTTGCGGTCTCCTTTGATCAAGACCCGGCCGCCTACACGCGCTTTCTCGAGCGCCACCCCTTCCCACTGCAAACGACGCTCGACCCGACCGGCCGCTCCAGCGGAGCCTTTAACACCACGCGACCGCCTGAAACCTACGTCATCGATCGCTCCGGCATCGTTCGCCGCAAGTTCATCGGCGCGCAGGAGTGGACGAACCCGGAGATCGAGAGCTACCTTCGCGCCCTGCAGTAAACCGCCGGAGCTTTGGGGCCGGCTGCTATCATCAACGGCATATGATGCCTCAGGATGTCCTGTTCCGCTACGCGGAGCACCCCACGGAACGCACCATGTTCGCCCTCGGCCGCTTGTCCGAGGTCTACGGCATCCGCGCCGTGCGCATCGCCGAAGCCGATAAGCAGGTGCGCGTCGAGTTCGACGCCACCCGCTTCACCAAGGTCACGGTGCAGCAGTTGCTTCGGCGCACCGGGCTCGACGTCGTGGAAGAACTGCCGCTTGTGCTCGCGCAAGCTCCGATTTCCACCGTGCCCCCCGGCCACTGACACTCGCCCGTCCCGCAGGCTGGACACCGCTCCGGCCTCTTGTTATCGTAAAGAAGTGTTCGCGAGCCCTTCGCGACCCCGATGTGCGCCCGTAGCTCAGCTGGATAGAGCGACTGGCTACGAACCAGTAGGCCGGAGGTTCGAATCCTTCCGGGCGCACCATGCCTCTCCCTGCTTCAGCAACCATCCATGCGCAAATCAGACGCCGGCTTCCACCCGGAGCTTCATGCTCTGCTTCCCATCCAAAACCACCTTGGCGTTTCCTTTATCGCGCCGATAAGACTTCCTGATAACAAAGTCTTCTCTTGCGAAATAGCAAAAGTGGTTTACTCTTGCTCCAAGTTGAAGCATTCGCCGCGAGGTACCCGGTTACAAGGATCACGAAAAGTAACTTCGTCTCCCGCATGGCGATAAGTCAAATCGAGCTATCGTCTCGGCACGAGATGGAGCCATCCGGCTTCCGTCGAGTCCGGCAATCATGTTTCTTGTAAGTCAAACTAAGTGCCGCGCTGGATACACAAGGTCCTCGTTTGTAACCGTCACAAGCTGCAGTGGGCATCTTATCAAACCGTCTCAATTCAAGGAGTCTCCTTGCTGCGTCCGTCCTTTTTCCTCGGCCTTGCTCTTCTGCCTGCCCTGCTACCCTTCCCCGCCGGTGCCATCGCGCCGCAGGTCAACCATCCTCTCGATGCGCTGACCCCTCCGGAGTACTGGACCATCTACAGAACGGTCCGCGCCGGCGGCCACGTTCACGAGAAGACCATCTTTGCCAGCATCCTGCTCCACGAGCCCGACAAAGCTACCGTGCTGGGCTGGAAGCCCGGCGACCCCATCCCGCGCAAGGCCGATGTCGTCATGCTCGACGACGGCAAATCCTACGCCGCGGTCGTCGATATCGCCGGCAAAAAGGTTGAGGACTTTCACCTCCTCAAGGGCGAGCAGGCCCCTTTCACCAGCGAGGAAGAGCACGAGGTCAACGACGCCATTAAGCACGACCCGCGCGTGCTCGAAGCCCTGCACAAGCGCGGCATCACCGACCTGCGCCACACCACCTGCTTCGCCACCCCGGCCGGTTTTGTGGATCTGCCGGAGCAAAAAGACCCTTCGCGCCGCATCGGCTGGGGCGGCTGCACCGACGGCGAAGGCGCCATCTCGGGCGAGTGGGACCGCGAAGTCGGCGGGCTGTTTTTTGTCGTCGACATGACCGCCAAAAAGGTCCTCCGCGTCACCGACTACGGGGCCGTGCCCATGCCGGAAACGACCGGGATCTACGACGGCATGGGCGGGGAAGCGATGCGAAACAGCAAGCCCATCCTGGTCACCCAGCCCTCCGGCCCGTCGTTCTCGATCGACAAGCAAAGCCTTGTCTCCTGGGGGAACTGGCGCTTCCGCTTCCGCATCGACCCGCGCCAGGGCATCGTGCTCAGCACTGTCGGCATCGAGGACAAGGGAGCCGTCCGCTCCGTCATGTACCAGGGCGCGCTTTCTGAAATGTATGTGCCGTACCAGGACCCCGAAGAAACCTGGAACTCGCACGTGTTTCTCGACGGCGGTGAATACTTCATGAACACCGGCCTCGGCCTCGTCAAGCCGCTCGTCGCCGGTATCGACTGCCCGGACTACGCGACCTTTTTTTCCGCCTTTTTCGCCCGCGAAGATGGCTCCCCGTTTGAGCGCCCCCAGACCGCCTGCCTGTTTGAGCGCACCAAGGGCGACCCCGCCTGGCGCCACGCCGACAGCAACGGCGTCTTTGGCCGACCCACGCGCGAGCTCGTGCTGCGCTCCATCGCCACCGTCGGCAACTACGACTACATCCTCGACTGGCGCTTCGCCGAAGACGGCACCCTGACCGGCGCCGTCGGCGCAACCGGCATCCTCGAGGTCAAACCCGTCACCGATACCGACGTGAGCCACGGCATGTCCGCCGGGCTCGAAGACAAGAACGCCCCCGGCGGCCCCGTGCAGTTCGGCACCCTGATCGCCCCCGGCACCGACGCCGTCGACCACGATCACTTCTTCTCCTTCCGGCTCGACCTCGATATCGACGGCACCCAGAACGCGTTCATGAGCGACAAGCTGGTGCAGTACACCATCCCGGTCAAGCCCGGCGAGGAGAAGAAGTCCTACGGCAGGCACGTGATCTGGGCGATGCAGCCCACCATGCCCGCAACCGAGAGCGAGGCCATGTCCAACGTCAGTCTCGAGCACCCCGCCATGTGGCGCTTTGTTTCTTCCGACAAAAAAGGCCCGCTCGGCCTGCCCACCGGCTACGCGCTGATGCCGGGCCTTACCGCGGCCTCCCTGCTGCCCTCCGGCGAGTGGCCGCAGCGCCGCGCCGGCTTCTCCGAGCACCAGCTCTGGATCACGCCCTACCAGCCGGACGAGCGCTTTGCCGCCGGTACCTATGTCAGCGGCAGCCGCGGCACCGACGGCCTCCAGGCATGGACTAAAAAGAACCGCAACATCATGGACACCGACATCGTCGCCTGGTACACGGTCGGTTTCCATCACACGCCGCGCGCCGAAGACTGGCCGCAAATGCCGACTATGTGGCACGAGTTCGAGCTCACGCCGTTCAACTTCTTCCCCAGGAACCCCGGCATGGACCTCCCTATGAAGCCCTGATTCGAAGCCACAACTCAAAGCCCTGACTTGCAAGGCGGACATGGTTTCCGGGTGCCCGCCCGCCATCCCACAGTGTCGTCGATTGATTGTCAGGAGTGACCATGCCCAACTCCCGTTCGACCCCGCTTGCCTGTTTTTTCCTCCTGCTTACTCTGTTCAGCGTCGCCGCGGGCCGGGCGCAGTCCACCTTCGGCAATATCGTGGGCACCGTCACCGACAGCGCGGGCGCGTCGATCCCGGCAGCATCGGTGACCCTCCGCAACACGGGCACCGGTGCGCAAAGGGTCGCGACCACCGGCGAAAACGGCGAATACTCCTTCAACATCCTCGACGCCGGCACCTACACGGTCACCGTCGAGCAGCCGGGCTTCGCCAGGGCCGAGTTCACGAACCTCGTGCTCGAAGCACGCGAAAACAAGCGCGTTGATGCCGCCCTCTCGGTCGGTTCTGAAACGCAGACGCTTGAGGTGCAGGGCGCCACGGAAGGCGTCATCACCACCGAAACCTCCAGCGTTTCAAGCACCGAAACCAACCGCGAGCTCGTTGGCCTCCCCGTCGCGATCTTTGCGCACGCCAACGGCTCCACCAGCCCCATCACCACCCTCACCGAGACCAACCCGGGCGTGCAAACCGATGACTCCGGCAACCTCGTCATCGCCGGTGCCACGCCCGCCCTCCTGTCCGTGACACTCGACGGCATCTCAAGTGTCGACGTCGAGTCGAGCGGCCCGCTCAACGAGCTTTTTCCGTCCTTCAACTCCATCTCTGAGATCCGTGTCTCAGAAACCAATAACAACGCCGAATACTCGGGCGTCGCCGACATCACCACCACCTCGCGCCCGGGCACCAACCAATACCACGGCGGCCTGTTTGAGAATCACGAAAACACCGCGCTCAATGCCGGCGACCCTTTTACCGGCTCCAAGCCCAAAATCATCATGAATGACTTCGGCGGCTTCGTCGGCGGCCCTTTGTCGCTGCCGCGCTTGTACAACGGCCACGACAAAACCTTCTTCTTTGCCGGCTTCGAGGCCCTGCGCCTGCCGCGCGAGCAGCCGCTGGTCATCAGCGTTCCCTCACTCGCCATGCGCTCCGGCGACCTCACCAGTTACCTGGCGACCCAGGGCGCGCAAAGCACCTGCACTGACAGCAACGGCAACCCCGTACCGGCCGGCACTGTCTACAATCCCGACTGCACTCCGCTGACCGCACCCGGCACCGCACCCGGAACGAACGGGCTCACGCAGGTGCCCGTCTCGCCCGTGGCCGCCAACATGATGCGGCTCTTCTACCCGCTGCCCAACCGCGGCTCCGCCGACAGCTACCAGAACAACTACGCCATCAACTTTCCGACACCCATCTCGAGCAACCAGGGCGACCTGCGGCTTGACCAGACCTTTACACCGAAACAGTCCGGCTTTGTGCGCTTCTCCTACAAGGCTCGCAACGTTTCCACCGCGCCCAACCCCAACTGCGGCGGCTACTGCACCGTTGCCGGCTCGACACTGCAGGGCGGCTATGCCCAGCCTGAAACCGATCTCGGCCTCACCCTGGCCCACACGTATCTCTTCTCACCCAGGCTCATCAACGAGTTCCGCTCCGGCTTCAACGCGCGCCGTACCTCCACCACCGTCAACATCGATACGCAAAAGCTGCTCAACGAGTCCGGCCTGACCGGCATCACCGACGTCGACACTGCCCCCGAAGCGCCCAACGCCCAGATCACCGGCTTCGCCGTGACCGGCGGCGGCAACCCGTCGCGCCAGGGCTCCGGCATCTTTGAGCTGCTCGATAACGTGACCTGGAGCAAGGGCACGCACACCCTCAAGTTCGGCTTCGACTTCAAGCGCCTCACCGATCACGACGACAATGTCTTTGGCTCGTACCGCTCCGGCCTGTATGCCTTCAACGGCACCTCCACCGTCGGCGGTACCATCGGCGACCCCTTCACGCAGTTCCTGCTGGGCTACCCCGACTACACCATTCTTTCCACCGTGACCGACCCCAACATGGATGGGCTCGGCTACTCCTATGCCTGGTTCGCACAGGATGACTGGAAGCTCACTCCCAGGCTCACCCTCAACTTCGGCCTGCGTTACGAACTGCATCCGCCGCTCAAGGAGATCCACTACGACACCGCCGCCTTTGATCCCAACTACTTGAGCGGCGGCGTCCACGGCGCGGTCGTCGTGCCGAACACGCAGGCCCTCACCTACACCGACCCCGACTTTGCCGCCTCCATCGCGCCGACACCCATCCTCACCGCCGCGCAGGACCGGCTGCCCGAAAAGCTGCGCTATACCGCCCTCGGCGACTTGGGACCGCGCATCGGCTTCGCCTGGCGCCCCCTGCGCAACGACAAAACCGTGATCCGCGGCGGCTGGGGCAACTTCATCGAATCGCCGCTCGGCTTTTCGCTCGTCTCCGGCTGGAGCGTCCACGCCAGCTTCGTGCCCTACTACGGGAACGATTTCGGACCCAATGGTGCGCCCCTACTTTCCTTCCCCAGTCCCTTTCCCACGGATCGCGCCACACCGGGTGCCGCCAGCTTCCAGTACGCCTTTCCCATCCATTACAAAGATCCGTCCGTGCAGCAATGGAATCTGACCTTTGAGCAGGATCTCGGCTTCGGTACCGGCCTGCGGCTCTCCTACATCGGCTCGCACGGCAAAAATCTTGAAGAGTTCGAAGACCTGAACCAGGTCCAGCCCAACACGGTCGGCTACGCGGTGGCCTCTCAACACCTTGCCTACCCCGATTGGCAGATCATCCAAACCGTCGCCAACGTCGGCAAAAGCAACTACAACGCCTTTTTTGCTGTCGTCGACAAGCGTTTCTCGCATGGGCTTGAGTTCAACGGCTCCTACTCCTTTACCCGCGACCTTTCGGACGAAGCCGGTGCTGTCCCAACCAGTCTCGTCGCCGCCGGCGGCAACTACCTGAGCGACCGCTTCGACCCCATGCTCGACTACGGCAACGTCACCTACGATCGGCGGCACCGCTTTCTCCTAAGCGGCCTCTACGACCTGCCCTTCGGCCGCGGCCGCATGTTTCTCTCCGGCAGCAGCCGCACCGTTTCGTCGATCCTCGGCGGCTGGCAGCTGGGCGGCATCTTGATCTGGCAGAGCGGCCCGTTCCTCACGCCCTACGAGCAATCGGACGACCCTGCCGGCACCAACGAGGTCACCACGATCGGCTTCGCCCGTCCCGACCGCGTTCCCGGCAAACCGCTCTACGCGAAAGGCAACAGCAACGGCAACCCGGTTTTCCTGAATCCAGCCGCCTTTACGCTGCCCGGCAACAACATCGGCCGCTTCGGCAATGCAAGCGTCGGCTCGCTCGTCGGGCCCGGCACCGTCAACACATCTCTTTCGCTGCTTAAATCCTTCAACCTGACCGAGGCCGCCCGGCTCGAACTCGGCATCTCCTCCGCCAACCTGTTCAACCACCGCAACTACGCGCCGCCCAACACCGAGCTCGACACCAACTCCTACGGGCAAAGCTCCGCTCTGCAAACCGCCGAGGGCGCGGGCCCGCGTACCGTGCAACTCACCGGCCGCCTCAGCTTCTAACAGGGCTTTGAGCGGACCAACAACGGATTGATCAGGGTCTCTATGCGCCGGCCACTGCCCCGAGGCTAGGCGGCCTGCCTCAGCAGCGCCCGCACCCCAAGCCTGACCCGCCGCCATGCCAGCACCGCGTAGCCACCCTTGCGTCGCCACGCTCGCGCTCTTTGCGCCCGCAGCGACTCGCCACTCTCCAGCCACGGAAACTCTCGCCGCGCCGTACGCGGTCGCCGAGGATTTTCAAACACCAGGATGTAGGCATAGCGCGGCTGGTCCGAGTGGTTTGCTCCCGCCCCATGCAACGTTCGGCCGTTATGCACCGTACACGCGCCCAGCTCCAAGGGACAAAGCACTGCCTCCTTCGGATCAAAGCCCGAAACACACTCGTACATATGCACCCGGGGGTCGTTGTTCGGCGAACCGTGCGGCAGCACCTCCCTCGGCCCAGGCACAAACTGCATACAGCCATTGTGCTCGTCCACTGGCTGCAACGGCACCCATATGCTGATCTCGTCGTAATGAAACATGGGATCGTGAAATGCTTCATCCTGGTGCCACGGCGTGGCCGCACCATCGTGCGCGGGCTTCTTGATCACATGGTCGAACACAAAGCGGGCCTCGGGCCCCAACAACTCGCGCGCCAGCTGGTGCGCGTTGCGAAACAAGTCCGTGTCCGCCAGCGCAGGGGCAAACGTGCGTGGCGCCAGGATCTGCGTGAGCCTGGGTGCTCCGGCTCCCGTCTCCACAGCGGTCATATCGAACTGGCGTCCTTCGTTGAAACCTACCCTTTGCTCAAACAAAGGTTCCACCAACGCGCGCACCCGCGCTGTATCCCGCGCTTCCGTAATGCCTTGAACCACCAGAAAGCCTTGGTGCGCAAGGGTTGCGCGGTCTTGATCGCCGCAGAAATCATAGCCGGGCTTTTCCGCTCGCTTTGCGCCTCGCTTGCCCTGCGCGACCGGAACTGCTGTTTGCGCCATCGTCAACATCTCCGCTCCTTCTGTTTGCCTTTGTAGTTACCTCCTTCATGGTATGACCTGTTCCCGTAGCACAAAGTGCGATCTCACTTTGCTCTTACAACAATCCCATGCGATGGTAATCCGGCCGCATCGCCGCACGAATGGCGCGGAGCTGGGTGGAAAACCACACCGCGCCAACGCAGCACAGCGCTCCCGTCACCTGCACCGCGTGGGGCGCGCCGATCGCGTGCGCCAGCGCCCCGGCCAGCAGGCTGCCGAACGGCGCCATGCCCACAAACGCCATGGTGTAGTAGCTCATCACGCGGCCGCGTTTATCTTCCGGGGCCAGCGTCTGGATGATTGTGTTGCTGCCCGTCAGCCCCTGCATCATGCCCCAGCCCACCACCACCATCAGCCCCATCGACAGCCACATAGTGTGCGAAAAGCCAAACCCGATCAGACCGAGCCCAAACACCGCCGCGCCCACCGGCAGCAGCCGCAACAGTCCCACGACCGAGCGCCGCAGCACCAGCGCGATCGCCGAGATCATCGAGCCCACCCCGGAGGCGCCCATCAGAAAGCCCATCGTGTGCGCACCCCCGTGTAGCACCTGGCCCGCGAACACCGGCATCAGCACCGTATATGGCCAGCCCATCAGGCTCACGATCGCAAACAACAGCAGGATGCTGCGGATCGGCCGGTGCCCCGCCACATAGACCCAGCCCTCGCGCAACTGCGCCAGCATGCCGGCGGCCGCACGCACCGTTTTCAACGCCGTGATGCGCATCATCAGCAGTGTCGCGATCACCGCCACGTAGCTCACGCCGTCGATCAAAAAGCACCAGCCCTCGCTGGAGACCGCGATCACCACGCCGGCCAGCGCCGGACCCACCAGCCGCGTCGCGTTCACCATCGACGAGTTCAGCGCAATGGCATTCTGCAGATCCCCACGGTCGTCCACCATCTGCACCATGAACGACTGCCGGACGGGCATATCGAAGGCGTTGATCACGCCCTGCACCACGCTCAGCCCAATCACTTCGCTGATGGTGATACGGTGCGACAAGCACAGCCACGCCAGCAGCAGCGACTGCACCATCGCCGCCGCCTGCGTCGCGATCAGCACCTTGTGCCGGTCCATCCGGTCCACCAGCACGCCCGCAAACGGCGCCATCAGAAACGTCGGGATCTGCCCGGCAAACCCCACCGTGCCCAGCATCAGCGCCGAACCTGTTAACCGGTACACCAGCCACGAGGTCGCGACACGCGTCATCCACGTGCCCACCAGCGAAACGCTTTGCCCTGAAAAAAACAGCCGGAAGTTGCGCCCGCGCAGCGCGCGCCAGGTGTGCCCATAGCCGCCCTTGGCGGGTGCGGTCTGCGGGGTCGAGCTTGGGGTGGTCATAAGGTTGCGGACAGCTAGTGCGCCGCCACTTCCTGCTTGCTGCCGGCGCGCGGGTCGTTGCGTCGCAGCAGAAAGGTCAGCGGGATCATGATGATCGCCGCGGCGCACAACATCCAGAACACGTCCACGTACGCAAGCGTCGTCGCCTGCGACCGCAGCTGCTGCAGCACCTCGCCATTGGCCAGATGCGGAGCATTGGCCGCGCCCATCTTCATGTCAAAGGCGCCCTGGTACTGCCCCTGCACCCTTTGGTAGTTCATGCCCGACGGCACGACGTACTTTGTCAGCTGGTTGTCGTGAAACTGCCCGCGCTGCGTCACCTCGGCATTGGTCAGTGAGATCAACACGGATCCACCGATGTTGCGGACAAAATTGATCAGGCCTGAAATCTGGTTTGACTTTTCTCTCGGCAGGCCGAAGTAAGCCGCCGTTGTGATGGATATAAACACAAACGGGATCGATACGATCTGCCACACGCGCATCCACGACGCGGTATGGAACGAGATGCCCAGGTTCAGGTGAGTGGCCGTGTAGTAGTACGCGAAGACAAAAATCGCAAAGCCGAACGCAATGATGTTCCGGGCCGGGAACCGCGAAACCGCCTGCCCGGCCAGCGGCATGACAAACAGCAGGGAAATACCGCCGCCGGTCAACGACAAACCGGCCAGGTACGCCGTGTATCCCACCTCCGCCTGCAGAAATTGCGGCTGCAGCACAGTGGTTGCGTTCAGCAGGCCGCCCGTCATCAGCATCAGAAAGCAGCACACCGCGAAATTTCGGGATTTCAGGAGCCGCAGCTCTATCAGCGGCAGCTTCGCGCCCCACCACTCCCACACAACCAGGCCGATAAAGGAAACTGCGAAGATCGCTCCAAAAATCCGGATAAAGTCCGATCCGAACCAGTCCTTCTCCTCACCCTTGTCGAGCGTCACCTGCAGCGCGCCCATTGAAAGCGCCAGGAATGAGAACCCGATATAGTCCACCCGGAAAAAGTTTTTCAGGTCCGAGCCGATCCACGGGGGGTCCTCCACCATACGGTTCGTTAGATAAAGTGCCAGCATCCCAACGGGAATGTTGATGAAGAAGATCCATCGCCAGCTGTAACTGTCCGTGAGATAGCCGCCGATGGTCGGGCCGATCGAAGGGGCCAGTACCGCGACCAGCCCGTACAAGGCGAACGCCAGGCCCCGCTTTGAAGGCTCAAACGAGTCCGCCATGATGGCCTGTGCCATCGGCTGCAGCCCGCCCCCACCGGCTCCCTGCACCACGCGGCATACCAGCAGCAGCCCCAGCGAAGGCGCAATCCCGCAGAAAAACGATGCAACCGTGAACACCACGATGCAGGTCATGAAAAATCGTTTGCGGCCCAGAACGCTCGAGGCCCAGCCGCCCATCGGCAGCACGATCGCGTTTGATACGAGGTACGAAGTCAGCACCCAGGTGCTTTCGTCGTTGCTTGCGCCCAGCGAACCCGCTATGTAGGGCAGTGCCACATTGGCGATGGAGGTGTCGAGCACCTCCATGAATGCCGCCAGCGCCACGGTCGCGGCAATCAGCCAGGGGTTGACCTTTGGTTTCCAGCTTGCGTCGTATCCGCCCGGCATCCACGCTCCTGCTTTTATGGTCGAACTCTGCTTGTACTCAGGGAAGTAGATGCGCGAGTCACCGGCTGGACGCGTTTTTTCAACTAGCCGGGCTTCCATCTTGGCCGGCCCGCATCCAAGGGTGTCGCTTACCGGCCCGTCGGCTCCGTCTTCGGTTGCAGGTGGTCCTGCAGAAACGCAAGCGTCCGCTCCCAAGCTTCACTGGCCGCTGCAGCGTCGTAGCTTGAACGCTCATCGCAGTTAAAGCCGTGCCCTGCCTCGTACAGGTACACCGGCACCTCCGGGTGCTTTGCACGAATCGCCTCCACGGCGCTCATCGGAATATGGTCGTCATGCGTGCCGAAGTGCAGCAGCGCCGGTGCCCTGGGCTCCAGGCCGTTCATCTTTACGATAAATCCGCCGTAGTAGCCCACCGCCGCCGCGACCGGCATGTGAGCCGCTGCCAGCCAGGCCACGCTGCCGCCAAGACAAAAACCCACAACCCCCACCGGGACCGTGCCCCCGTCGCTCGCATACCCCACCGCGGCCAGCGTGTCAGCCGCCGACCAGTCCATGTTGAGCTTCGGCAGCACAGCCATGGCACGCGCCATTCCGGCTTCGTCGTAGCCTGCTTCAAAGTCGCGTTCGTACCGGTCAAACAACGCCGGTGCCAACGCGACGTACCCTTCGGCCGCAAAGCGGTCCGCAACGGATTGAATGTGATGGTTTACGCCGAAGATCTCCTGGATCACCACAACTGCTGCCTTCGGCGTCCCCTCTGGTTTCACCAGGTACCCGCCCAGTTCGTGCCCGTCCGCTGCCCGCAACCTCACCCACTCGCCCAATTCTGTTTCCCCTTTTCTTGTGAGCCGGCCACTGCATCTGGCTTTGCCGCGTTTTATCCCCATCCTCATGGGTGGTCATGGACAAGGGACAGAAGTCTCGCTGCCGCGCAGCCATGTGCCCCGCGCACCCGCTCCAGGCCGCTCAGGGCACCTCACCCGCCGCCCAATAATCCGTCCGCGCCACCACCCGCGCCGGCACGGCACTCTTCAACTCTACCTGCAGGCGGTGCAACCCCGGCGTCAGCTCCGTCGGGCGAAAGCTCAACATATAGCGATTGCGCGCGTGACTCGCCATCAGCGACACCCGCTCCTCAAACGACCGCTCGTTGCCGAAGCTCATCGCTTCCCCGCCGCTCATCACCGCCAGCGACTTTGCCGCATTCTGCTTCATCGCGTTGGCCGCAAGCATTGCCATGGGCAGCAGCGCCAGTCCACCCAAGCCCGGGTTCACCAGCTGCTCCAGAAACTCCGCCTTCGCCGGCGACCACGTCAGGCTCAACACCAGCGTGTTGCTCCGTCCGATCCGCTCCACCAGCTCCGGCGGCGATACCCGCTTGCTGCCGTGGTCGCGCGACTCACTGACGAGCAACAGGATCCTCCGTCGCTCCGGCGGCCGCGCTTCCAGCAGGTTCAGCGAGTAGCCGGCCGCATCCAGCAGCGCCGAGCCGCCGTCGCCCGGTTCCAGGTGGTTCAGGTCCTCCTCGATCAGGTCCGTGTTGCCGGTCCAGTTCTCGCGAAACTCCAGCTGGGAGTCGAACTCCACCAGCGTCACCTCGCCTTTACCATCGCCCAGAAACAGGTTCAGCAAGGGGGCGAGTCGTGCAAACTTGCCGAACTGCAGCGCACTGCTGCGACCCTTCTGCAAGCACACCACAAGTGAAACGGGCGTCGTGTCCAGGTCGTCATCCACGTGAACCCGCTGCGGCACCCCATTGTCACGCAGGGAAAAATCATCGGCGTGCAGGCCATAGACCACTTCGCCCTTGCCCGCTTCCACCAGGGTCGGCACCAGCACAAGGTTGGTGTTTACGCGCAGCGTCGTGTTCTCGGTGGGCACCGGGCTCTGGGCCGGCGCAGCGGCATCCGGCGTTTGTTGTGGTCGGGCCGCGACACTCAACACCAGCAGCCCCGCCACCGAGGCCGCCCTGCCCGCCCGGCGCACGAAGCCGTGGCCCCGTTTCCTACCCATCTCGGCTCCGCTTGCGGCTTTCGCCATCCATCGCCGCCGTCCAGCGCAGGAAGCGCAGCAGTTGCCGCCGCTCCCGCCAGGTAAACCGCGCCACGTCGCGCCCCCTCATGGTTTCCGCATGCATGCCCGAGTAGGTCTCGATCCGCCACCGGATGTAAGGACTGCGCCAGGGCCGCAGCCGAAAGCCGCGCGTCGCATTCCAGACAAATCGAAGGGGGGCCAGCACCGGTCCAGTATATGTGGCCCACATAGGGCATGGCGGCGCGTGCTTCATCACAACCATGCACACTTCATCCGAATGGAAAGCCAGGGCATGCTTTTTTCAGCGATCTCACTCTCCCCACGACATTTAGCCCGGCTCAAAATGCCTCCCGCACGCAGGGCCGCGCTGTTCCACGTGGAACAATCGATAGTTTTCGCGCAGCGCAGGGCAACTTCCCCTTCTCCGCTTCCCATCCACTGCAAATACAGCTTGTGACAGGTCCAAAGTCGTAGACAGGCCTCAACACCATGTGGAACATGTCATCGGTCTTTCAAGCCGCTGCACTCGCTTCCCTGCTTTCGCTTCTAGGCACGGGTTGCGATATCGCGCATGGGCGGGGCGGACGAGGCGGCCTGGCACCCACCCTGTATGGAGAAGAGTCTGCGCGAAACGTTGCGAACCCCAACGCCCCATTCTCCATCCGCGCCGTCTCGCCGTCCCTGGCGCACCGCCCGCACCCGCCGGGCAACGGTTTCCGTGCCGATGCGACACAGCCCTGTTCGCCGGCCCAGCTCTCCCTTTGGGAGTCAGCCGCGCGCAGCAACGGCAACCGCCACAGCTTGCGCTTTGCGGTCGGCAACGCCGGCGAAGCCTGCCGGCTGCGTGGCTTCCCTTCCATTTCACTGTTGCGAGCCGACGGGTCCATTGTTGGCGAGGTCACACTGCGCAAGATCTCCGGCTCGGCCCTGTCGGCCACCCTGTCCGCGCCGTTATTCAACCCCTTGTCCGTTGCAAGCTCGGCGCAGAACCCACCCTCCGACAGGATGGCGCTGCCGTCCCCCTTGGTCGTCCTGCCGCCCAAGGGTGAAGCGAGCTTTGAGCTGGGCTGGACCGCGGGCTCGAACTGCGAGCCTGTCAGCCGCATCGCGATCGGCATGCCCGGCACCGGCCGGGCGGTCGTTCTGCCGCGCCGGCTGGTGGTCTGCCAAGGGGAGCTCCTGATCACTGCGATTGCAGCTTCCAGCGACGACGAATAAGCGCTCCCTCGAGCTACCTGGCCGGCCTGGCCGCGTACGGATCGGTGCAGCTGCAGGCCTGCCCTCTCAGTGCGGCTTGACTGCTGTGCCTTCCGTCGGTTGCGGTGTCACCGACTGGTCCTTCTGCGTTTCCACCGGCGCGCTCTGGTAGGTGGAGTATTGGCCGGTCGGTGGCTTGACCTTGATCGCCAGCTCACGTGTCGGGCTGTCGTTGGTAAAGGTTTCACCATAGGTTTGAAAGCCGCTCTTGACGATCTGGACCTGCACCTGGTCGCCGATGGGAATCACGTCAAGCACCGCCTTGCCCTGCTCGTCGGTCTTGATCTCCATGTTGCCCTGGTCCTTGCCGTCATGAAAGGTGTGAAAAATGACGGCGGCATTTTCCACCGGCTTGCCGTTGGACGCGCGTGTCACGCTGACCGCAATGTGGGCGACCGGCGGCGGATCCTTGTACTTTCGACCGCGCTTCGCTTCCTGCGCGTGCAAGGGCGCGGTCCAAGCAAACCCGGTCATCAGCAGCGCGCCGGCGATCGCCTGGCGGGTGCGGTGGGGAGACTTCCAATCCATGCTGGCCATTCCGGAATTGTACCGCCGCATCGAAAGCCGTTGCATGCGGCTGCCGCCGGGCAGGTCCAAGCATCCAAGTTGTTGTCAGCCAAATAGCGCCGCCACAAGGCGCTGGCGAACAAACAAGGAGAACAGGGTCATGGCTACAACCAGCGTTAAGGAAATGCCGGTAAAGAAGGGTCGCGAATCCGGCGGCACCCCAGGATCACTTACACAGATCAATACCAAGATGTACAAGAACCGCGTCGCGCTTTCTGACGAGCAAAAGCGGGACGCTGTCGCCGTCATGCAGGAGCGTTTGGCCGATGCGCTCGACATGTACTCGCAGGCCAAGTTCGCCCACTGGAATGTCAAGGGCATCAACTTCTACCAGCTGCACCTGTTGTTCGACAGCGTGGCCGATGCGATCTTTCCGCAGATCGACCAGATCGCCGAGCGCATGACGCAGCTGGGCGGGGTGGCCAACGGCACCGTGCGGCAATCCGCGGCCGGCTCCTGCATCCCTGAGTACGACAGCTCGCTGACGGCGGGAATGGACCATGTTGAGGCGCTTTCCAATGCCCTCGGCAGCTATTGCCAGGCCTTGCGCGCGGCTTCAGACAAGATCGACGAGATCGGCGACGAGCCAACCTCGGACTTCTTCAAGCAGCTGACAGTGGAAGCCGAAGAGCAGCTGTACTTTCTCGAATCGCACCTGGAAGCCGGACCGGTGGAATAAGGGAGGCTGCCTGAAAACAACAAGGGCGGCCTCAAAAGGCCGCCCTTGTTGTTTACCGAACGGAAGCGGTGCGAGAATAGCTCTATGACGGATGCGATTCGAACAGGCGTGGTGGGCTTTGGGCTCGCCGGGCAGGTGTTTCATGCAGCAGTGATCAACGAAACGCCGGGCCTTGAGCTGGCGGCCATTGTGGAGCGTTCAGGCGGTTCGCAGGCGCGGAGCAAGTACCCCGGGGTAGAAGTCTACAAGTCGGTCGACGAGATGCTGACGGATGCGTCGGTGCAGCTGTGTGTGGTAGCCACGCCCAACAACTCGCACCGTGCACTGGCCGAGCAATGCCTCCAGGCAGGGCGGCATGTGGTGGTGGACAAGCCGTTGGCGCTGTCCAGCGAGGACGCTGCCGCGCTCGGCAAACTCGCTCGCGAAAAGAAACTTCTGTTGTCGGCGTACCACAACCGCCGCTGGGATGGCGATTACCAGACCGTCGCAGGGCTGCTGAAAAGTGGACGGCTGGGCCAGCCGATCCTGTTTGAATCCCACTTTGACCGCTTTCGCCTGCAGCCGAAGCCCGGCGCCTGGCGCGAAACCGAGGACGCCGGCGGCGGAATCCTGTTTGACCTGGGACCTCACCTGATCGACCAGGCGCTGGCCCTGTTTGGTCCACCGACCACCTTGTGGGCTGACAGCAGGACGGACCGCCACAACAGCGCTGTCGACGATGCCTTTGATATTCAGTTGAGCTATGAAGAGTCAGGCCGGGCGGAGTTGCGGGCCCTGCGGGTGTGGCTGCGCTCAACCATGGCCGCGGCCAGCCCCGGTGCGCGCTTTACCCTGCACGGCACGGGCGGCAGCTTTGAAAAGTGGGGGCTGGACCCGCAGGAAGCCGCGCTCAAGGCCGGTGCCAGGTTTGCCGATGATGAGTTTGGGCAGGACTCGCCCAAGAGCTGGGGTCTGTTTACCGCGCCGGATTCGCAGCCGGAAACGGTCGCCACCCTGCCGGGCGACTACAGGAAGTACTACGAAAATGTCTGCAGCGCGATCCTGGGCACGGCTCCGCTGATTGTGACGGTCGGCACGGCGTGGTGCGTGGCGAGGCTGATTGAGCTGGCCCGGGAAAGCAGCCGGACTGGATGCCGCGTCCAGGTGGACCTGCGCGAAGCCGAGCAGCTGTAGCCATGTTTCAAGCCGGCTCCACGGACAGGTCAAGGCGCGGCTGTTTCTCGTCCAGGGGGTCCGGGTGCGGACTTCTGGCCGCGATCCTCGTCCTGGGAACAGCGAGCGCCCAGAAGCCGCGCGATCCACTCTCGGGCAAGCAGGCCGATGAGGTACGCGAGCTGGGCGATCATCCGGTGGAGCGGGTCAAGCTGTTCCTGAAGTTTGTGAATGAACGGGTGGCGGCGATCCATGACCTGACACCGCACAGCACGGAAAACAGCCGTCCCGCAGAGCTGCGCGCGCGTTACGAGGAGTTCACCCGTTTGGCCGACGAGCTGGCCGAAAATGTGGATACCTATGACAGCGACGGTGCCGACCTGCGCAAGGCGCTGCGCCTGGTTGCGGAAAACAGCATGAAGTGGCCCGAGGTGCTGAAGGCCCCCACGCCGGACGAGACTTACGACTTCCCTCGCAGGACCGCTCTGGACGCAGCCGAGGCCGTGCGGGAACAGGCGCAGAAGCTACTGCAAAGTGAAGAAAACTACTTCGCGACGCACAAGGACCAAGCCGGCAAGAATGGCAAGGCGCCTACGCCGGAGTCGTAGCAAGGCCTCTCGAAAACTCGGCCGTGTGAGTCGCGGCTCGGCTTGCCCTTGTAGAATCGGGACGAGGAACTTATGGCTGACATCGACCGTAGGAAAACAGTGACCACGACGGTGGGCGGCGTTCGCGTGGGCTCGGCGGCACCCGTGGTGGTGCAGTCGATGACCAACACCGATACCGCCGATGTGGAGGGCAGCATCGCGCAGATCGCGGCGCTCGCCGCGGCCGGTTCGGAGTTGGTGCGGGTAACGGTGAACAACGGCGACGCCGCGCAGGCAGTGCCCTACATTGTGGAAGGTCTCGACCGGCTGGGTCTGCAGACGCCGATCGTGGGCGACTTTCACTACAACGGCCACCTGCTGCTGACGAAGTTTCCGGCTTGTGCGCGGGCGCTGGCGAAATACCGCATCAATCCGGGCAATGTGTCGATCGGGCGCAAGAACGACGATAACTTCCGCGCCATGATCGAGGTCGCGGTCGCGAATGCGAAGCCAGTACGGATCGGGGTGAACTGGGGCTCGCTGGACCAGGCGTTGCTGACCGCGATGATGGATGAAAACTCGCGACAGGCGGTCCCGCTGCCGGCGCGCGACGTGATGATGGAGGCGATGATCAAGTCGGCGCTGAGCTCGGCCGAGGCGGCGGAGCGCTACGGGCTGCGGCACGACCAGATCATCCTGAGTGCGAAGGTCTCGGGCGTGCGCGACCTGATCGACGTGTACACCATGCTGGCCGCGCGCTGCGACTACCCGCTGCATTTGGGGCTGACGGAAGCGGGCATGGGCGTGAAAGGGATCGTAGCGTCGGCCGCCGGGCTTGCGCCGTTGCTGCTGGCCGGGATCGGCGACACGATCCGGGTTTCGCTGACGCCGAAGCCGGGCGGCGACCGCACCGAAGAAGTGCAGTGCGCGCAGCAGATTCTTCAATCATTGTCCATCCGCTCGTTTACCCCGCAGGTGACGGCCTGCCCTGGTTGCGGGCGCACGACGAGTACGTTTTTCCAGTCGCTGGCGGAGCAGATCCAGGATTACCTGCGCGCCTCCATGCCGGCCTGGCGGCAGCAGTATCCGGGCGTGGAAGAGATGAAGCTGGCGGTGATGGGCTGTATCGTGAACGGGCCCGGCGAGTCGAAGCATGCCGATATCGGGATCTCGCTGCCCGGGACGTTTGAAGAGCCAAAGGCGCCAGTGTATGTGGATGGACGGCTGGTGACGACCCTGCGCGGCGACACGATCGTGCAGGATTTTCAGAAGATCCTGAACGAGTATGTGCGGACCCACTATGGAGCACGAGCCGGGGCTCAAACAAGGGCGCGGCCGGAGGGGAGTTCCGAGCTGGTGCAGGTCCGTTAGAAGCGGTCCCGTCCGAAGCTGGGCGGCCCCGCCACTGTTGTGAGCCCAGCTTTATCGTGGTCCCCTCCCGGGCACCCTTCCCCCGTCTGTTGGATCAGTTGGGCCGCTTTAAACTGACACAATCGCATGAAACCCTTCGGCGCTGCCCCGAACGGGTCATGACCATCGTACTCTGGCGCGTTACGGGAACAGGCGGTAGCCTGGCATCACTTCTGGTTGCCAGGGTGCTTGCCGTGCGCATTGTTCTGCTTTTTCTGCTGTGTCCCTTGCTGGTTGTGGCGGCTTGTTTCGCGTCGGAACGGCCTTGTTACACGCCGGAACAGGCGATGGAGCATGCGGGGAAGGAGATCTGCCTCCGTGCTCACGTTTATGACGTCGTTGAGGATACCGATGGCATGCGGTACCTGGATATTTGCAAACCGGGCGCGCCGGATGCGAGCTGCCGGTTGACCATTGTGAGCCTGCCGGCTGACCGCAAGGAGGTTGGGACGCTGGATCACGTTCGGGAGCAGGATGTCGAGCTGCGGGGTGTGGTGCATGGCATGCATGGGCAGTCAGTGATGCTTCTGAGCCATGCACGGCAGTTCCGTGACGGGCCGGAGAAGTTTCGAGCGAATCCTGAGCTGTTGGGAAACTTTTTGGCAGATCGCGCCGGGCTGGGATTCCATGATCCATCGGTGAGCCAGCGAAAGACCAAGCAGGCGAGCGCGTTCAAGGGAGCGGCTGGAAGCAAGTACTGAGGCAGGGCTCGTTCAGCAATCCCTCGCTTTCAGCCGGAGGCTGCACCGTTGCCCGGGAAAAGGCCGCCGTGTAGCACGGTGCCCCACTCCGGACACTAAACGACCGGGCCGGCCATGACCCTCAGCTGCTTGAGCGAATAGCGGGTGCCGCGCCAGACGACCGCGCCGCGGGCCAGGGTGAGCACGATGGAACGCAGCAATGCGTAGCTGAGAAAGACGCTTGCCAGTGGAAACAAACAGGCGTACCAGGGGGACGAGCCCCCCTCGCTTCGAAAGAGCCGGTACAGGATCACGATGGAAGCGAAGCTGACACAACTGGCGGCTTGCATCAGCGGAGGGCCGAAGAGTCCGGCCGCCGGCATGAGGCCGAAGATCAGGACACCGGCGGCTGCGGCCAGGGCCGGCACCGTTTGAAAGCGGAAGGCGGCAAAGGAGTTTTTTGTGACATTGCGGATGATGCCGAGGACGCCGGGAGCCCAGTGCACGGTGACCAGACCTGGACCGAATGCCACCTGTTGCCGCAAGCCGCGGCGTTTGATCTGGACGGCCAGCCGCACATCCTCAAGCACCTCCATGCGCAGGGCAGCAAAGCCGCCGATGGCCTCATAGGCCTCCCGGCGCACCAGGTTAAACGCGCCGACACCCAGGCGGTCCTTGCGGTCGGGATCGGGGACGCGCCATAGGCGGACGGCCCAGGCGGAATAGGCCTGGAGCGCCGAGATCATCATGTGCTCGCCCCAGCTCTTGCGGAGGGGTGTGGGCAGCAGCACAAGGTGGTCTGCCCGGTCCGCGACGGCAAGCTGCATGGCACGCCGGAGGGCATCAGGGCGAAAAAAGATGTCGCCGTCGGTAAACAGGAGATAGGCGGCAGCCGTCGCGGCGACCCCTTGCGCGAGCGCGTTCTGCTTGCCCATCCAGCCCGGGGGCAGGTCGCGAATGTGGAGCACCGTGAGCGGGACTGGGCTGCCGGGACCCTGGCTGGCCAATTCAGCTGCCAGTTCATCCAGAATGGCACCCGTGCGATCGGAGGAGCGGTCGTCAACGGCAATGATTTCGAGGTCGATGCCTCCCTGGGCGAGCAGGGAGCGGATTGTACCGGCGATGGCGGCTTCTTCGTTGCAGGCGGGCACAATCACGGCGAGACGAGGAAGCGGTTCCGCCGACAGCCTGTCAAAGGCGGGCGAAAGAAGGTTGGGCACGCGGTGGAGATTGCGGATCAGGTCGACCGTGCGCCACAGCCAGCCCGCCGCGAAGAGGCAGTTCAGGGCTGTACCGGACCACAGCATGAGACGTTTGGGCGACAGCTTGGGCTCCATTTCGGGCGTTGCGCGAGTAAATGACCGTGAATGAACGACCCCCAATCCGAGGCGTCCGGGCCCTTTCAAGGGGCTATTTTTCGGGCCGCGGCCAGCGTGCGTCCACCAGGGTCGAGATGCCGCCGCGCGGGCGGAAATGGCCGTGGACGTGAGCCCAGACGGGGTCACAGGCTTTGACGACATCATTCAAGACCTGGTTGACGATGTTCTCCTGAAAGATACCGAGGTTGCGATAGCAGAACAGGTATTCCTTGTAGCTTTTGAGCTCGAGGCAGCGCTCGCGGGGCATGTAGCGCAGCTGAATGACGCCGAAGTCGGGCAGTCCGGTTTTGGGGCAGACGGAGGTGAACTCCGGGTCGTCGATCAGGATTTCGTAGCCGGCAAACTGGTTTTCCCAGGTTTCGATGTCGGGAAATTTTGTGTCGAGGCCGGCTTTGGCGTGTTCGTCGGTGTAGCGGGGTCCTGCGCTAGCCATATCGACAGTTTAGCCGATGCCCTTGCACATTTTGCGATCCAACAGCTCCCTCTTTGCGTATAGGGGAGTACATGGATAGCGAGGGCGCACTACGGACGGCGTTGGACGAGCACAGCGGAATGGTTTTCGCACTGGCTTACCGCCTCGTAAGCGACCGGGCGCTGGCGGAAGAGGTAGCGCAGGATGTGTTTCTGGAGCTGTGGAGGGCGCAAACGAAAATTTCTACGCGGGAGCACCTGCGGTTTTGGCTGCGGCGGGTGACGGTGCATCGCGCGACGGACGCGCTGCGCAGAAGGCGGATGCAGCCGGAGTGCTGGGCGAGTGAGCTGCCGGAGCTTGCCGGCGCGGGGCGAGGAGAGTTGCCGGGGATGCTTCACGACCGGCTCGGGAGCATGCTCGCTTCCCTGCCCGACGC
>CAXTWU010000027.1:0-21727 GCA_964248025.1 uncultured Acidobacteriaceae bacterium | reverse complement strand
GGGTTGCCCCGCCAGATCCTAAGTCTGGTGCGTCTGCCAATTTCGCCACTTTCGCATGCTCTTGAGTCTAGAACGAGTGAAGTGTTTCTGAGAACCCCGAATGGCTGGCGCTGCCGGTTGGGCCAGTTGGGTCACCGCGGCACCCGATCGACCAGGCTGCATCAGGTTGCACCAGGCGGAACGGGGCCTGCAAGCAGGCCCCGTTCTGCGGCAGCGCATTGCTCACATCGCGCCGCTGCCCATTACCACTGTTTTCACCGTTTTGACCAGGATTTTCATGTCCAGGCCGAGCGACCAGTTGTCGATGTAGATCAGGTCCTGCCGGATCCAAAAATCAAAGGTCGTGTTGCTGCGCCCACTCACCTGCCACAAGCAGGTCAGTCCCGGCCGTACACTGAAGCGCCGCAGCAGCCAGGCTTCTTCGAACCGCTGCACATCGCGCACGGGAAGCGGTCGCGGACCCACAAGCGACATCTCGCCACGCAGTACGTTGAGTAACTGCGGCAGTTCGTCGATGGAGGTTTTGCGCAAGAATGCTCCGACCCGGGTCACCCGTGGATCGCGCTTGATCTTGAAGTTCGGCCCCTTTGCCTCGTTCCTGTGCTCCAGCTCCGCCTGCAGTGCTTCCGCGTTCACAACCATGGTGCGCAGCTTGTACATGCGGAATCGCTGCCGGTGTTTGCCGTACCGCTCCTGCACAAAAAACAGCGGTCCCGGGTCGGTGACCAGAATGGCGATGCAGGCCCCCAGCACAAGGGGTGCAGAGCAGAGAAGCAGCAGGGAGGAACCCACGATATCCAGCAGCCGCTTCACATGGCGGCGCTCGTCCATCTGGGTCACCCGGAGAGTCGTTAACGCGTAGTGCTTGCGGCTGTTGTGCCGCGAAGCCACGGAGGTGGTAAAGATATCCGCGGGGTAGTGCGTTTCCACGCCGACGTTTTCCGCCACCCGGATCACCTCCTGGATCTCGTCGTAGCAGGACTTGACCGGCAGCCCGATGAGCACGGTATCGATAGGGTGCGTCCGAAGAAGGTGTTCCAGGTCGGCGATGCGACCGATGTAGCGGTCTTTCGCGAGATCCTTGCCGTGGTACACGTCATCGATGCAGCCGACCAGCTCGTAGGTCTCCGGGGCCTGGAGCAGGTTGTCGCGCAGCAGCTGCGCGCGGGGTCCGGAGCCGGCGATCAAGCACCGGCGCGGTGCCGCGATGCGCGGCGCAACGTGGCCGTAGAGAAGCCACGCGGCGGTAAGCAGGGTCGACGCGGTGGCAGCCAGCACCGCGGCCAGCAGCGCAAAAGCTCCGAAGTGGAGGAGGTGCCGATCGCCGCCGGTAAAACGGGGCAGCAGAACCGTCGCGGCGGCGAGCGACGCCAGCCCGATGCCGCGCAGCTCCTGCACCATGTGCATCCAGGGCCGTTGCGACAGTTGCGGCTCCCAGCTGAAGCACAGGTTCCAGATCGCAAACATCAGTGCGCTGAGCACAAGGTGCTTCATGGTAACCGACGTATCCAGCAGGCGCGGGATCGCGTGGGCACCGAAATGCGAGGCGTACGCAGCCCAGACCATCAGCATGGCCGGCAGGGGGACCAGCGCTCGCAAAAGCGCATACATGCGACTTGCATGGAGCTGCCGCGAGGCAAACAGGGTCGACGATGGGCGAATGGTATCCCACGCGCTCTCTCCTGCTAGGGGACCGGCGTCAGAGTGCGTTCCGTTCGCAGCGGGTCCAGCCAAGTGGTTTCTGCGTGCAGGGTCGGGTGCTAAGGTTTGCAACATGAGATCTCCTGAACGTGCAAAGAATCGGGGTTTTCGTGCGCGCGTGGAGTGTTGGTTTGCCGTGGTTTTGCTTTGGTATCCGTCGGCAGGAGGCATTGCGGAGCAGGCCGTTCCGGCCGGCGAAGTCGCCGACTCGGTGGGCGTCAACGTCCATCTCGGTTTTTCCGAAACCTGGTACACCCGGCACTTCGACCAGGTGATTGCGGCGCTTGGGGCGCTCCATGTCCGCCATGTTCGGGACGGAGTGGCTGCGCCGGGTGCCGATCCGGATTCCTTCACACAGCACCACCAGGCGCTGGCCGCCGCGGGCATCGGCGCTGATTTCGTCACCGCAGTCGGCGAGAACGAAGCGTATCTTGAAAGCTACCGCGCTCGTATCGGCGACATGGAGTTTTTGGAGGCGCCGAATGAGCCCGATGCCGAGGGCGCACACAACTGGGCAGAGCCGACGCGAGGGTATCTCCGCATCCTGGATGCCGTAACCAGCAGCGCGGCGTACAACGGCGTTCCCCTGATCGGCCCTGCCCTGGTCGATGCGAACTGGCAGGAGTCCAACAACAGCTATGCCCAGCTGGGCAAGGTGGGCCCGCTGTTTCAGTTCGGCAACCTTCACAACTACCCGGCTGGCCGCAACCCGGGTACCGCAGGCTGGTCGACCGGCGGCTACGGCAGCACCGGCTATGCCATGCGCACGGCGAGCGAAGCATGGCCGGGCGCGCCCCTCATCACCACAGAGACCGGCTACCGCACCGATCTTCCGGCCCCGCAGGCCGTCCCGGAGTCGGTCCAGGCCCGCTACCTGCCGCGGCTGGTGCTTGAACAGTATCTCCACGGCATCCGGCGTACGTACTTGTACGAGTTGGCCGACGACCAGTTTTCCGGGGGTCTTTTCGGGCTGCTGCACAGCGACGGAACCGCCAAGCCGGCGTTTACCACCCTGCGGGCATTGATGGCGGAGCTGAGTGACGGCGAGCCGGTCGGGCCTGAGCAGGCTCCGTCCGGAGAAGCCGCAATCGAGCTGTTGGCAAATGACACGAGCGTACAGCACCTGCTTGTGGAGCAGCACCCCGGCGCCTGGACCCTTTTTGTGTGGCGCGAGGTTGCCTGCTACAACCCGGACACTCGGCAGATCATACCGGTCGCCACGGTGCCCGCAACCGTGCGTCTCGGGCCCGGACTTTCGGTGACCGGCGCGACCCGCATCACCCCGGATGGAGCACGGGCGGTGCCGGTCGACCCGGCAGCTGTTGCCGTCGACGACGATGTGCTCGCGGTGCGAGTCGAGCGGCACTGACGGTGGGAGCATGCAAGGTGAAAGAGCGCTCATGACATGCCTCCGGCTCGCGAGGTCACGGGAGGCTCGATCGCGTGCACCGGCTGTTTCTGCGAAGGGGCAGGGGTTCGCGCATCGCTCCACGTCCACATCGCAAGCAGCCGGCGCTGGGCCGGTCGCTCCACCCACTCCCTGACCAGCAGCGCTGCGATCGTCAGCAACGCAAGAAACAGTGCGAACTCCGGCGCGGGAACGCCCGCACGTCCGGTCAGTCGTGCTGCGACCGTCTGGTACATCTGCCACAACGGCGATTGCAGGATGTAAACGGCGTAGGAGACCGAGCCCAGCTCAAACAAAAACGCCGTTCCCAGCAGTCGCCCGGGCAGCGCCGATGGGTGGGCAAAGGCAAGCACCAGCAAGGCCAGCAGTGGGATCGTACCGCCGCTGATCAGCAGCTCTTGCATGGGCGGGCCGGCGGCCCCGCACAACAGCAGCAGCAGCGCCGACCCGGCCAGCGCCGCCAGTGTCGCGACCCCGGGGGCGCGGCGGGCAAACAACGGATACACGCGGTAAAGAACGATGCCGCCAAAAAAAGCAGGGGTCCAGAACAGCGGGTTGTTTTCGATCCAGGTGATCCAAAGAGACGTGGACAAGGAGCCATGTTCATGCGCGAGGGGAATGGCTACCATGGCGCACCAGAAGGCCCCCAGCGCCGGCCACACGCGCGCGGCGGGCGCGGTAAGGAACCAACGGCCCGCAAAGGGAAAGATCGCGTAAAAGAATGCCTCGACAGAAAGCGACCAGCCCGGACCATTCCACGCCTGCGACAACGGCGTCCATGCCTGGAGGGTGAAAAGGGAAAGTGCGCCGCCCCAGACCGCAGTACGGATGCCCCCGCCCGCATGGAGGCGTACATACTTCTCGTAAGCCACGGGAGCAAAAAGAACAAAGGCCAGCAGGTACACCGGGTATAGCCGGGCGAAGCGCGCCATCCAGAAGCGCCCGCGTCCGCCTGGTCCTGAAGGCAGCCGGTCCGCGTAGGCATGCGACAACACAAAACCGGACAGGAGAAAAAAGAAGGGCAGTGCGATCGGCCCGCAGCCGACCAGGTTCCTGACCGCGAGCGGAGCCGTCGCGAAGCCGCTTACCCGGCCTGCATAGTGAAAGCAGACGACGGCGATGGCCGCGAAGAAGCGAAGTCCGTTCAGTCCGCGAAAGATTTCCTTGCTTTTTCCTGATGCTGTTTTTGGTGCCCGTCCCGATTCCAGCCTCGAACCCAGCGCCGATTTTTCCCCGGGGCGCGCGAGTCCGGCATCCTCCCCAGGCTCGGACTCCCAGGGTCCAAACAATGGCCCTGCGGGCAGCAGCATAATGTCCTGCGGGCGGCATCTGCCGCGCAGAAGGTGCAGCAATCCGGCTGCATTGCCGGCCAGTCGCCCCACGCGGTCCTCCTGCGGCTCCCCGGTGAACAGGCCCAGGACATTGCCGACAAGGCAGCGCAGCCAGAAATGGATCAGGAGGTAGGGAAGCGTGAAGACGCGGGACTTGCGCCACAGGTAGATCGGGTTGACCATCTGCGAAAAGCCGAGCCGCAGGCCGTCGATCCTGCCACCGCGGGCGCCGAGGTGCACGGCCATCGCGTCGCGGTTGGTCAGCGCCGCCATGTGGCCGCTGGTCACCGCGTGGGAGAAGTCCGCATCCTCCAGCCACGCGTAAAGGGGCAGGTTCTCATCAAAGCGCACCGAGCGCACGCGATCCGCGCGGAACACCATGTCGCAGCCGTAGGTGCTGCGCAGTGGTTCGGTGCGCACGGGCTTGTCCGGAGACCAGGAGGGGGGCGCTTCCAGGCATTTCACCCGGGCCTGCGCGCGATCGCAGACCAGGTCGATGCCGCCGTCATAAAGCAGGCGCCCTGAGCTCGCGACCAGTGCCGGGTTTTCGCGAAAAAGGGCAGCCATGCAGGCCAGGAAATCCGGCGCAAGCTCGGTATCGTCATCGAAAAACACAACCAGTTCGGCGTCGGGCGCGAGCCGGTCGAGGCAGGCATTGCGCTGCCGTGTCAGCCCGAGCGTGGTCAGGATGAGGCGCACCCCCGGCAGCCGCAAGGTGGCCGGCAGCACGTTCTCCGTGGAAGGGGTGCCGATCAGGATTTCGTGAGCCGGATGCGTTTGCGCAAGCACGCTTTCCACGGTGCCGTGTAGCACCTCCGGACGGCCCAGGGTGCAGATCAGGACGGACATTTTCATCGCACAGCCTCCAAGGGGGTTGAAGAGCCGAACATACGCATGCGGGATTCCGCCAGGCCTTCGGACTCGGCCGGCGCAGAAGCGAGAAGAGTCCAGGCGAGCAGGCCGGGTAGCGCCACCGTGACGCTGCCCAGCAGCGCCACGCCCAACAGCGCAAAGGCCGGCAGCGTAAGCGCGTCGTCATCCGGATCACGCCATCGCATGGAGGCTCCTGCCCTCCAGACCACGGCGAGCAGTCCGAGGTAGTAGGCGATACCCAGCACCCCGAAGGTCATAAAAACGTCGACGGGGGAAGAATCAAACAAGCTGAAGCTGCCCTGGATATCGAGGATGTCGTCGGGTACGCCGAGACCGCCGCCCAACGGCGCTTGCCCCACAAAGGCTGCTGCCGCCCCGTAGCCCTCCAGCCGCCCGTTTGCGCTGTTGTCATCGCCCGGCGTGGTGAGCGACTGAAAGCGGTCAGTCAGGACGGCGGCGCCGGCACCGACGCCGACTGCCGACACCCCAAGGGCAACGATTGCGAGCGCGCCCAGCCCTGCCCCGGCCCGGCGCGGCATGCGAAGGAGGCTCAGCAGGGCACCGATGGCAAGCGCCAGCCACCCGGCTCGCACCTGCGTGGTGACGAGCGCGGCCGCCACCAGCAGCAGCAGCGGCACCCGCCACGGTGCCGGGCGGCGGCCCAACAGGTACACCGCACCCATGGCAAAGGTGTATGCGGCGGTTCCGGCGGAGTTCAGGGTGCCGAAAGCGCGCATGGCAAATGCTTCGGGCACGCCCATGGAGGGAGTGTCCATGTTGACGAGCCATTCCATGTCCCACGGAAAGGCCAGGCAGAACTGCAGCACGGTGTAAAGCGCTGTCGCTCCCAGCAAGGGAGGGAGCCAGCGATGCGCCGCCTGCCGAAAGGCGGCGGCTTCGCCGGGCACGAGCATGAGGTAAGCCGCAAACAGGGGCGGAGTCGACCAGTTGAGCAGGTCGTGCACCACGCCTCCCAGCGGGTAACGGAAAAACCCGCTTAGAAAACCGCCCGCGATGGCAAGCAGGCATAGCAGGAATGGGGCGATTGCGACCATGGGCGCGCGCAGCAGGGTCAGCGCGCCGGCCAGCGGCGCCACCAGGGTCACCAGGTACGGCGCAATCAGGATCGGACTTGGATCCAGCCAGCCCGCGCTGTGATCGATCAGCCGCCGGACACAAGGGGTTAAGAACCACACCAGCCAGACCAGGCCGAAGTAGCCTGAGCGGCTGCGCCGGAACAGCACGGCGGCAGAAGCGAGCAAAACGGCGGGCAGCAGGGTCCGCAGTATGCCGGCCTGGTGCACGGCAAGGCCGCCCGCCAGCATAAGGAGCGGCACGGCGAAGCACAGCTGGTCGACCGGCAGGCCCAAGAAAAGACCGGTCGGGCTGCCGGTGCCCCGATCGCTCGCGCGCGTCCATTCCGCCCTCATGCGAACCTCGCCGGCCGGCCAAGAGGACGCATGGCGTGCCGCGTCGCAAGCGTGGTGTACACAGACTCAAGCCGCTGCGCAACCCTGGGCCAGCTGTGGTGTTCGTCCACCTGCCTGCGGTTGATCTCGCCCATGCGACGGGCCATCTCCGGGTTGCGCAGCACCCGCAGCAACGCGTCGGCAAGCGCCCCGGCATCGCGGGGAGGTACCTTGAAACCGCCCTCGTCCGGTACCAGGTGGCCCAAGCCGCCCGCGTCCGTGACGACCAGCGGCCGCCCGGCGGCCATCGCTTCCAGCGCGCTCATACCGTAAGGCTCGCCAAACGACGGCAGACAGTAAGTGGTACACGCGGCCATGGTTTCAGCGACGTGCTCGCGCTCGATGTTGCCCAGAAGATCCACCCGGTCGCGAAAGGCGCTCCGCTCCACGCGGCTGAGGATTTCTTTGGCCTGCTCGCCCGTGCCGGCGATGCGCAGACGGGCCGCGGGCAGCGCGGCGGCGACCCGTTCCCAGGCTTCCAGTAGAACAAAAATGCCTTTGCGCTCCTGCAGGTTTGCCAAAAACAGGATGGTGGGCGCTTCGGGCCCGGGCTGCGCCGCTGCCCGGGCGAAGCGGTTCGCGTCGATGCCGAGCGGAAAAGGGATCGCTCGGTCCGACTGCCGCAGGGCCGCAGGCAGGCGCAGCGCGCTGGCGGGGGTCGGCACCAGTACACCGTCAGCAGCACGAAACTGCAGCCCCAGCAGCTCCGCTTCCACCTTGCCGCGTGCAGCCCGGAGGCCGCGCCCGGACGACTCCGGTTTCCAGCTGGGCCAGACCGGCCCGAGCAGCACCGGGCAGCCCAGACCGAACAGAAAGGTGCTGAGCCCGGTGACGACCGGGTTGAGTTGGTGAATGGCGTCAAACGGCTGCTGGCTGTGCAGCTGCCGAAACAGCGCACGCACCCGTAGCGCGTATTCCATCCGGAAGCGCAGCCCCTGGTTCAGGGCCGAGTAGCGGGTGCGCATCGGCAGCGGGTAAAGATGCACCCCGGCGGGCAGGGGCCTGCGCAGGTCAACCGAGGCGGCAGCCACGTGGAGGGTATGGCCGCGCTTGGCAAGCGCGCAAAGGATGGCATGGGCAATCAGGCCGTCGCCGTGCGGCTTCCAGTCCGTAAGGTAGTGCGAGGGGTGCGCAATAAACAAGCGCAGCGAGCTTCGCGGGGACCGGCTCATGCGCGCCTCCGCAGCGGCTCTTCGCGCAGGCCTGCGCCCGGCAGCACGGCACCGTAGAAGGCAAGCAGGTCGCGGCGCATGGCATCGCTTGAAAACCGGCGCATCACCACGGCGCGGCCCGCACGGGCCATCATTGCGCTCCGCTCCGGCGACTGGAGCAGGGCGGTGACGCGCGCGGCGGCTGCCCCCGTGTCGCCAACCTCGAAAAACGCGTCCTCGCCGAAATCGCCCAGCACATCCGCCGTGCCCGGCACGCGGCTGCCCACGCACGGCCGCTCCATTGCAAGCGCTTCGGCGAGACTGTAGCCGAAAGACTCAAAGCCGGAGGTGCTTAAAACCACGTCGGAGGCTGCGATGTAGGGTCGCACGTCGGGGATCCATCCGGTGATGCGAAGGTGCGGCAGCAGTCCCATGTCCGTTGCCTTTTGCTCAAATGCATCCCGCAGTTCGCCATCGCCGACCCACACGCCCCCGCAGTCCGGCACCTGCCGGCGCACCTGTTGGAGCACGTCCAGGTAGTCGAGCGGCCTCTTCTGCCCCGTCATGCGACCGACGGAAAGCAGCAGCGGACGATGGGGCGGCAGCGCCAGCTGCGCGCGGGCTGCGGCACTGTTTGCCGGCCGGTACGCCTCGGCATCGATTGTCGGATACACTACCCCGGTCTCCTCGGGCCGGCTTACGTTCAGGGCGACCAGCTGGTCGCGCTCGCTTGCGGACACGGCGAGGAACTGGTCGGTCAGCCGGCTGAGCCCCCGCTCAATGCGCAGGAAATGCGACGCGGGCGCCAATGCGTGCGGGCTGTACACCATGCGGGGCCGGGGCTGCATGGTCCATCCCACGACGCGCCCCAGTGCACCCGCCTTGGAACTATGGCAGTGCACAACAGTGGGAGCGAACTGGCGCATGACCCTGGCCAGCGACCAGGCCGCGCTCATGTCGCTGGCCGGACGGATTTCGCGGCCCATGGGCACTTCATAAAGCGTCCAGCCCAGCTCGCGGGCATGCGCCAGCGCCGGCTGGAGCCGGTGATCGGCACGGCTGACGCCATAGGCAAGCGCGCTGGGGAAAGCCGCAGGCGCCAGTGCGTCCAGAAGGTTTTCAATGTAGCGCAAGGTGCCGCCGAGGGTGGCTTCAAGCACGTGAAGAACGCGCAAGGCCGGGTTTACGATCGGCTCGGGGGAACCCAGCGGGAATGCCGACGGCTCAAGCGTGTAGAGCTTCATGGTAAACAGCCTCCAAGCGTTCCAGGTGAAGGTCCAGCGTCGGCGGCGCAGTCCAGTAGCGGTCGTAAGCGGCCTGCCCGAGCCGCTGCGCATACTCCGGATCGCCGAGCAGCGCCATCTTGCGCGCCAGGTCGCGCGCGTCGCCCATGCGAAACCACAACCCAGTCACCCCGTCCTCGACCAGGTCGCGGGCGGCGGATGTGTCGGGAAGAATCACCGGGATCCCGTTTGCCGCGGCTTCCAGCACCACCAGCGGTTGCACTTCGAGCCACAGTGAGGGCAGCAGGAGGGCGCGTGCCCCGCGCAGCGCTTCGAGACCCTCCGCGTGATCGAGCCAGCCCAGCATCCGCACCTCCGGAAAGCGACGCGCAATCGCCCCCCGCTGTTCGCCGTCGCCGATCAAAGTCAGGCCGGCCCCGGCCTCCGCGGCTGCCTCGGCCGCCAGCATGGGGCCCTTTTCGGGAACCAGCCGCCCACTGAAGATGAAGCGGCTGTTCCCGGCAATGGGCGCGGGTTCCGGCTTGTCGGCGTCGACAAAGTTGGGAACCGAGCGCACTGCTGCGTGCTCCGGCAGGTACTCCGCAAGCCTTGCCACGCTGTGTTCGCCGAGCCCCACAAAGGTGCCGATGCCGTCCTCAAACCGCCCGCCCGTGTGCGCGACCGTGTGCCGCGCGGCGCGCCACAGCTTGTGCGCGTACTTGCGGGCGTCGCAGTTGGTCGCAAGGCATCGGGCACTCATCGGCTTCAGCGTGCAGATTTCGCCCTTGCCGTGGTGAAACAAAGTGCCCGTGGGGCAGGCGTACAGGTAGTCATGCAGCGTCAGCAGCACGGGAAAGCCGCGCTCGGCGGCAGCCGCCACGACGCTGGACGACAGCGCTTTGGCCCACAGGTGTACGTGCACCACTGTGCGCGCGGGGTCGAGCAGGCTGAGTTCTTCCCGCATCGCCGCCTCCGCAGAGGTGCTCCACAAGCCCTGCCGGACGGCTCGAAAACGGTTGGGGTCGTTCAGGATTTCGAACTGGTTCAGGCAGCGCACGTGGAGGCCCGGCTCGTGCGTCAACTCCGGCGCGACCGGACCCGTGCCCGCAAGAAACCGGACCGCCCAGCCGCGTCGCGCCAGACCCACCGCGCTTGCGATAGCGACCTTGGCGGCGCCCCCGTTGACGTGCGCCGTATCGTTGACGATCAGAACGGTCGCCTCGTTCATCGCGGCCCCTCCGCCATCGCTGCCCCGGCAGCTTGGAAACGGCGCAGGGCCGGGATGGCCGTTCCCAGCCGCCCGGCACCCCAGGCCAGGGTCGCGCGATCGAGCAAAAGCCCCGGCCATTGCCCCCCAAAACCGCGCCGGAAACTCGCAAGCACAAAGGCAAAGCGCAGCAGCGTGCCGAACAAAAGGGAACAAGCGGCGCCGAGAATGCCCAAACGCGGAATCAGAAACAGCATGCAAGGCACGCTCGCCAGCAGGCCGATCACCTGCTGTGCCGTGATCAGGCCGGGTCGGTCGGTCGCCATAAAGGCCTGCGCGGCAATGCTGACGCAGCCGGCCAGCCCGGCTTCTGCGGTGAGCACGGCCAGGGTGGCGCCGACCGACGCGAACGCGGGGCCATACACGAGCGCAAGCAGAAGGTGCCCCCCCAGCAGGGTCAACCCCAGCGACACAAGCGCCACTGTGAAGCCGATGCGGAGGGATTGGCCGACCAGCGAAGCCACCTCCGTGCGCGCCAGGCCAACCATGCTCGGAAACAAAACGCTGGCCATGGCGGTTTGCGGTACGTTCAGCACCCGTGACGCGCTTAGCGCGACCACATACACGCCCATGGATGAGGGCGACAGGAGGCTGACGACCAGAGCCTGGTCGACATAAAATCCAAGAGTGCCACACAGGTCGATCCCAAAAGAGCGCAGGCCGTAGGAAAGCAGCATTCCCGCCGCACTCCGAATGGATGCCAGCGGTTGTGGCCAGCGCACCGGCAGGCGCGACCACAGCAGCGCGCACACGGGAATGCCGGACAGCGTGTAGGCGATGCCGGCGTGGGCGGGGGTGAGTGCGTGAGCGATGGCCAGGCCCAGCAGCCCCAGCAGTGTGAGCAGGGGAATCGCCGTCAGCGCGATGGCCGACATGCGGAAGTTATGTTCTGCTTCGAGCGCTGCCCGGCCGATCAGCAGAAACATACCGATCACCAGGTTCGGCATCAGCCAGCGGCCAAGCCGCACCACGGACGGCGCGTACTGGTGCAGCAGCCACGGAGCGGCCGCCATCGCCGCCGCGGTGCCGGCGAGCCCGATGGCGAGCCCAAGCAGCAGCGCAGCCGTGAGCAGTTGGGGAGCCTGGGCCCGATGGGTCCGGAGGTGAAAGGTAAGCGCGCTGGGTAGGCCCAGGGTAAGCGCGCCCGAAAGGACCTGCGGCCACAGCAAAACCGCAGCCAGCTCGCCCCGGCCCTCCGGGTGCAGCGCCCGGGCCGTCAGCACACCGGTGCCGGCATTCAAACCCACGATCAGGAGGCGTGCAGTGGCTGTTTGCAGCACGGAGCGTGCGCCCCGCCTGTTGGGTGAAGCGGCTGCGGGCCCTGCTGTGGCCTTGAAGGCATGGACAACTGCTTCGGGCGGCATCGAGATCAGGGACTCCTGACGGGCGCGGTTCGGGCATTGGTGGGGTGGCCAGCGGCCTTTCGCGAAAGGGGAGCGAACGGGTCAGAAGTTCAACGGGTCAGAAGTTCAATGGGTCGAAGTACAGGCCCAGGTTTACGATCTTGAGGTAGGGCCCGATCTTTGTAATGAAGTCCTCGGGCACATACAGCATGTCCCCGGCCTGCAGCGCCACATCCTCGTTGGCCTGGTAGTGGTGCAGGATGTACTTGTAATTAATCAGCTTGGTTTCGGCGTTCTGGTCGTCCACGCGCCGGATCAAGAGGACCTGGTTGGTTTTCGCACCATCCCGGAAGCCGCCTGCGAGCTGCACTGCCTGGAGCGCCGTCACGGGGCCGTGCAGTTCGACCTTACCGGGGTTGGCCACGCGGCCGCCAACAATCAGGTAGGGAGCGGCAAACTGCTTCAGCTCGACCGTGACTTCAGGATCGTTCAATCGCTCGGCGGCTTTTGCCTGGATGGCATGGGTTGCCTCTACCAGCGTCAAGTCGCCGACCTTGACATCGCCAAGGTTCGGCAGGGTGACAAAGCCGTCCGGCTGTACCGGGAGGACCGCGTTGAACTCCGGGCTGAGCCGGAAACTTACTTCCAGCTGGTCGCTTGGGTGCAGGTGGTACCGCTGGTTTCTGGTCACCAGCGTGGGGTCGGCAGCCAAGGCCTGCCATGCGTAAAGCCCCAGCAGCAGCATGCTTTGGAAGCGGAATCGCATCAAGGGAAACTCCGATCGTCGCGGCGGTTCAGTCGCCGGCTGGCTGCGAGGCAAAGGTTTCGCTTTCGGCGTAGTATGGCCGGGCCGAGCGGCTGGGAGAGGGGCGTGTTGCCGTGGGCGGCCGCAGGTACGCGCTTCCAATGCCCAGCAGCAGCCCCAACAGCGCGCCCAGCGCGAGGTTCAGCGGCAGCACCGGGGATACCGGGATGGGCGAAGCCACCGGCGATTCGATCATCGAAACATTGGCAAAGTTATTCTTGTCCATCTGCATGGACACCTGCGCTTCCTGCATGCGCTGGCTGTAAAGCAGGTAGCTTTGCCGCGCCAGGGCCTCGGTTTGCTGCAGGTCGTTGAGCGTCACCGTCTGCTCCGAAAAGCCACTCAGCTTGCGGAGGTCTTCTGCTTCAAGCTGCCGCAGTGCCACGGTGCGTGCATTCAGGGCGTCAAGGGCCACCTGCGCCTGGTTGGCATCGCCGGTAAGAGACTGATAGATCGGATTGACGCCGGTCGTGGTTTCGGCCGCGCTTTCCTGCCGGGCGGCGAGGAGGTTGGCGCGTGTATTCGCGATTTCGCCTTCAAGTTCGACGACGGCCCGGTCACCCGGCCTGAACTTGGCCAGCATCGCGATGCGGCGATTCTCCATATCGGCCAGTTCACTGCGGAGGTGATCGACGGTCAGCGGATTGGACTGGGTGCGCTCTTCGGTCGGCATGCGGGGGGCGGTGCCGCCCAGCTTGCCGGTCAGCGCTTGAATCCGCGCCCGGGCCTCCATGGTGTCCTGCCTGGTCGCTTGCAGGCGGCTGCGAGTATCTTCCAGCTGGGCCACCAGGGCCGCTCGCTGCTGGTCAGAACTGTAGATCTGCGACTGGCGCTCAAAGGCGCTTCGGGCGTTTTCGGCCTGCTCGAGCGCGGTGCGATAGCTCTGCGCTTCGGAGGAGAAAAAGGGGAGGGAGCCCGGGGTGCTGTGCGCCGAAAGGTGCGCCTGGAGGTAGCGCCGGCCCAGGTCTGCCAGCACGCTGGCCGCTGCTTCCGGGCTGCCGGCCTTGTAGCTCGCCGTGATGACATTTGTTTTACGGATCGCGCCCACAGCAAGATTTCTGGCCAGCCTGCTGGCCGCGAGCGACAGGGCCCGCTGATTGGGGGTCCGCTCACCCGCGCGCAGGAAAGGCTTGTAAAGGGCATTGTCCTGTACCACCTCCTCCAGCAAGTCGTTGCTCATCAGCAGCTGCAACTCGGAGTTGACCTCGGCCTCGGTCAGCCCGGCTTCGGGGGGCGGAGCACCATTCTGCGCCGGCGTAAGGGTCAGGTCCTGTCGCGCGTCCTTGACCAGGAACTCCATCGTGGCACTGTATTTTTTTGGAAACAGGGCGGTCACGCAGCCAGCGGCCAGGATGCAGGCTGCCATGCAGATCGTGATCCGGCGCCAGTGATTCTTGATCAGGTCGAGGAGCGATGCGCGATCGCCAGGCTGCATGGGGGAAACCTTTCAGCATTGGGTAACGGTGCGTCACATCGGCACTGCGGCGTTGTTTGAGGGGGCGTACGCCCCGGCGAGCGAGCTCTTGAACTTACGACTTCTAACTGGAAGCTAAAGAAAACCTGCCGGCACAATGGGCCCGCCGCCACTCACACAAGGGAGCCTTGAGCCCGCGAATCATGCTGTGTAAGTGAGGCTAGCTTAGGGTGAAGGTACTATGAGGTCTATCCCTCATTTGTAACTTACAAGTAAGTTATAAGTAACATATATAATTTTCGCACTGCTGGTACAAATTGCCGGTTAGAGGCATACGTGATTGAGGGATGGTATTCCCGAAAGATTACTTTGGGCACCTGCAAACAGCGGGGTGACTGAACGGAAGACCGTTGTGCGTCGATAAGTCGCATCATGATCAACTCACGCAGCCTATTGCACCGCTTCTACAGGCCATTGGCAGCTTTCGGTCTGTCCTGCTTGGCCCTTCATCCCCTTGTGGCCGAGGTCCCTCGACCCGCTGACTCCGTCGCTGAGGCAGTCGGTGTCAATACCCATTTCGGGTTTTCGAGTACCCCTTACTTTACTCAATCGGATCAGGTGGTTGCGTTACTGAAGGGCCTGGGTGTGCGTTACTATCGAGACGGAATCCTTTACCTAGGAGGCAACTCTGCTTATCCCGCGCATTCATACGATGTTTACAACACCCTGGCCAAGGCAGGCCTGCGCGCCGACTATGGGCTGAGCTGCGCCGCTTCCATCCAGCAAAATGCACAAATTCTGGGAGGATTGTCAAACGTGGCAGCGGTTGAATACCCGAATGAATACGACACGTCCGGGGATCCGCACTGGGCCGGAACACTCCAAAGCTGCGGATCTGCCATGGCGCAGGCGCTCCAGTCCGCACCCTGGCTGCCGCTGATCGGTCCTTCGCTGGTCCAGATGAGCTCGCCCCGTGTGCTCGGCCCGGTGCCGATGAGCTTCAACAATCTCCACTCGTATATCTTCAACTACCCGCCGGACCTGAACTACACGCCCGGCGCGCTGCAGGGTCCTGATGCCGGAGGTGGCCCCTGCGCACAAAGCGTGACAGGACACTGGGACTGCTTCCCCGGGCTTCCTTTTGCCATCAACAACGCACAGGTAAACGGCGGCAACCAGGCACCTACCGTCATCACTGAGTTCGGTTACGTCACCAGTGGGACCCCGACAACAACAGGCGGGAGCGGCTATGTGCCAGCGCAGTTTCTTCCCGACTACTACGTACGCGAAGTGCTGTGGGCGTTGAAGAGCGGCGTCGGCCACGTCTTTTTCTATGCGCTTCTCGATGACCAGCAGGATACTTTCGGCCTGGTGGACGACACACTGACCCCCAAGCCATCCTTCTACGCGCTGAAGAACCTGATCCAGCTGTTTTCCGATGCAGGCGGGAGCTCGCCGTTGACCCCCCTCGCATACACAATCACCGGCGGCGACCAGCATCTGATGCACTCACTGTTTCAGCGCAGCGACGGAACATACTACCTGGCCTTGTGGCTCAACCGGAGCGAGTGGGATGGTACGAGAGCCATCGCGATCACGCCTGAAAACGCGTCGGTCTCGATCCCGAATCACCGGATCGCAACCATGCGCACGATGCAGCAAACAGGGCAGTTCGCCGTCGCGAGTGCAAGCGGCTCTGCTGTTGTGGTGCCGGTAACAGGCTCTCCAGTCATCCTGGAGATTCACTAAACACGTTGGGTGCGGGAGTTCGCGCGGCCGCATTGACGCAGCCGCGCGCTTGTTGCGTTTTGTACCTGAGAGTACCGCGTGGCAGGCTCTCACGGGCGGAGCACACGCTGCAGAAGGAGAAGGCAAATTGTTGCAGGTGCGGAGAACCATGCCTGGTATCAGGCCTGGAAGAAGGCCTGGCAGTCGGCAACCGGGAGTGGGCGGGCGATGAGGTACCCCTGGATCTCGTCGCACCCGCAGCCGGCAAGAAAGTCCAACACCGGGGCAGTTTCGACGCCTTCAGCAACGACTTTATACCCGATATCGTGAGCCATGGAGATCATGGAGCGCACCAGCTTTTGTTCCTTGGCGTTTTCAGCAAGCGTCCGCATAAATGACTGATCGAGTTTAACGATAGTTGCTGGGAGTTGGTGAAGGTAGGAAAAGGAGCTGTAGCCGGTGCCGAAGTCGTCGATAGCCAGCGTGAGGCCCATGGAGCGGATCTCGGTGAGCTGAGCGAGGACGCGGGACTGATACCGGATCAAGGCGCTTTCCGTGAATTCCAGTTCTATCTGGGAGGGATGGATCCCGTGACGGGTCAGCGCATCCGCAAGAAGCTGCGCGAAATCGGACTCTTCGAGATTGCGTGCGGAGATGTTGATGGACAGGCGCACCGAGAGTCCATCGTCGCGCCAGGCGCGGCTTTGACGAAGAGCCTCGTTCAAGACCCACTGTGGTGCAGTTTGGGGTGGGGTATTCGTGGTGGAAGCGCTGAGGCTTCGGCTGGCGTTAGCAGGTCGTCGTTCAGAAGGACATTTGCGATGGCATAGGGAACGATAACGTAGACACGCCACGAAGTGGCCGCATCCCGCGCAGGGGTCTTGTGTTTCGTACCGAGCGACAACAGCACCCCGCCAAGGGCCAGCAGATCCCACCGGCAATTCCCCGAGCCCGCAGCTTCATCCTCGCTCCATGCCGCCGCACCTGTTTCCACGCCCACGCTGGAGCGAGCACCCTGCGCCCGCTCTTAAGACCAGAATCTGCAACATGCACCGCGCCTGTGCCTGAGGTATGAAACCAGAGCGACAGGGACAACCTGTAACTATGCCAGTGGCGCCACGGCGAGGATCTCTTGGAGAGCCGCCTGCGCGCGGCGGTTTTCTTCAGGGAGACCGATGGAGATGCGGGCCCAGTTCGTAAACGGCGGGTGCGCGCGGCCGATATCGATGCCCTGGGCAAGCATCGCCTCCGCGACGGTGCCTTGGGGGCGTCCGGCGTCGAAAAAAATGAAGTTGGCCACGGTGTCGGTACGGGGAAGTTTCCCGTCGTCCAGGATGCGAAGCCAAAGGGCGCGTTCGCGGGCGACGGCCTCGCGGGTAGACGCGACCTCGGCGGTGTCGGCAAGCGCAGCCTGCGCCGCGGCCAGGTTGAGGCGGCCCAGGGACTCGGCGTCACCGGCCCCTTGTTTGCGCAGGGCTGCGGCGAGCGGTCTGGGCGCGAGCACGTAGCCGATCGGCAGGCCGGCAAGCCCGTGAATCTTGTCGAAGGTGCGGAAAACAGCAACGTTGGCACCGGAGCGGGTGAGGTTGGCCGCGGTGCGGGTGCGGAAGTCAGGGGTGTACTCAAGGTAGGCTTCGTCCACAATGGCCACCGTGCGGCGCGAGACCTCGGTGAGGAACTGCTTGAAGGCGGTGTCGTCATTGACGGTGCCGGTAGGGTTGTGCGGATTCACAAGGTAAAGGGCTCGCGTGCGCGAAGAGATTTTCGCAAGGAGCGCGGGCAGATCGTTGCGGTACTCCCGATTGAGCGGAACCCCGACCCCGACACTGCCAACGTTGGTTGCAGCATCAATCAGGGCGAGGTAGCCGGGGGTGGAGTAGAGGAACTCACCGCCGGGGCCACCCTGGGAGCCGAGGTACAAACCAAGAGTGCCGAGGATCTCGCCGAGTACCACCTGCTCGATGGGGATTTGCTCAAAGGCGGCGATCTGCTCGGCGAAGCGCTGGGCGGCAGCGGCATCGGCGTAGCGGTTGCTGTGCGGAAGTTCGCCGGCGATCGCTTTCAACACCGATGGTGAAGGACCATAAGGGTTTTCGTTAAAGCAGAGGCGGACAGGTTGGGGAGACTTGTCTGGGATTTGAGCCGGTGCCCCGGCCTGGGCGGAAGCGCTGCGAAGCGTGCTGCCGGCCAAGGCCAGACCGGATGTTTTGAGCAGGCTTCGGCGGGAAAGGTGCGTCGGCATAGGCTGTTTCCTCTTGGGTGATGCGAGCCCTGCCACAAGCAAGAGCGCGACTTTTGTCAGCAAGCAGAGTATGGCCGGGAGCAAGCGCTGCATCCATCAGAAGGCTATGCGGATCCCGAGTTGCAGGTAGCGGGGGAAGTTGGCCTGTGCGGTGATCTGCCCGAAAGAAGCACTGCCGTAAGACGTGTTGGGGCCGGTAAACCAGGGCGTGTTGAAGGTGTTGAACGTTTCGGCGCGGAACTGGGCGTTGACCCGTTCGCGAATCAGCACATTTTTGAACAGCGAAAGATCCCAGTTGGCCTCACCGGGACCGCGCAGCGAAAGGGTGCGTGGTGCATTGCCGAAGGTTAGGGCCGTTGAGCTCGTAAAGGCAGCAGGATTGATGTAGCCGTTGAGCCGGTTGAAGAGACTGCCGCTTGTGCCAAGTGCTGCGCCATGCACGAGATTTGGGCGCTGGACCGTGTTGCCGACCAGGCCGGAATTGGGATTCAAGCTTTGCCGAATGGCGACCGGAAATCCGGCCTGAAAGGTGGGAAGGACGTTGATTTGCCAGTGACCGAGGATCTCGTCGGACCAGCGGCTCCCGGTCGAGAAGCGCTCGCCGGGGCCGACGGGAAGGTCATAGATGATGCCGGCCGACAAGCGGTAGGGAGTGTCGTTCACCGCGCGGGAATACTCGGCGTTCAGGTCATAGACGTTTTGCGGCGCCGTGATCCCTGAACTCTGAACGTTGTTGGTGGTGGCAAAGGAGCTGTCCATGTTGCGCGACCAGGTGAAAGAGCCGACAACATCGAGGCCATGGGCCGCGCGCCTTTCAGCCTTGATCAGCAGCGCGTTGTAGGCGGCATGCGAGGAGCTGACAAACAGGTTCACAGAGGAGAACTGTGGAAATGGAAGCAGCAGCTGCGAGCGGGCCACGGTCGCGTTGCCGATCACGCCGGTTCCGCCATGGCCGTAGTAGGGATTTGCGACCGAGGCGCTGAGAGCCGCGACGCCCTGCGAAAAGTTGGAAGGATTGAGCTGGTCGATGTTGACGGCTCCGCCGCCATTCGGAGCAGGTGAAAGATGGATCGAGCGACTGCCGATATAGCCGACCTCCAGGGCGAGTCGTCCGGGCAGTTCGCGCTCGATGTCGACGGAGAACTGCTGGACGCGGGGTGCCTTGAACTGCTGATCGAAGCTGGTGACGGAAGAGCCGACATCGGTAAGGGGGCCGGCGGCGTTGCCGGTGGGCTGAAGCAGGCCCGAAGGAAATGGGTTGTCGAGGGTGTTCGCAGGGGTTTGATTGCCGTCGTTGCTGGCCACGTAGGAGGTGTACTGGGTATAGCCCGGGGCGAGGGCGGCGATAGGGTCGTAGCGAATGGGAGCATACAGAATGCCATAGCCGCCGCGAACAACGGTGTTGCCGGTGAGCTGGTAGGCCGCGCCGAGCCGAGGCGCGAACTTCAGGCGGGACAGGTTGCCGATGTCGCGCGGACTGCCGTCGACACCGGCGAAGAGAATGCCGCCGGTGACCGCCGTGTTGGAGGAAAGCCTCGACTGAGATGTACGATCGAAGCCGACTGCGAGCTGGTTGTGATTTTCCTTCAGTCCCGTTTCGCTTTCGTACCGCAGGCCGAGGTTCAGGGTCAGGCGGCGTGTGACACGGAAATCATCCTGCGCGAACACGGCGTAGTAATCAAAGTAAGTGTGGAGAAAGGTCGAGGTCTCTACCTCTCCGGACACGGGATAACCGAGCACAAGGTCGGCGAGGTCGGAGCCGGTGCCGTCGCCCGTGATATTCGGATCGGCCTGGGTGAAGACGCCGGAAAAGGTGTAGGTACCGGGCGCGTCCCCGAGATCCTGGAAGTTCATACGCAGGCGGCGGTACTCGGCGCCGAAGGTGAGGTTGTGTTTGCCCGCGTTCTTGGCCAATGTAGCGTTGACGAGCTGTGACTTCCAGTTGTCGAGCGACGATGTGTCCTGGCCGAGCTGGGAAAAGCGGCTGAAGAAGATGGTCGGGAAGAACCTGGCCTGAAGATGGTTGGTCAGCGCGGTCGGGAACCCGAGGGCGGCCGGGTCGAAGCCGTTGGAGACCTCAGCGATGAGATTGGGAAAGCGATTGTTGCCGTAGCGGGCGGTGAGCACCGTGGTCGGATTGAGGATCCAGGTGCTGTTCACCTGCGTCGTATCGACCTGTCGATGGTAGGTGTAGGAGTAACTGCCGGGAAGCGTGCCAAGCGGGTTGCCGAGCGGCTGGAGCGCCTCATAAAAGATGTACGATCCGCTGAGATTCCACCAGGGGCGAATCTGCTGGTCCAGCTTGACCGTTACCTCCTGCGCGTGGTCGCGCACGTCGTCCGTGGCGGTAAAGTTGTTCTGACCGGTCGCAGCGGCGGTCTGCGGCAGCGGGAAGTAGGAAGCGATGTTCTTGCCCACAGTGCTCAGGCGCGCTGCGGGAATGGTGTTGTTGGGAAATGGCGTTCGATGGATGGCGCCGGACGCATCGCGGAAAGTCCGGGCGGGATCGTAGATCGTGTTGAGCGTACCGTCGGTGTTGAAGCTCCTCGAGAAATCTCCCGCGCGCTCAAGCGCGGTGGGAACGGCAAAGGTCTCCGTGTAAGGCGAGGTCTGGATATAGCCCTCTGACCCGATAAAGAAGTAGGTGCGCGCCTCCGGAAGGAAAGGGACAAAACCGCCGAGCGACGCGCCCCAGTTGTAATAGGGGCTATCCGGGCGCGGGATCCCTTCGCGATTCGCGAAGAAATCATTGGCAAGCCAGGCGGTCTGGCGGGTCTCGCCCAGAACAGAGCCGTGGAACTGGTTGGAGCCGGAGCGCAGCAGCGTGTTGAAAACACCCCCGCCGGTGCGCCCCACCTGCGCGTCGTAGGTATTTGCCTGTAGCTTCACATCCTGGATTGACTCAATCGTTGGGATCACAATCGGGCGGTTGTTGGTGTCCGTGATCGGGACGCCATCCACAAGGTACAGGTTCGTCGCCACCGGGCCACCGGCGATCGAGGTTTGCGAGGTGCCGTTCTGGTCGGCAAAGCGAACAAACTGCTGGTTGCCCGTGTTGACAAACACGCCGGAAACATTGGCGGTGATGTAGGGGTTGCGACCAAGGACGGGTATGTCCTCCAGTTGACGCTGGGAAAGGTCGGTGCTGATCGACGCGGTGGAAGGGTCGACCAGGGGAGCTTCCGCTTTGACCTCGACGACGCTTGTTTCGGAGCCGGGCACGAGCGAAACATCGAGGGTCAAAAAGTCCTGCGTGGCGAGCGCGATGTGAACCCGGTCGGTCGCAGCGAAGCCGGCCGCCTCGACATGGAGCGTGTACGTGGCAGGGCGGAGAGCGCTGAAGCTGTAAGCGCCGTCCGACGCCGAGCGGGTGCTGCGAACCTGCTGCGTCGCTTCATCCGTGAGCGTGACGGCGGCATCCGGCAGCGCAGCACCGGCGGCATCGGTGACGGCGCCGCGCAAACCGCCGTTAAAGGTCTGGGCGTGAGCAAGCGATGCAAGGGCGATCAGGAAAACAACGAGGGAGGGAACACGGGATTGAATCAAAGCGGGACTCCAGCCGAACGGATAATCGAACGCCGTCGCGAATGAGCCGCAATCGCGGCTACAACGATGAGGTTTGTACAGAGGAGAGTTACCGGCAGCAGCGCGTGTATCGGCTCAACTCTGCAGGGACAGCCTGCGAGGAGCAACAACAGCAGGAGAGCTTTGCTGCGAACATGGGCTTGAGAATAAGCGAGAAAGCGCGAGGCGTCAACGCAAACTGCCACAC
>CAXTWU010000026.1:17859-22447 GCA_964248025.1 uncultured Acidobacteriaceae bacterium | reverse complement strand
GCAGGAAAACATGTGCTCTGCTCCTTCGCTGTGAGTACAGTAACCGACTTTTTCACGGCGACACGTGGAATTTGTTACGAATTTTCTAACCCAGACATCTTTACTCTGCTTTGCAGATATTACCCTTGGGTTTCGCAGTTATGACATGCCACTTCTTGTGTATTTCGATGGTTCGTAACGGTACGAGTTAGGCATGGAAAGGTGGTCAGGGGCTGCGGCTTTGGTAACAGTACTCCCCTCCGTGTAACACCTTTGGAGCAGACCACGGGAGCCCTGGGAGTGCATGGCACGCACCCTCTACCCCTTGCACGCTGGGGTGCAAGGGGTGAAAATAGAGTATGAAGCGCGTCCGGTACAGCAAATACAGCGGCGATTTGGCGTCGGAACTCGACCTGCAGGACCTCCTGGAGGCTCTTTCGGACTACCTGCTGGATTCTGGGTTCCAGAATCCCATGACGGAGTTCCAGGACCTGGAGCAGACCATGGAGGATTTGAAGGAAGCCCTGCGCCGCGCGATGGAGTCGGGCGACATGTTCGACCAAGATACCCAGCAGAAGATAGAAAACTTACGCGATGAAGGTAAATTTGAGCAATTTCTTGATCAGCTTGTGGACAGGATGGAGCAAGAAAGTTACATCCGGAACCAAGGCGAGAGTAGCCCCGAGCCGGGGCAGGGACAAAGCGAGGGAGGGGAGGGGCAGGCTCGTTTCGAGGTTACGGATAAGAGCCTTGACTTCCTAGGATTCAAGGCCCTGAGTAGCTTGCTGGGGTCCCTCGGCAAAAGCAGCGCCGGCCGTCATGACACGCTTCACTACGCGACCGGGGTGGAGGCGAGCGGCGGTTCCAAGCAGTATGAGTTTGGAGACACGCTGAACCTCGACACGACCGCGACGTTGTCCGCCGCCATTGCGCGCGGCGGGGCCACGATGCCGCTGGAGCTTGAGTACGGCGATCTCCACGTACACCAGTCCGAATACCAGAGCTCGTGCGCAACGGTGGTCATGCTGGACTGTTCGCACTCCATGATCCTGTACGGGGAAGACCGGTTCACGCCGGCCAAGCGGGTCGCCATGGCGCTGTCGCACCTGATCCGCACGCAGTACCCGGCTGACTCGCTTTCTCTTGTACTGTTCCACGATTCGGCCGAGGAGCTGCCCATTTCGCAGCTGCCGCGGGTCAAGGTGGGCCCGCACTACACCAACACGCGTGAGGGCCTGCGTGTGGCCCGGCGCATCCTGGAGCGGCAGCGCAAGGACATGAAGCAGATCGTCATGATCACCGACGGCAAGCCGTCGGCGCTGACCCTGCCGGACGGACGCATTTACAAAAACGCCTTTGGCCTGGACCCGCTGGTGGTGAGCGAGACGCTGGAAGAGGTGAACCGGTGCAAGCGATCCAACGTCATGATCAATACGTTTATGCTGGCTTCGGATTACGGCCTGATGCAGTTTGTGCAGAAGGTGACGCAGATGTGTCGCGGCAAAGCTTACTTTACGACGCCCGACACGCTGGGCGAGTACCTGCTGATGGACTACATGCAGCGCAAGATGAAGACAGTGCACTGAGCCCGTGTTTCGCAGGCTGCACGCTGGTGCGGCGAGGCAGGAAACCCTTATGCTGGGACCGTTCACACGGTTCCGGTCGAGGGTTTTATGCAGAAGCGGCTTACCTTTGGGGTCATTGTCGGCTCGCGCGGTTTTTTTCCGCATCACCTGGCCCGCGAAGGTCGCGAAGAGATGATCACGGTACTTGGGCGGCTCGGCTATGGCTCGGTGGTGCTGTCGCCCGAAGAGACGCAGCATGGCGCGGTGCAAACCCCTGGCGATGCCCGGCGGTGTGCCGAGCTCTTCAAGCAGCATGCCCAAACGATCGACGGCATTCTTGTCACATTGCCGAACTTTGGCGAGGAGCGCGCGATCGTCGACGCGATCCGGCTGTCGGGGCTGCGCGTACCCGTGCTGATACAGGCCACGCCGGACCGCACCGACATCATGAAGATCGCGCACCGGCGCGATTCGTTCTGCGGCAAGATGTCGGCCTGCAACAACCTGCAGCAGTACGGCATTCCGTACTCGCTCACAAAGAAGCATACGGTCGCGCCGCAGTCGGAAGCATTTGCCCGCGACCTGGCCGAGTTTGCGGCGACCTGCCGCGTCGCCAACGGCTTCCGAAATCTTCGGATCGGCGCGATCGGCGCACGTCCGGCGGCGTTCAACACGGTGCGCTACTCGGAGAAGATCCTGGAGCGGCACGGCATTTCGGTGGAAACGCTGGACCTGTCCGAGGTGCTCGGCCGCATCGACCGGATGCGCGACACCGATGATGGAGCGCAGGCGAAGCTCGCGGCCATCCAGCGCTACGTGCCGACGGGCGGTGTTCCCGCGGAGGCGCTGATGAAGATGGCGAAGCTGGGAGCGGTGATCGACGGCTGGATGGCGGAAACTTACTGCACGATTTCGGCGATCCAGTGCTGGACGTCGCTGGAGGAATACTTCGGCGTGGTGCCCTGCACCGTGATGAGCATGATGAGCGAAAACCTGTTTTCGTCGGCGTGCGAAACCGATGTGGCCGGCGTGCTGAGCATGTACGGGCTTGCGCTGGCGAGCGAAACACCCTCGGCGCTGCTGGACTGGAACAACAACTATGGCGACGAGGACGACAAAGCGGTGTGCTTCCACTGCTCAAACCTGCCGAAACATTTTTTTCAGTCGGTCACGATGGACTTCCAGGCAATTATTGCCGGCACGGTCGGGAAGCAGAACACGTTTGGTACCTGCGTGGGCCGGGTGAAAGCGGGCGCGATGACGTTTCTGCGCTTTTCCACCGATGATCTCCACGGAGGGATCCGCGGCTACGTGGGTGAGGGCGAGTTCACGAACGATCCGCTTGAAACCTTTGGCGGCGCGGGCGTGGCACACATTCCGCACATGCAGAAGCTGCTGCGCTACATCTGCGAGCAGGGCTTTGAGCATCACGTCGCCGCCAACTTTTCGACCGTCGCCTCGCCCGTGTTTGAAGCGGCGACGAAATACCTGGGCTGGCCGATGCACTGGCACGAGAGCTCACAGGCCTAAGTCCCCCTGCGCGGCGCAGTCCCCCGACGGTCACGTTACAGAAGGTTGGATGTTCCACGATTAGGGGATAGCCCTCTCGACGAGGCGGCTCTAGAGTGGGGACACCATGAAGCCCAAAGACACTCGCACCCTGGTCCTGATGCGCTACGACGCAGACGATGAGCAGATTGTTTTCACCGGCGATCTTTACCACGGCAACCGTGTGGAAGACAGCGTTTACCTGGATCGCGCGGCCATGCTGCAATGGCTTGCACCGATCGACGCCCGGGCCGGCCAGGCTGCGGCGACAGCGATGGATGAGCTGCTGATGCAGCCGGAAAAGTTGATCCGCTCGATCCCGGTCCGCTCCTACGCTGCTTCGGCTTCGGCCTGACGCCGGCAGCGGCCGGGCGTTGCTGATACTCTCCGTTTGGGCGCTTTCGCGCTCCCAAGCGTCAGAACCGAGGAGCTAGGCGTGCCTTGCTGGTACCACCTTACGAGCCTCGACGAGGCCGGGTTTGATGAACTGGCCGAGCGCCTGCACCTCCATCCGCTCCATCTGGAGGATGCTCGCAACGTGGGCGAACGCGTCAAGGTGGAAAGCGGACACGACTATACGTTTGCGCTGCTAAAGACGCTGACAGTGTTGCCAGGCCGGGACGAGCCTGTGCTGAAACCGATCTCCATCTTCGCCAGCCATACGCATGAAGAAAAGGCCGACTACGAACCCTTTTTTATCGTCATTGCCGACACCGGCGATGCGGATGTAGCGGCCGCCCTGCACCGGGCGGAGGAGGAAAAGGCAACCGGCACCCCGCGCCGGCTGCTGTACCTCACCTTTGATTCCATCGTGGATTCCTACTTCCCGGCGGTCGACGCGCTCCATGAAAAGCTGGATGCGCTGGAGGATCGCGTAGTGAAGCCGGCACGCGACCTGCTGAACGACATTTTCGCGGTCAAGCGGCGGTTGATCAAGACGCGCCGCCTGCTGGTCAGCACGCGTGACGCCAGCATGCACCTGCAACGCAGCTCCGGCAGCCCGATGGACTCCGAGCACCAGCTCTACCTGCGGGACCTGTACGATCACATTTCGCGCCTACTCGACACGGTGGAGTCGCAGCGCGACCTGCTCAACAACGCGCTCGACATTTACCTGTCGAGCCTTGCCAACCGCACCAACGAGGTCGTCAAGGTACTGACGGTGCTGTCGACCATTGCCCTGCCGGCGCTGGTCGTGACCGGGGCCTACGGCATGAATCTCAAGGGTCTGCCGTTTGTGAACTCAAACCATGCCGCGTCGATCGTCTTGGGGCTGACGGCCTTGATCACCGCAGGACTGCTGGCGCTGCTGCGGTATCTCTGCTGGATCTGACTCCTCCGTCAGCCTAGGAGCACCTCCCTTTCGTCCTCGGTGCCATCCTTGGTTCCGTACTCGATTTCATTTTCAACGGCGATCGCCGCGCAGTCGCGTCCCTGCTCCTGCAGTCGCAGCAGCAGGCCCTGAAACTCCGCCATTGTTTCCGCGCCATGAGCGC
>CAXTWU010000026.1:0-17759 GCA_964248025.1 uncultured Acidobacteriaceae bacterium | reverse complement strand
TGCAGTCGCAGCAGCAGGCCCTGAAACTCCGCCATTGTTTCCGCGCCATGAGCGCGCACAAAGCGAACGGCTTCCCCCTCGCGCGCGTGCGGAAAGAAACGCCGGAAGAGCTCGGCCTTTTGGCGTTCCGAGGCCTCCCCCAGAAACAGCTTGTAGTCGATACGGCCCGGTCGCAGCAGCGCGGGGTCAAGGGCGGCCGCATCGTTGGTCGTCATTACGAACACTACGTTCTCGGGCGCGTGAAAGCCGTCAAGTACGTTGAGCAGCCCTCCCAGGGTGACTCCCGACGCGACTCCGGGGGCGACTGCGGACGTCGTCTCAAAGCGATCGGTTCCGCCTTCTTCTTCCCCGTCATGCAGCGGTTTGGCCTCGGTCCGCCGATTGCCGGCCCGCATGCAGTCGATGTCCTCAAACAGGATGACGGAGTTGTCCGGCACGTCGTTCATCGCGGCCTTGAGCGAGCGATCGTTCAGCTCGGTGAGATTGATCGCATAGAGCGACAAGCCGCAGTGCGCCGCGAGCGCCGACACGAGTGAGGATTTGCCGGTGCCCGGCGGCCCGTGCAACAGGTAGCCGCGATGGTACGGGACGCCCAGTTGCCGGTACCGCTCGCGCGAGGCCTGAAACCGTTGGAGGTCGACCAGGATGCGCTCCTTTTCGCCGGCATCGAGGATCACCGACGAGAGCAGACGCGGCGAGTACGCCTGCACCGGGGTCCAGTAGTCGTCATACACATAGAGCGACGAAGGGGAGTTCGCCCTGGATCGATGGCAGGCGACGATCTCCTTTACTAGATTTTGAAGAAAGCCGCGGTTTCGGCCAAGGGTATGAAACGTGAGTGTTTCGCTCCGCCGCTCCTTCCGTCCTTTTGTGTCTTCGGAGCGGTGAAAGCTCACAAGAAACGGCCGCCCCTTGTACCAGAACAGGTGCAGGCCGGGGGCAGGCAGCAGGGCGATCTCCGTCCCGCGCAGGGTTGTATCCAGGTCAACGCGCCGAATGCGCTCGAGAAATGGCTGCTGGAGGAACCATTCCTTGACCCAGCCGAACGCCGCGTCGTCATCCTTGACCGTCATGGTCAGGGTGGTTTGCCGCACAAGCGAGGCCCATGCGTAGCCGGGCAGCGCACGCAGAAAAACGCCGATGCTGCCGACGGCCATCAGCAGGAGACCGCCCGAGGCGAACTGATTCTGACTGCTTAAAAGATGACGCAAGGTCCCGAACATGGATCAGTCCTTTACCGGCAGTGCCGGACGCAAAGGCACACACGGGGCGCGCTCGCATAACCCCACCGGAACAAGGGTCGAAAACGGCGCGGCACTACGTGTGCTCGCAATTGAAATTTCAGGTGAAGGAGGGGGGCGCCGGGACCGGCTAGCTCAAACGAAACGACGCCCGGAGACACAGACCGCGGTCATGCTTGAGTGACCGGGCATGCCGATGCCGCGAAGGGAATACTGAAACGGTCAAGGCGGGCGTCCTTTCTTCGAGAGATAGCTCAACGATGCCACCGTTTCGGTATTCGTGCAAGCCTGTTCTTCAACACGGGGCGTGCATGTAGCATGGGCACACATCCACGCTGCTCCCGAAGGAGTGCTGTTGCCCATGCGAATGCTTGCCGCCGCCCTTGTTTTCAGTCTGCCGTTTGCGCTGCACGCCCAGGGGCCGCAGCAGCCCAGCATCTTGCAGCGGCCCGCGATGACCGCGCGCACTATCGCGTTTTCCTACGCGGGCGACTTATGGGTGGTGCCCCGCGAAGGCGGCAAGGCCACGCGACTGACCAACGGCGTCGGCATCGAAAGCCAGCCAGCCTTCTCGCCCGACGGCGAAACCATTGCGTTTACAGGGCAGTACGACGGCAACACCGATGTGTTCACGATTCCGGTCGCGGGCGGCGTGCCGAAGCGCATCACGTACCACCCGGCAGCCGATTACGCGATCGGCTGGACGCCGGACGGCAAAAATATCCTTTTCCGCTCCAATCGCGCGTCGAGCAGCCGCTACACGCAGCTGTTCACGGTGCCGGCCGCCGGCGGCATCGCTGCTGCGCTGCCGTTGCCCATGGCTTACGCGGGCACGTACTCCCCTGACGGCTCGCGCATCGCATATGCGCCGCTGCCGCCGGCCTTCGGCTTCGACTTCACCAACTACACGGCATGGGGCAACTACCGCGGCGGACGCGCGGGCACGATCTCGATCACGACGCTGCCCGGTCTGAGCTCCGAGCAGATTCCGCATGAGCAAAGCTCCGACTTTTCGCCCGTTTACCTGGGGCGAGACATCTTTTTCCTATCGGGGCGATCTGGCCACATCGGTGTGTTTCGCTATGACCCGGCGAGCAGGCAGGTGTCGGAGGTGTTTCACAACACCTCGACCGATATCCATTCGCTCGCGACCGATGGGCACGAGCTGATCTTCGATCAGCTGGGCGCGCTGTACCTGCTTGCGCCCGAGGCCGGGGCAAAGCCGCAGGCCGTTACGGTCGATGTGGCCGCCGACCTGCCGGAGCTGCGGCCCCAACTGAAGCATGTGGGCGGCGAGATCGAGAACTACTCCATCTCCTCCACCGGTTTGCGCGTCGCGGTCGAGGCGCACGGCGAAATCCTGACAGTCGCGGCCAAGCATGGCCCTGTGCGCAACCTGACGCAAACGCCCGGTGCGAGCGAGCGTGAACCGGCCTGGTCGCCCGACGGGCAATCCGTATCCTTTTTCTCCGACGAGCCCGTACCCGGCGGCAAGCCCGGTCTGTACTCCCTGCATGTCGCGCCGCAGACCGGTGAGGGCGCGGCGAAAAAGTTTGCGCTCGCGCCCGAGCCCGCGTACTACTTCGAGCCGCGCTGGTCGCCCGACGGCAAGCACATTGCTTTCCATGACAACCGGCTGCACTTCTACGTGATCGACACGGCGACGGGCAAGCTGGCGAATGTGGGCGAGCCGGATGTGTTTGGCGGCTTTTCCAGTTCGGCGAGTGAGGTAGCCTGGTCGCCCGATGGCAAATGGCTGGTGTACCCGCACTCCATGCCCAACCACCTCCATGCGCTGTTTCTCTACTCGGTGGACGCGGGCACGTCGACCCAGCTGACAGGCGCGATGGCCGACGCGCACTCACCGGCCTTCGACCGGAACGGGAAGTTCTTGTACTTCCTGGCGAGCAATAACCAGGGAGCGACGGAAGCCGGGCTCGATATGACGAGCGACCTGTACCAGCCGACGCAGACGATCTATGCGCTGACGCTGCTTGCGAAAACAGCCTCGCCGGTCGCGCCGGAAACGGACGACGAAAAGACCGCGGCCGAGCGGAAAGAAAAGACCGACGAGGAGAAGCCGGCGGCGGACGGAAAGCCCGACGAGGAAGGGAAAGAAAAGAGCAAGCCCCCGGCACCGCCCGCGCCGACCGAGATCGATCTCGCGGGCATGCCGGTCGAAGGGATTGCCCGGCGCATCGCGCCGCTGCCGTTGCCGCCCGCGTTTTACAGCAGCCTCGAGACCGGCAAGGCCGGCACGGTTTACTTCCTGCAGGCTAAAGACACGGGGCGCTTTCTGGATGATGGCGAGAACCACTCCTTGAGCCGCTGGGTTTTGGAAGGCCGCAAAACAGAAAAGCTTGCCGACGGGGTCGAGGACTACCAGCTTTCAGCCGATGGCGAAAAGATGCTGCTGCACCTGGGCGGCGGTGACGAGGGCAATGGTGACAGGGGGCCGGAGCACCCGGGCGCCCCACGGATGGCGATCGTGCCCGCAGACAAGCCGGCCAAAGCCGGTGAAGGTGCGATCTCCTTTGCCGAGGTCGAGGTGCGCGTGGATCCGCGGGCCGAGTGGTCGCAGATGTACCACGAGGTGTGGCGGATTGAGCGCGCGTACTTCTATGACGCGCACTTCCATGGAGCCGACACGGTGGCGCTTGAGCGGCAGTACGAGCCTTATGTCGCGGCGATCGCGTCGCGAGCCGACCTGAACTATATCTTCCAGGAGATGCTGAGCGCGTTTTCCGTCGGGCACCTGCGCGGCTCGGGCGGGGCGATTCCGGAGGCGCCGAGGGTGCCCGGCGGTCTGCTCGGCGCGGACTACACGGTTCGCAACGACCATTATTGCTTCGCAAAGATTTACACCGGCGGCAGCTGGAGCCCGGAGCTGCACCCGCCTTTGGCGCAGCCCGGGCTCGACGTCGCGGCCGGCGACTGCATCCTTGCGATCGACAACCAACCGCTGTCCGCGGCGACCGATATCCAGCAGCCGCTCGAAGGAACGGCTGGCCACGCGGTGACTCTCCGTGTCGCGGGGCCCAGCGGCGAGCGCCCGCGCGACTTGGTCGTGGTGCCGGTGGGGAGCGAGGCCGCGCTGCGCAACACCGACTGGATCGACGGCAACCAGCGCAAGGTGGACGAGCTGTCGGGCGGCAAGCTCGCATATGTATACCTGCCCGACACCGCAGCCGGCGGCTTTACAAACTTCAATCGCTACTTCTTCGCGCAGACCCAGAAGCAGGGCGCGATCATCGACGAGCGCTTCAACGGGGGCGGCCAAATCGCCGACTACATTGTGGAAGTGCTGGGCCGCAAGCTGCAGTCGTACTGGGCGCCGCGTTACGGGGCGATCGAGCACACGCCCAACGACGCGATCTTTGGGCCCAAGGTGATGATCGCGAACGAGTATTCGGGCTCGGGCGGCGATGCGATGCCGTGGCTCTTCAAGCACAACGGGCTGGGCACGCTCGTGGGCAAGCGCACCTGGGGTGGGCTGGTCGGCATCGGCGGCATCCCGGTGTTGATGGATGGAGGCCGTGTGACCTCGCCGTCGGTCGCATTCTTCTCGCCACAAGGCGAGTGGGACGTAGAGAACCACGGGGTCGACCCGGACATCACGGTCGAACAGGACCCGAAAGCCGTGGCCGAGGGGCACGATCCGCAGCTGGAAAAGGCTGTCGCCGTCGCGCTTGACGAGCTTGGGAAGCACCCCAACCCGGAGCCGCACAAACCGGCTTACCCGCGCTATAGCTACTAGATGTGTTTTTGGAGGTGCCGGCCGGCGTGAGAAAATAGGCTCATGACTGACTCTATCCCTTCCGCACCCAAGCCCGCCGCCACCAAGGTCAAGGTCGGCGGCCTGAGCCGCGCGGCGCAAAAGCTGCAGGCCGCGCAGGAAAAAGCAGCCCGCGTCCAGAACGGGCAAAAGCCGGTCGCCGGGGCTTCCGCGGCCTCGTTCAAGGCCAAGAACTCGTTTGCCGGTAAAAAGCCTTCGTTCCAGCGCAAGGCCGTTTAGCCTTGCTTGCCGTGCCGGGCTCGTAGACTGGACCTATGCCAAAGGGTCAAAGAGCGGTGCTGGGGCGGGGCGAGCTGCACTGGCTGACATCCACCTCGTTTCGCCACCAGCCCAAGCTCGAAGTAGAAAAGCACCGGGACCTGCTTTGCCAGTTGCTCGAAGAACTGCGGGCAAGGTTTCGTTTCGAGATTGCCGGCTACGTGGTGATGCCTGCGGCGTTTCAGGTTTTGATGTCGGAGCCGGAGCGCGAGTCGGCCGAGTCCGTGCTGTTGACCCTGCGTCAGCGCTTTCAGCGCCGCTACAACGTTTCGGTTCGCTCGGATGAGCCCGCCTGGGAGAAGAGCCTTGCCGACACACACGTGGTCGGCGCGGACCCGATCGTTGGCTGCCTGGACACGATGCACCAGGCACCGGTGAAAGCGGGACTGGCTGCAACGCGCACCGAGTGGGCCTGGAGCAGCGCGCGCGCCTATGCCGGCCTGCCGGAGGGCGTCGTGACAGTCGCGCCGGCTCCTGATCCGCGCGCGCGGATTTCGATTTAGATCAACGCGGGAGGAGCACTCGATCTAGATTGAGTGCTCCTTCCGCTGCAAGCATACGAATCGGTCGCCGCGCGAGAGCCTTGACCCTGTTGCAGATTGAAGACCTGGTGCCTACCTGGACGAAGGGCGGAAACAGTTCGGGCGCGTTGCGGTACAGTGGGGAGGGCCACGGGAGCCGGAAGTCTTTGCGGGCTCGGCCAGGGTCTATTGAGCCTGTCTGGAACGCTGCCGGAGCTTGCTGAACAGCTGCATAATCGAAGTTTGACCCGCGACTCATCCAACCCGTCAAGCCGGCCCGGCCTGGGCAGCCATGCTCCTCGCTCGCGAGCTTTTGCCGTGGCGGCCACGCTTATTTTCGCTCCTGCCCTGTTGCTGACGGCCGACGCACAGACCGTGAGCACGTCCTTGGATCCGGATTTGGGACTGAGCCCGACCCGGCCCACGATTGCAAACAGCGCGACCGTGCAGAAGCAGGGCGTTCTGCAGGTGGAAAGCGGCTATGACGCTTACCCGCAAAGTATCCCCGGCAACCAGCAGACAGTGGATACATCGTTTTTCTACACGCCGTTGAGCCACCTGCGGCTTGACTTCACCTGGTCCGCGTTCAACCACCTGCAAAGCGGCAACGAGGTGGTTAACGGCGTGGGCACGATCACCATCGGAGGCAAGGTGGTGCTATGGCAGGAGCAGTACCACCGCCGCGCCCCGGGCATCGCCGTGCAGTACGAAGCGGAGCTGCCGACCGCGTCGGAGACAGCGCTCCAGGGCTATGGCCAGCAGATCATTTTGCTCATGAATCACCACTATGGACCCAATGGCGACCTGGACCTGATCGTGAACGGCTCCCTTGTGCAGTCGGACTGCGAGACTGCCGCCGGCTGCAGCTATGGCGGTCAGCAGTCGCTTGCCCTCAGCTACCACCTGCAAAAGGAAACAAGACTGTACGCCGAAGCCTTTGGGCAGAACGTGTCGCAGTCCAACACGCCGCCCGGCACCTACATCTTCGGCGGCTTTTACCACCAGTTCGGGACCAGCTTCGGCATCGACGGCGGCTTGCGCTTCGGTGTCAGCAACCACTCGGCCAGCATCGGCACCACGGTCGGCCTGGTTCTTGGGAAACGGGTCCGGGCGGGCTCCCCCGAACCGGGCGATTCGGGGGGCACGTGGCGGCCTGCGCACTAGGCTGTGTCGAGGTTGCTTTCGGGGCTGCTTTCGGCCAGTCAGCCATACGTGTGCTGCAGGACATGGAATGTTCATCCGGGCAGGGGCTTCAGGATATCCAGGAGATCCAGGCTGAACCTGTCGTGGCCGCGCAGCATCATCACCGCCAGCATCGACACGCCTAGCGGATCGCGGTACACCGACTGGTAAAGCGTCGTGGGTACCAGCTGCCCATCCGGGCTGGGCAACTGGATCAGCAACTCCCCACGCTCTCTTGAGCGGAATACATTTTCTTCCGCCGCCCGCACCTGGTCGGCAAGTACGCGTGGCCAAAGATCATGACTCGTTTTGCCCAGCCACTCTGTCGAGGTAAGACCGAACTGCTCCGACAAGTGCCGGTTGTAAAACAGTAGCCGGTGCTCACTGTCTTTTAGATAACAGCCGAAAGGGACTGCGTCGGTAAATGTGGTAAACAACTCAACGCCGCAGAGCACAGAACCCAGCGCGCCGTGGAAGTGTTCCAGCAGCTTACGGCGTATGTGGAGCTCGATCAGCATATTGGCGTGGTGGCCGAGCTTTCTCAGCGCGCTTATCTGCCAGGGCCTCAGTTCGCGTTTGATGGTGTCAAGCACACAAAGAGAACCGATCTTGGTTCCAGACGGGCTTAGGAGGGACAGGCCGGCATAGAAGCGCACACCGGGAGCCTGCTTTACGGAGGCAAGCTGGGCGAAGCGCGCGTCGGCGGAGGCGTCGGGCACTATGAGCATGTCGTCCTGGCGCAGTGCGTGATCGCAAAAGGTGCCCGCCCGTTCTATACGCTGCAGGCTCATGCCGACCGTCCCTTTCGGATAAAGGCGACTTTCATCCATCAGCGAGACCAGGGCGATGGGCGTGGAGCAGACCGCAGCGGCCAGCTCGGCAAGGTCGTGGAACTCACCCTGTGGTTCCACGCCAAGTAAGGCGATCGCGCGACTCTCGTCGGCATCGCTCATCCATTGTTGGGGGCTACTGCTGGTTGGGCCTTCGTCCACGTTGCTCCGGCAGGAAATCTTCAGCGTTCGCGATCTATCTGCCTGGCTGTCGACAACTTTGCTGCTTTGCTGCTCTATGAAACATCGTAAAGCACTCGGAGGAGGAACGGTCAGGGAGCTGCCTCCACCAAAGCACCGGCACTTCTGTCCCGTACGCACAAGACCGGTAGCCACGGCCACAGTCTACGTGCTCTCCCGACGCTTGTCGTTCCGAGCTTCGATTCGTGAGAGAGATGGAAGCCCAGTCGTCCCGACGCCTATACTTTCGCCTTGCGTACTTCGAAAGAGCCTGCAGCCTCCCGGTGAGGTCTCCTTCAAGATACCTGCTCCACTTGCGCGGGTGATTCTCCTGGATGAAAAGCGGTCAGCGAGCCGGAGCCGGCCCTGCCCCGTCCACAAGGATCATCACTCCAGGCACCACCATGTCCAGCAGCACTGCTTCCGGTTTCGCGAGCTCCGCAAGGCGGGCTTTTGCTGCACTCTGCCCAGCCGGTGTTTGCACCATTCCTTGCGGCAAAGCTTGAGTCCCCTTCGCTTCCAGCCGATTCAGCGCGGTCAACCCCAGGGTCGCGGTCTCCGCCAGGTGGAGCGACACAGGCCTGAGCTCCAGGGTTTGTGGCGAGCTGCCGAGGGACGGGGCGAGCAGGCGGTCGTTGCCCGTCCAGGTTTCAAGCAGAGTCCGGGCGCGCGCATGCTCCTGTGCAGAGGCCGAGCCCGCCACAATGCGCCGTGCGAGCCCGGTAAACTCGCGTCCTTGCTCGCTTTCCGCCGGCACGGCATCGACCAGGCTCGTGAGTGGGGTGTATTGGTAGTACTTGCGCAGGGTACCGCGCACATAGCCCTGCGGCGGCTGCACCACGCGCGCCAGCGTCAGCAGGGCTTCCGGCTCGCGAACGCCGCTGATGCGCTGCAACATGTCGTAGCGCACCCCACCGTTTTCCAGGCCGAGCCAGCCCAGCTCCCGCGAAACCACTGCCAGCCGGCGGTACATGGAATCGACATCGGTCACAGACCGGGGCGACCACAGGCGCTCCGCGATGGCTGCCGTGCGGGGCCATACCCGGTTGTCGAGGATCTCCGGGCTGATGAACTCTGTCCACATGGTCGCTTCGCCGCCCAGGATGCGCCCGGCCTCCACTGGGGTCAGGGAGTCAATGGCCGTGGCGTCGGGAATGATTTCCGGGTCGGCGCGGTAGTGGTCGCCCGCTGACTGGTTCAGGTCGATATAGTAGCCGGCCGACAGCAGCCCGCGATAGCCGCCGCGCGCGGCTTCGCCCAGCGACTTCTGCCCGCGCCACGACTGGATCACCACGTCTTTCGGCGTGTCCGGCTGCAGCACCTCGTCCCAGCCCACCATCACCTTGCCGCGCGCGGCGACCAGCTTTTGTACGCGCCCGGTAAAGTAGGCCTGCAACGCGGCGTTGTCACGCATTGTGTGCGCGCGCATCCAGGCCTGGATGCGCGGGTTGCTGTCCCACTCCTTGCCGTTGCACTCGTCGCCACCCACATGGAAGTACCGGTCCGGAAACAAGGCGGTCATCTCCGCGAGAAAAACGTCCAGAAAGCGGTAAACCTCTTCACGCGTCGGGTCCATGGCCGGGTCGAACACGCCCCATTCCCGCTCGATGGCATACGGCCCCGGACCGGACGCGAGCTCCGGGTAGCCCACGAACCATGCCGTCGCGTGCCCCGGCATGTCGAACTCCGGCATCACGCGAATGCCTCGGTCGCGCGCGTACGCGATCGTTTCCACGATCTCCTGCTGCGTGTAGAACAGCCCGTCTGAACCCTTGCCCTGCAACTGGGGGAAGCGCCTGCTTTCCACGCGGAAACCCTGGTTGTCGCTCAGGTGCCAGTGAAAGACGTTCATCTTGACTGCTTCCATGCCGTCCAGGGTTTGCCGCACCTCCGTGAGCGGCTGAAAGTGCCGCGACACGTCGAGCATCAGCCCCCGCCAGGGGAACCGCGGGCTATCGCGGATCTCAACCGCGGGCGCGGCAAAGCCGGCCGGAGTGATGCGCACCAGCTGCAGAAACGTCTGCAGGCCGTGCATGGCGCCGAGGGGGTTCGGCGCGTCCAGCGTGGCTTGGTTGCCGCCGACATGGAGGGTGTACGACTCGTCCTCGCCCAGCTCCTGCACCGGCCGGCTGCTGCCCTCGACATGCACGATCAGCTGTGCGTGCCGGCCCGCCGCGGCGGCCATGAACGGAATGCCGGTGACGAGCGTTAGGTGATCCAGAAATCGCTGCCGCGCCCGCTCGAGCCTCGGCTCGCCAAAGCCTGTAAGGCTTACGCTGAAGCTTCCGTCGATGGGCAACTGGCCCTGCTCCAGAGTGAGGTGCGCCGGCACGGGCATCAGCATGAGCTCACTTTGCATGGACTGATCCTGCATGGACCTTGCTTGCACAGGCCCACCCTGCCCCACGGCAGCCATCGGCCACCAGGCCGCCGCCACCAGCAAAAGGACCCGAGCCATACTCATGCGCGTCACACACTCTCCACATCAGGCTCAAACAGCGACTGAGTCCGAACCGCGGCCGAACAAGACACCGCTTCGCACCAATGTACATTCCGCGGCTGCCGCTGTGCCGTCAGCATCCGGCGTCTTTGCCCGTCCGTGCGGGCAAGGCGAGAGCTGCAGCGGGACCGCGCAGCCGCAATATCAGCCCGGCATGCCGCGGCATCGCGACCTCGAACACCGCCCACAGCACACACCCAATCATCAGCAAGCCGCATTTGTGTTGAAACGGACTGGCATAGGTACGCGGGTCGGCCAGCGATACATGCACATGGTGACGCAGGATACAGATGCGCACAGCGACCACCGCCGCGCATATAGCCAGCGGTGGACGAACCAATCTCAACCAGGGGAAACGATGCATGGATGCAGCCTAGCCGATCCGTCGATGCGGCGGCAGCTTTTATGAGCCGCCGCGGGGGCCCTTTTCCGTTTCGGGAAGACCTGTTTGCCCGTTTCCGTTTCGGGCTTGAAGTGGAAGGGTTGATGTCTCGCTTCGCCGGGTTAAGCGGCTGCGGGAGCGCCGACTCGATCCAGTTGCCGGACCACCTCGGGCGGCAGCGCGAGCGAGGCCGCCCTAAGGTTTTCGCGCAGGTGCGCGACGGACGACGTGCCGGGGATGAGGAGGATGTTGGGCGAGCGATGGAGCAACCAGGCCAGTGCCACGGCCATCGGCGTCGTCCCAAGCGCGGCGGCCGCGTCGTTCAAGGCAGAAGACTGAAGCGGCGAGAAGCCCCCGAGCGGGAAGTACGGCACATAGGCGATGCCGTCCCGAGCCAGGTCGTCGATCAGGGTATCGTCAGCCCGGTGCGCTACGTTATACAGATTCTGCACGCAAACAATCTCACAGATGCGGCGGCCTTCGGCAACCTGCGCCGGGGTGACGTTGCTGAGACCGATGTGTCGCACAAGCCCCTGTCGCTGGAGCTCGGCCAGAGCGGTGAGCTGTGCTTCGTTGGACCCTTCGGCAAGGGTTTGTGTCCCGTGCATGCTGCGGTAGTTCACGACGTCGAGCGCATCAAGGCCGAGGTTGCGCAAGTTAGAGTGGATCGCCTCCGTCAGATCCTCGGGCGATGTGGCGGGGAGCCACGATCCATCCGCGCCGCGCCGCGCACCCACCTTGGTCACGATCGTCAAGCCCTTGCGGTAGGGGTGCAGCGCTTCCCGGATGATCCGGTTTGTGATGTGGGGACCGTAGAAGTCACTGGTGTCGATGTGGTCGACCCCAGCCTCCACCGCCTCACGCAGTACGGCCAGCGCCCCTTGGTGATCCCTTGGGGGACCGAACACATGGGGACCCGCGAGTTGCATGGCTCCATAGCCCATGCGGTGAACGGTGATGGAGCTGGACGGAAAGGTAAAGGTTCCGCCGAAACGGTTGGCTGCGTGGATACCGGTCATGTATGGTTTGGACGAAGAAAGCTTCAGTTTAGGAGTCCGCACTTGCCTGCCGCGAAGGCCAGGACGTTGGACCCACGAAAGACGCCCACGCAGGCCCGTGCCGCGGCCAGTGTCGAGGCCATTCTGCAGGCCACGATTCAGCTTCTACTGAAGCACCGCGGCCAGCATGGAACAGGAACTGGTGCTGCTGGTTCGCGCCTGCCTCCAGGCTCGGCCCGGACTTCCACGTCAAAACCGGCAAGCCGCGCCCTACTTTGCGCACGGCTTGCCGAAGCATCCCATTGACACAGGTTGCGGCGAGGGTCGCCGCCGGGGAGAGCGTGGATCATGAAGCGGATAGCGGGCATTTGTATGGCGGCAGCGTTTTGGAGCGCAACGGGGCTGGGATGGGCAGAAGGGCAGAAAGCGCCGAAGCAGATCACCGTGGCGATGGAAACCTCCGACGGGCGCGATGGCGGAAGGATACTTCTGCAAAACGATGGCAAAGGCGTGAAGGTGGAAGCGAACCTTAAGAATCTGAATCCGGGTACTCACGCGATTCACTTCCACCAGTATCCAAAATGCGATGCGCCCGACTTCAAATCGGCAGGTGGCCACTTCAACCCCGGCAACAAGCAACATGGCTTGAAAAACCCGCAGGGCCACCATGCCGGCGACATGCCGGTCAACCTGACGGTGGGCGATGACGGGATGGTGAAAAAAACCTTCACCGCCAAGGACATAACGCTGGACCTGTCGAAGCCGAACTCCATCCTGGCGAACGGCGGCACCTCCATCATCGTGCACCAGTCGGCAGACGACATGAAGACCGATCCGTCAGGCAATGCCGGTGGGCGCGAAGCCTGCGGCGTAGTGAACATCAACAATGCGTCGAGCAAGCTCGGCCCCTATACCCCGGACAAGGGCCTGGGCGCCAGCAATCACTAGGTTCTGGCCCGGGCGGGTGGCTCCGTGCATGGCGCAGGGTGTTCGCGTATGGAAGCAGGCGTGGGTGCGGCTTCGGCTACACCCGGCTTCCACGCATGCATGGTTCATGATCGGGAAGGAAGCGACACGGGTGTGAGTGGCTACGGGGTTGAACCAGGGTCAGCTGTGGATAAGCGTCGCGCGCGGGTGTGAAGCTAGTCGCTGGACGGCAAGGGCTTTTGCATGACAAGGAAGCTGCAGGGGAGCTTCACTGGCATCGTGTCAGCGGGAAAAGGCGCGGTACCGGCCACGCGGTATCCAAAGCGCTCGTAGAGCGGCGGCAGCTCCGTGCGGAGATCGACCACTGTCAGCTCCATCGTCCTGCAGCCCATTTCGCGGCAGAACTCCTCGGCGGCGGCGATCAAACGGGTGCCGATGCCCGCTTTCTGACGGGCGGGGGAGACGGCCAACATGCCGAGATAGCCGCGCTCACCGCGCAGTTCGACGTAAACGCAGCCCTGGAGGGTGTTGGCCTGCTCCAGCAACAAAAACTGTCCACTTGCGAGCAACGCCGAGACCTCGGCTTCGTCCGTGCGTTCGCCGATTTTGAAGAACTTCTCGACCTGGTAGGCGGCGTTAACCAGCGCGATCAGGGCCGGCGTGTCGGCAGGGGTGGCAAAGCGAAGATCAGGATGCATGCCCAAGGCCTACATGGTCGAGGGCATGCCGCTGTGCGCGGCCTGCTTCGCGGCTTCGGCGCGCTCGGCCGCTTGTTCCAGGTCCGCAGCCTGCGTCATGGCGGAAACGGCTTTTTTGATCTCGGGATCCCACTCCGCACGGGCGCGGGCCCCGTCTTCCTCGGTGTAGGTCGTGCTCAACAGTTCCGCCAGAATATTGGCCTTGACCCAGTCGATCACCGGTGCCAGCTCCGCATCGGTGTAGGCGATGTTTTTCTCTCGCAGAAACGCTTTAAACGCGTCGACCATCTCCGGGGTCACCTGTGCGTCCTTTGCAACCTGATGGTTTGCGAGCCACTTCTGGGCAAAGTCGAAGAAGGTATAGTGCGCGATCAGGACCCGCTGGATATGGACGGGCTTCGGCTCCTCAAACGGGATGTCGGGGCTGATGCCGTCGCCGCCGTACTCCGTGCGGCCGGAGTCGGTAAGCTTGACCTCGCGGTCTTTGTCGGCCTGCGGCTTGCCATGGTTCGAGTAGTAGTCGTACAGCGACACACCCTCATAGTTGCGCTGAATCAGGCGGCCGCTCGGGGTGTAATAGTGATAGGTCGTCAGCGTGAGCCCGGTGTTGTCGGATAGCTGGTAGACAGTCTGCACCAGGCCCTTGCCAAAGGTGGTGGTGCCGACGATCAGCGCGCGATCGTGGTCCTGCAAAGCGCCGGAGATGATCTCGGCAGCGGACGCGGTGCCATGGTTGGTCAAGATCACGATGGGGTAATTACGGCCATCATTGCCGTGGGTGGCGCGGTACACCTGCTCCGGGTAGGCGCGGCCGCGCTGCGACACGATCACCTCGCCGCGCTTCAGGAACTGGTCGCACACCGCGACCGCCTGGTTGAGCAGGCCGCCGGGGTTGTCGCGCAGGTCGAGCACCAGGCCTTTCATCTCTCCGAAACTGGAGAGGGCGTCGGCCACCTCCTTGCCTGTGGTTTCCTGCACAGCCTTGATGTGGATGTAGCCGATGCCGGGCTGGATCAGGTAGCTCAGGTCGACGGAGTTGTTGGGGATTTCGGCGCGGGTCAGGTCGAAGTTCAGGCTTTCCGCACTGCCGCCCGCGGTGCCGGCGCGCGCGACGGTGACCCGGACATGGGTCCCTTTTTCGCCCTTGAGCAGGGCCACCACGTCGTCGGACGAAAGCCCATCGGTGGACTTGCCATCGACCGCGGTGATGATGTCGCCGGGGTGGATGCCGGCCTTGTACGACGGCGTGCCGGCGAACGGCTTCAACACGACCGTGCGCTGCTTGTCGCCGATCAGCTGCGGCTGGATCAGCATGCCGACGCCGTAATAGCGGCCCCGCTGCTCTTCCATCAGCTTGCCGTAGCTCTTGGGGTCGAAGAAGTTCGAGTGCGGATCAAGCGTGCGCAGCATCGCCGGAATGGCGCCGTCGTAGATGGTATCGGACGGCTTGTCGCCGGTAAACGGCTCGGCATAGTTTTGGCTTACGGTCGAATAAACCGAGGCGAACTGCTTGAGCGAGTCGCGAAAGACCACGTCTCCATCGCCGGAGTCGGCGTGTACCCTTTGGCTGGCCACAACCCCGGCGAGGCCGCATACGGCAAAGAAGGCGGCAAGAGAAAATGCGGTGCGGCGGGAGCGGGGAGACATAAGGCTGGACCTCAGAGGCGCTACTTAGGAGTATACCGCGCAGGGAGCGACCCGCTTTCGATCAGCCTTCGCCAATCGGTCCGGGTGTCACGCCGGCTTTATCTCCGGAGTGGTTTCCGGCGCGACCTCAGGCGTGGCATGAACGTCCGGCTCCTCCGCCAGGGGTATCCAGCGGCCAGGCCGGGCGTCAAAGGTTTCCACCTCGCCGGAGCCGATGTCATACACCCAGCCGTGGAGCCGCAGCCGGCCGGCGGCGATGCCCTCGGCGACCGGCGGGTGGGTGGCGAGGTTGCTCAACTGGGCCAGAACATTCGCGCGGATCAGGGCTGCCAGCTTTTCAGCCTCCGAGGCGCCGGGGCAGGTCTTGGCGACGATGTCACGAGCCGCATCGGCATAGCGGAGCCAGCGGGACACGGCAGGCAGTTTCTCGAGCGACTCGCCCCCGCGCAGGATCGCGGTCATGGCACCGCAGCCGGAGTGGCCGCAGACCACGATGTCGGGGATGCCCAGAACAGCGACCGCGTACTCAATGGAAGCCGCAACCCCGCCCGGCACGGTGGAGCTGGGCGGGACGATGTTGCCGGCATTGCGGACCACAAACAAGGAGCCGGGGTCCTGCTGGGTCAGCACCTCCGGCACAACACGCGAGTCGGCGCAGCCGATAAACATGGCCGTGGGCGACTGGCCGAGGGACAGCTCTTGAAAGAAGGCCTTGCGCTGGGGGTGGACCTCGCGCTGGAATCGCAGGGCCCCCGAGATGATCCGCTCCATACCCCAAGGATAAATGCTGAACCGCAAGCCGGTTCGGAGTTCGGCACGCATGCTGGCGCCGCGTGGAACGGGCGATGGAGGAGAACAGGTGTGGACCCGATTCCGGCAGCAGGTTCGTCAACCAACAAGCGACGGGAGCACCGGAAGCGTTTGCGGGCGCAGGGGCTGCGGCCGGTCCAGCTTTGGGTTCCTACTGTGCGCTGTCCGGAGTTCATCGCTGAAGGGAGCGGCAATGCGAGTTGCTGGCACGGTGCCTCCCCCCGGCGAAAGAGGATCCGGCACTCGTTGACAAACCGACCTTCCACTGCTGGGACGCGCTTTTGAGCCGGACGCGAGCAATGGTCTGCACCTGCCTTCGCGACCGATGGTGGACAAGGTTCGCGCGGTGCCCGGGATCAGGTTGGGCGGTCGCATCGGCCGGCTCGCGGCTGGAAACATGTTCCGTTTGAATCGCGCGACGGGAGCTTGTTAAAGATCGGCCAGCTCGCCGCGCGAACCCTGGAGATTCCTTTGCCGTTCCGAAGTGGGAACGCGCTTGCGTATTTGCCGCTTTGTTCCAGACACGTCAGGGTCCCTCCGCGTAGAATCGAACCGATGCGCGACACAGACTTTAAGATTTGCAAAACGGATCCGGAGAACGACCGGCAAGACCGGATGTTTGTTGCACAAGGTGTTTTGAGACCCTATTTGATGACGATCCGTATCTTCGTGTTTCGTGCCTCGCTCAGCCGGGCCCTGCTGGCCGCTGCCATTCTTTCGTTCGCCCCGGTCCATGCCCTGTTCGCGCAGTCCTCCGCCCCGCTTGCCAATGCACCAGTGAGCCGCAACGCCGCCGCTGCCGCGCCCGACGCCCCGTTTCATGGCGACGTGGTGGAAGACATCATCGCCCGGGTCAACAACCAGGTCATCAGCTCCTCGGACTACGCGAGGGCCGAGGCGGAGCTGGAACAACAAAGCAAGCAGCGCAACTGGTCGCCGTCCGAGCTGGACGATCAGAAAATGCAGCTGTTGCGCGACCTGGTCGACAACCAGCTCCTGCTGTCCAAGGGCAAGCAGCTCGGCATCACGGGCGAAACGGAAACCATTCGCCAGCTGGACGACCTGCGCAAGCAGAACAACCTGGACTCGATGGAAGCGTTGGAGAAAGCGGCCGAACAGCAAGGTGTTTCCTTCGCCGACTTCAAGGCCAGCATCCAGAACCGCGTGATTACCTCGCAGGTCATTCGCGAAGAGGTGGGCCGCCGCATCAACATCACGGGCGCGGACGAGCAGGCGTACTACGACGCGCACAAAGACCAGTTCTCGACGCCGGAGCAGGTGAAACTTTCGGAGATCCTGATCCCGACGGCTGACCCGGACAACGCCGCGCAGGTCGCGGAAGCGCAGACCAAGGCCGATGCCGTGGCAGCACAGCTGAAGGCGGGCAAGAACTTCGCCGAGGTGGCCAAGGCGAGTTCCGGCGGCCCGACCGCGGCCCAGGGCGGCGCGCTGGGCGACTTCAAGCGCGGGCAGCTGGCCGATGTGCTTGAGAAAGCAACGTTTAACCTACAACCTGGTCAGTACACCGAGCCCATCCGCACCAAGCAGGGCTTTGTGATCCTGAAGGTGGACGAGCATACCCCGGCAGGCCAGCAGCCGTTTACGGCGGTGCAGCCCCAGGTGGAAGAAGCGGTCGGGATGGAAAAGATGCAACCCGCGCTGCGCGCTTATCTGACGCGCCTTCGGGAGGAAGCCTACATCGACATCAAGCCGGGCTACTCGGACGCCGGCTCGTCGCGCAACGAGATGCGCCCGATCTTCAGCGCGTACCAGCCGCCGCAGCCTAAAA
>CAXTWU010000025.1:0-22582 GCA_964248025.1 uncultured Acidobacteriaceae bacterium | reverse complement strand
TCGTTGCCCTGGAAGTCGGGAATCAGCACCTCGACGCCGCAGCCCGGCACCCGCTGGTGGATCAGCCGGATGACCTCGGCGAAAACACGAGCGCCGCCCAGCATATCGTCATCACGATTCACACTGGTGATGACCGCGAACTGAAGCCCGAGCTGCGCAACAGCCTCAGCCACCCGGCGAGGCTCGTCCACGTCGATCGGCTCGGGCCGGCCCTTGGGTACCGCGCAAAAGCCGCAGCGCCGTGTGCACAGGTTGCCGAGCATCATAAAGGTCGCGGTGCGATGGCTCCAGCACTCGCCGATGTTAGGGCAATGCGCTGACTCGCACACCGTGTGGAGGTTGAGCGAGCGAGCCAGCTTTTTCAGGTCGTGGTAGTTCTCGCCGACCGGTGCGCGCGCCTTCAGCCATGCCGGCTTGGCGGCAGGCTTGCGCGGTGCGAGGTCGATCTGAACCAGCCCGTCAGCAGGTGCGGACAGGCTGGTTGGAATAGAAGGGGCAAAAGCCATCGGCTCCAGTGTACCGTCGACGGGGCTACGGCGTTCCGATGGTGCGGTAGGCCACACCATGCCGCAGGATCATCACGGGCCCGGTCGGCTGCGGCGGCAGCAGGTAGATCGGCGGCTGCGGAGGATAAGCGTAGGTAATGGGGCGCGGCGGTGGTGCCTCAACATACTGCGGCGGCGGGGGCGCGTACGCGACGGGTGCTCGGCGGTACAGGCCGGAGGGGTCGCGCTGCGGCTCGGCTACCGCGGGCACGCCAATGTCGTCCATGATCTTCAGCGTCAGGCGGGTTTCGCCCTTCAGGGTAGGCCGGGGACCACGGCGCGGCAGGTTCAGCAAATCGATGGGCCACAGGATCGGCAGGGCCCACTCGACTGTGTCGCGCACGGCATGCCCCTTGCCCAGAATGCGGCCCTCGCGATCGACCGAGTAGCCGGGTACGCCGACCACCTTGGCCGCTACCGGGATCACCGTGCTGGGCTCGATCACGATGCGATCGAACCGCAGCTCCATCCAGCCTTTGCCCACAAGATGGCCCGGGTCTTTGAAGTCCTCAAAGCGGCCTTCAAGATAGCTGCCATAGGGCACAGTGCCGCGCCCGTACATCTCCACCGGGCTGAGTTGGCACAGGACTGGGTCGCCGACCTGGGTTGTTTTGGACGAAAGCTTTGGCTCGGAAATCGTGCACTGCACGATAGAGCCGGCGGGTATGAGCTGCTCCGCCGCGTGCGCGGCCAGGGCAGGGGTCAGCAGAAGAAGAAGAGAAACTGTGCCCTTCATGGGGCCTCCAGAAATCGAATCGGTGGTACAGGAAAGTCGACTTACCGGTGGGCCGGTAAGCGTGGTCGGACGTTCCCGGTCGTTCGATGGGGCCTCTTGCTCCGGGACACCATCATGCCTTGTTCTATTTTCAACGTCAAGCGGTTTGCTGAAGCTGCCGTAAGCCGGATGCAAACGGTATGCTGGGCTGCATGAAATGCCTTTTCTGCAGGATTGCCGAGGGAGACATCCCGGTCACGCCGTTGTACGAGGACGCCGAAGCACTTGCATTCGCAGACATCGCGCCGCAGGCCCCCGTGCACTTCCTCGTCATCCCGCGACGGCATATCCAGTCCCTCGCACACACCGCGCGCGAGCACTCCGCGCTGATGGGTCACCTGTTGGCCATTGCGGCGGAACTTGCCGCGACCCGGGGGTTGACGCAGGGGTTTCGCACAGTCATCAACACCGGTGAGCATGGCGGGCAAACCGTCCACCATCTCCATATCCATGTGCTGGGCGGCCGTGCCATGGGCTGGCCTCCCGGCTGACTCCGGCTGAGCTGACCCGGCCAAGCCGGCCTTCACGTCCAATGGCTCGATCAAGGCGTCTTTGCGCTTGTCGCATGGACGCGAAAAGGCCCGGCTCTCGCGCCGGGCCCTTTCCAGAAAACCGGACCGCTACGCTTCGACCATCTCTTCTTCTTCAGCCAGCCCGTGCCGGCGCAGCAGGTTGGGCAGGTTCTGCGAGAAGGCTGCCTTCGGCATCACCGAATCGCACCCCGCCTCAATCGCCTTCAGCTTCAGGTCGCCCTGGATCTGCTGCAGAAAGCCGATGATGGAGGTGCCGCGCTTCAGCTTGGCTTTCAGTTTTGGGATCGCCGCCAGCGGTTTGCCATTGTTCAGGTCAAACACGATCAACGAGGGCCGTTCCGCTTCCGGTGCGTCCGTGATCGCCGCCAGCGTTTCCTTCTCCGCCTTGGCAAACTGCACTTTCACGCCCAGCTTGCGGGCTGTTTCCTGCATCTTGGCGACAACAAACAGGTCCTCGATAAAGCAGATGATACGGGTCGGCGCATCTTCACGCAGTGTGCCGGCCGGTTCAAACTCCGTGTAATCGCTGCGGCTCACGATGTTGCCATTCGCGTTACCGTTGCTGTGCCGGTAGTCCATGGTTGAGGGTGGGCCATCGGCGATGTTGCCGTTCACCATACGGTAGGAGTGATCCATCGGCCCAACGAAACTTGTCGGCCCTCGCCGGCCGAACTTGCCCTTGCGTCCGCTGCTGTTGCCGTTGGCATCCCCGAAGTGCTCGGTGCTGCCAAAGCCGCCGCGCGCCCCTTCCCGGTTGCCGTCCGGGCCTTCGCTCGAGGCTTTTCTCCATCCGCCGCCATGGCCGTTCTGGCCAGGCTGTTGGCTGCCGCTGCTTTGCCGGCCCTGTCGCGCCCGCTTCTCGCGGTACGGAGGCTGGGAGCCGCTGCTGGGGCCCGTGCCGAAAGTGGAAGGGCTGCCGCCGGGGCCACTGCCTGCACTGCCGCCGCGCTTGCGGCCGTTCTTGCGCTTGCCGCCCCCGCCACCGTGGCTGCCTGGCTCACGCTGCGCCTGCGCGGGCGGAGGAAGGGCCATGGTTGCGGCCGCTCCCGTTGCCGGCGTAGGAGCCGCCCCATCCCTACCGCTCTCATCGCCCGCCTGCGGCGTGCTCCCAGCCGTGCCTGCAGCCGCCGCAGACCCGCCCTTGTTTTTTCGACGACGCCGGCGACGCCGGGTTGCGCTGCCTGCTGCGGGTTCCCGGCTGCTGCCCTCGCCGGTCTGCGCCGGTACGCCTTCGCTGCCGGCATGGTGGCCATCATCGCCGTAGTGCGGCGTGGGCTCGAACTGCTCTGTGCTCATACGTGCACGTCCCTCGTGCTGCCCCAGGGTTTGAGAGTGCCCTGGAGACTTGATTTGACCCTGGCAAGTGCGCCAACGCACAGCCACGACTCCTGCGAAACTGACGATCGATTCATCCGGCACTGCAAAGGGTACGCGATCGGGATACAAGGCCCCAGGCTCGCGCCAGCCGAAGCCTGGAGGCGTGCCGCGCTGCTTGTACACCCATGCTGGAGCCGGTTCGTCTTATCTGTCCTTACGCGTCCGCGATCAGGAGCCTGTCCGGCTCAAGGCCTGCTTGCCTGCCACCGGGAATACTGTTTCACAAGGCCGGACCCGTGGACTCCGCTCATTCTTACCCCTGCAGCGAGCACCAAAGCTTCAGCCGCGAGGGTTACCAGGTCAAGTCAGATAGTAAGCGCGGGTTTGGTGTTTGGCAAGAGCGAAGTACGGAGGGTTCACCGAAGTAACCGCCGAGCACTTGCCGGACACTCGCCGGAAGTTGGAACACGGCCGCGGAAGGTCCGCAGCCGCCTCCGAGGGCCAGTCACTGGCCTCCTGAATGTCTTACGAGAAGGAACTCCCCGGAAGACTGCCGTGCCGGACCTTACCCATGCGGGTGTTGGTGCGCGTCCGGCTTTGTTTCAGCGGGGCCTGCATCCTGTGCATGCCTCTCGCGTACGTTTCAGACAACCTATAAGCAATTTTTATGCCGCCTATGTGTCGTTTGTTATGAATAACATGCAGCGAGCAAACAGGCCAGAACTATGGCGATTCGTAGCTCGCACCTGGGCCATGATGGTTTTTCATACCTTTTCCTACCTAGGACTGGCACTTCGGGCAGCTATGCGTCCCCCGGCCACCGATCACGGTTCTTCGAATCGGAGCCCCGCAGCCTCGGCAAGGCTGGCCCTTTCGCCCATAGACCCGGTGTTCCAGCTGGAAAAAGCCGCGCACCCCGTCGGCGTCCACGTAATCTGAAACCGAAGACCCACCCAGGGCAATCGCGTTCCGCAGCACCCCCTGCAGCTCGGCATGCAGACGCCGCAGTCGCGGACGCGAAACCTTGCCCGCAGGCAAGGACGGCCGAATGCCGGCACGGTGGAGGCTTTCGTCCGCATAGATGTTGCCGACCCCATGCAGCAGCGACTGGTTCAGCAGCGCCGCTTTGATGGGGCCCTTGCGCCCGCGAAACAAGGCAACAAAGGCATCAGGCTCAATCTCCAGCGGCTCCAGGCCAGGGCCGGTAAAGTGGGCCTCGGCATCGACCCACCGTAGATCGAGCCGCCCGAAGCGGCGCGCATCCACAAACCGCAGTTCGCGTCCCGACGACAGCCCCACCTGGGCGTGGGTATGGGGCGGCAAAGGAACATCCGCCTCTGACACCAGCAGCCGCCCCGTCATACCCAGGTGAATGATCCACTCGACCTCCACAGGAGCTTTCGCCCAGGATCCTTCCGGGCATCCAGCTGGGGAAAGGTCCGCGACAATATGCTTCCCGACCCGTCGAACCCGCGTGATGATCCGGCTCTCGAGAGCTTGGGCCAACTCGGAGGCAGCAATTTTGAACGGCTCCGGCTTTGCACTGAACCAGGTTGAGACGACCCGCTGCCCGGCAACACGGGCGTGCACCCCATTCGCGACTGTTTCCACTTCGGGCAGCTCAGGCATGCGGATTGGATTCGCCGGCGCGCCAATCGCTGCGCCGCTCCCTCACCCTTGTTGCGCACGCCAATGCTGCAGCAACGGTCCACCGAGCCCACCGACGGGATCCGACTGTGGAAAGGGCAGGTTTGTCATCTGCGCCATCGCTTTCCCGTCCGGCGCGGCCCGGCAGATGTCCCACTGCTGGCCCGGCGGGTAGGCACCCACCACCAGGAAGTCCTCGCTTTTTTCGAGTTCGCAATGACCGGTGCCGGTCGGCAGCAGGGCGACGTCGCCGGCGCGGACCGTGATCTCGTGTCCGCCCGGGCCGCCCAGTACCAGCCGAGCCGAGCCTGCCGCGAAGCCCAGCACTTCGTGCGCGGTCGAGTGATAGTGGTGGAAGGAATACACCCCGTTGCGCCACTGGGGCGGCCAGCCATTCGCCAGGAATCGCTGCTCAAAGCGAGACGCCGGGTCAGTGCCCTCGACGGGGATCGCCCCGCGGTACAGGATCACCGGCAGCGCCGGGTTGTTCGGGCACCACGCGTGAGGCTCCAGCCTCAAGAGTTCCGGTTCGGGCATCGAGACTCCTTCAGCCCCGGTCGATGCGGCGACGCTTGAAACCACAAGACCGGCTGCGAAAAGGCGGTTGAACCGGCGTCGATCCAGGCGAGCGCTCATGCTTCCCTCATATGCTTCAACCACCACACGCATTTTTCCCGTCCACGGGCCCTACGGCGCTAACAGCTGCTCCAAACGGTCCACCTCGGCCCGGCTGCCGACCATCAGCGAGGTTCGCTCGTGAATATTGGCGGGCTGGATATCGAGCACGCGACCGCTTCCGGAGATCGCCCTGCCGCCGGCCTGCTCGGCAATCCAGGCCAGCGGATTGGCCTCATACAACAGCCTCAGCTTGCCCTTGGGCTGCTTTTCGGTGGGGGGGTACAGGAACACGCCACCTTTCAGCAACGTGCGATGGAAATCCGCGACCAGCGAGCCGATGTAGCGCGAGGAGTAGGCCTTGCCGTTCAGTCGGCCCCCTCGCAGCTCCGTCAGGTACTGCTGATACTTCGGCGGAAACGTGTCGTAGTTGGCCTCGTTCACCGAGTAATACTGCCCCTGCTGCGGCATCTTCATGTTGTCGAACGAGAGCACATACGCGCCGATCGCCGGGTCCAGCGTAAAGCCGTAAACCCCGGTTCCGGTCGTGTACACAAACACGGTGGACGGCCCGTACACCACGTAGCCGGCGGCCACCTGCTCGGTGCCCGGCTGCAACAGCGCGTCTTCAAGCCTTGTGTTCTCGGGCCGCCGAAAGATCGAGAAGATGGTTCCGACATTCACGTTCACATCAATGTTCGACGAGCCGTCGAGGGGATCGAACACGATGATGTACTTGCCTTTGCCGCCGGAGCGGTCGAAAAACACCGGCTCGTCGTTTTCTTCCGAGATCAGCGCGGCCACCGAGTCGCGGATGCCCAGGCAGTGCAGCATGGCCTCATTCGCGAAGACGTCGAGCTTCTGCTGTGCCTCGCCCTGCACGTTGGTCGCCCCGGCCGCGCCATACACGTCGATCAGGCCGGCCTTGCGGATCTCCGCCGCAATCATCTTGGTGGCAAGAGTGATGCCCGACAGCATCCAGGAAAAGGTGCCGGAAGCCTCGCCGGAGTGAAGTCGCTGCTGCTCAAGAATGTGGCTCTGGATGGTGGTAATGATTGGGCTCGGCACCTCTTCACCATAACAGCGGGCGAGCATGGCTGGACGCCCAATCAAACTTGAGTCACAAGGAAAGGCGTCCTATTTTCCCGATATGGAACTGTTCCCGTTGGCATCCAAAATACCCATGAGCAAAGACACAAACATCCAGCTGCAAACCCGTTTTGGCGAAGCCATCAACTCCGGCAATCTCGATGCCCTGCGCGAGCTTGTCGCCCCCACGGTGGTCGAGCACGACCCCGGTCCGCAGCAGGGCCCCGGCGCACAAGGCTACGTCGACCTGTTTACCGAGCTCCGCACCGCATTCCCCGACCTCAAGGTCACGCCGGAGCACATCACGGCCGATGAGGATTCCGTGGCGCTTGCGTACACGATGCAGGGCACCCACAACGGCGACTTCATGGGCATCGCCCCAACCGGCAAGTCGGTCAAGGCGCGCGGCGTGCAGATCGCCCGGTTCGAGAACGGCAAAATGGTCGAGCGCTGGGGCTCGTCCGACGAACTGGGCATCCTGAAACAGATTGGGGCGGAACCGAAAAAGCCCGGGCTGCTGAGTAAGGTCGGCTTGTAGCGCACCTGTCTTAGATTCAGTCGATCGGCCTGGTCCTGCGACGCAGCCGCGTTGGTTCGATGAAAGATCTATAGTTGCAGTATCCAGATGCCACAACAGCAGAAGCCGTCAGTCGAGGCTGCAGCTCGCGACAGCACAGTCATGTTGGCGGCCATGGGTGTCCTTGCCTATGCTGCCTCCATGATGACGCATGAAGGGCTCGGTCACGGCGGTTACTGTTTCGCCGTTGGCAGCCGCACGACCATGATGACGGGCTGGATGGAGACATGTGCATTCCCCGGAGTCGCTCCCTTGGGGATCAAGGCGGCTGGGCCTGGCATGCAGCTCTGCGCCGGACTGCTGGCCTGGCGGCTGCTTCCCCGTTCGGCTCTAAAAACGGCCCGGCTCCACTACTTTCTATGGCTGTACATGGTCTTCAACCTGTTCATTGCTTCCAGCTATATCGCGTTCAGCGGCATCACCGGTATCGGCGACGCCGCCGGTGTAATTGCCGGACGTCAACCGCGATTTCTATGGCGCTCCGGGCTGGTTCTACTCGGTTCAGTGGCTTACTTTCTCTTCATGCAGTTAACAGCACGGGAGCTCAAACGGTTGGCTGGGTTCGACGATAACCGCAGGCGCCTTTACCGTCTCGTCTGGATTCCCTATGCAAGTGCCGGGGTCTTTGCGTTCTGCGCCGGCATCCTGAACCAAACCATGGAACATGGACTGGCGATCGAGATGGCATCGCTATCATCTTTCGGCAGCGGCGCAGGGTTATTCTACCTTCCCGAAGCGCAGCGCAGGATGGAGTTGGCGACGCCGTCTCAGACAAGCTACGTTCGCTGGAACGTGGCGTGGGGTATTGCCGCTGCGTTCGTCTTCACGATCTTTTTGTTTCTGATCGGACCGGGGCTGAAGTTGTGATGTCTCCTATGCCAGGCTGGCGAGCTCGACTGCTGGTTGACATTGAGCAGGGCGGCACCCTCCCCACGTTTCGCCCGTTATATCATCAGCGAGGGGCGGAGCCGGGCAGGTTGCGCCCACCGCACAATGTGCGCCATTTCGCAGAAAACGAGCACACGCACATCTCTATGCACCCAAAAACAGCAATCATCCTCGGTGCCCAGTGGGGCGATGAAGGCAAGGGCAAGATCGTCGACGTGCTTTCCGGCTCGTTCGATGTGGTGGCGCGCTATGCCGGCGGGCACAATGCCGGGCACACCGTCATCATCGCCGGCAAAAAGTTCATCCTCCAGCTCGTTCCCTGCGGCGTACTCCGGCCCGACTGCCGGGCCGTGATCGGCAACGGTGTCGTGCTCGACCCCATGGCGTTTCTCAAGGAAGTCGCCAAGCTGAAAGACCTGGGGGTCGATGTTGCGAAGCAGCTCACCGTTTCGAACCGCGCCCAGGTCATCCTGGAGTACCACCGCATGATCGAGCTGGCCGCGGAGTCGGCCCCCGGCCGCCAGAAGATCGGCACCACTTCGCGCGGCATCGGCCCGGCTTACGAGGACAAGATGGCCCGCAACGGGCTGCGCGTGGTCGACCTGCTTAACAAGGACCTGCTGCGGACCCATATCGAAAACGCCTGCCGTGAGAAAAACACCATCGCGCAGGCCCTGTTCGGCACTCACCCGCTGGACCCCGCGCGCATGTACGACGACTACGCGGAGGCCGCCGAACAGCTGCGCCCTTACGTGACCGACACCGCCAGGCAGCTCAACGATGCCATCGACGCCGGCCAAAGCGTTATGTTTGAAGGCGCGCAGGGCACCATGCTCGATATCGACCACGGCACCTACCCATTTGTGACCTCCTCCTCGGCGACGGCCGGCGGCGCGATTACTGGCACCGGCGTAGGCCCGACCAAGATCGGCACCGTGATCGGCGTCACTAAGGCTTACGTCACACGGGTCGGCGAAGGACCCTTCCCCACCGAGATCCACGACGCAGCCGGCGAGGAGCTGCGCCGTCGCGGGCAGGAGTTCGGTGCCGTGACCGGCCGCCCGCGCCGCTGCGGCTGGCTCGACCTGCCGCTGCTGCGCTACTCCAACATGATCAACGGCACGGAGTGGCTCGTCGTCACCAAGCTCGACGTGCTCGACACGCTTGCCGAAATCCCGGTCTGCACCGGCTATAAAATCGACGGCCGCATGGTCGAAACTATGCCGGCCGACGTGCGCGGCATCGAGTCCATCGAGCCGGTATACACGGGCCTGCCCGGCTGGCAGCAGCCGACCGAAGCCATCACGACCTGGGACGAGCTGCCCCAACGCGCGCGCGATTACCTCCATTTCCTTGAGCGCGAATCCGGTGCCCGGATCGGCATGGTTTCGACCGGGCCCGACCGAGACCAAACCGTCGAGCTGCCCCCTTTTACCGCCGCCCTGCGCGCGCTGCACTCCTGAAGAGGACCTTCCCAGAATGGCTGAACCCGTCAGTTTTCTTGTGCGCCTGCGCTTCGCCCCGGAAGACCGCGCCGACATTACCGAAGTCCTGCGGCAACTCACCGCCGCGTCCCGCGCCGAACCCGGCTGCCTGACCTATATCGCGCACTGGAGCGAGGCAACCTCGGACACCGTGCTGATCTACGAGCAGTACATCGACCGCGCCGCGCTGGAAGCTCACCGGGCAACGCCGCACTTCCAAAAATACGCCATCGGCGGGCTCTACCAACGCATGAAAGAGCGCTCCGTCGAGGACCTCCACGCGATCGCCTAAGCCCCAGGTGCCGGCGAAGCCCATGCATCCCCGGCGCCCATCCATGCCATCCCGGTACACACACATATATATGCGCATACGGCAAGCCAAACTGATCCGAACCGCCGGCTGGGGCGCCGTGATCTTGTTGGGCATGCTGGTAGCGGTGCCGCCTGTGCGCTCCGCCATCATCCCCATCGGCGGTGGCCCCAAGGGCGCCATGCACAAACAGGTGGAGCAGCTGGAAGGGCAATGGCGCACTGCCGTGCTGGCCGGCGACGCCACGGCCATGGCCGGCATGCTCGACGAAAGCTACGTCGGCATCGGCCCGGACGGAACCATTGTGAACAAGGCCGAAGAGTTGCAGGCGCGCGCCAGCGGAGCCGACCGCATCGTTCGATTCGACGTGCAGGACCGCAAGGTTCGACTGTACGGCACGACCGCCGTTGTTACGTCGCGGGTGCATCTGCAGGGGGTGTACTCGGGCCAGCCGTTGCTGGGGGTCTACCGGTACACGCGCGTCTGGACACTCACGCGGGGCCAGTGGCGCATCGTGAGCTTTGAGGCCAATCGCGTGCACGACGTGTCGGCGCGCAGCAAGTAGGTCCTCCACGCGCCGCCTCCATTCTGTTCTGATCGAGTCGCCGGCTATCCGGTCACCGGCTGCGCCGCCAGCAGCACCGCATCTGCAATGGCCGCCGCTTCCACTGCAGGTCGAACAGCATGCACCCGCAGCAGGCTTGCGCCATTAAGAACTGCCGCCACCGAGGCCGCCAGTGTGGCGTGGTCGCGTGCGGCGGCCGGCACATTCGTCCCCCCGAATCGTGTCGCCAGCGTCCGGCCCAGAAACGACTTGCGCGAAACCCCGGCCAGCAGCGGACGCGCGAGTGGCAGTAGTTCATGCTGCCCGGCGAGCAGTCCGTAATTCACCTCCAATGCTTTGCCGAAGCCGTAGCCAGGGTCCAGCACGATCCGCGCCGGCTCGACCCCCGCTGCCGCCGCGACCTCCATGCGTTCCCGCAAGCCTTGGAGCACCAGGCCGCCCACTTCTTGGTTGGGCACCGGCGGCAGCCCCCGCCACTGGTCCGGTCGTCCGCGGGTGTGCATCAGCACCACCCCGCATCGCAGCTCCGCGCAGGCTTCGGCCATCCGTGGATCCCACAGGAATCCGCTCACATCATTGACGATCTCTGCCCCGGCCGCCACCGCGGCGCGGGCTGTTGCGGCCCGGTAGGTATCGGCGGAGACGATCGCGTCCGGCCGTTCGCGCAGCACGGCTTCAAGCACCGGCAGCAGGCGGTCTGCTTCTTCCGCTGCCGAGATCGCCCGCTCGCTCCCGGCGCCCGAGCCCGGCCGCGTCGATTCCGCGCCCAGGTCCAGCAAGTCCGCGCCTTCATCCAGCAGGCTCAGCGCGTAGCCTACCTGCTGCTCAAACGCGGCAGCACGCAAACCGTCGCCTGAAAACGAATCCGGCGTCAGGTTCACAATGCCCATCACCCGCGTGCGCGCGCCGAGTGGAAGCAAGCGTGTCCGAAGCTGCCAGTCAGAACGGGGGCGGGAAGCAAACGCCATAGGGATTCCGATGCTGTCGCGACCCGCGAAAACAAAACGCCCGGCTTATAAGAACCGGGCGTTTGTGCTTCGACCACGACTTATTTGAACGAGGCTGCCACCTGCGCGGCCGCAAACTGCTCGGCTGCCTGCGCCTTCGCCACCACCGCGCCCATCCCGAAAAACTCATGGGTGGTGCCGGTAAATAGCTGATACGTCACCTGGTCGCCCGCTGCCTGCAGCTTGACCGCATACGCCTGCCCATCGCTCTGCAAGGGGTCGGCCTGCGCCGCGATAATGGTGGCCGGCGGCAGCTTTTCGAGGTTGGCGTTGATCGGAGCCACGCCGGGGTCGTTCGCCTGTGAAGGGTTCGTCACATACTTGCCATAGAACCAGCTCAGCGCGGCGGCAGGCAAGGGCAGGCGGCTATCCGTATAGAACTGATCGGAAACCTGGTTCACGTTGCTGCTTGTGACCGGGTAAATCAACAGTTGGTGCGTCGGCCGCTGCAGGCCGTTGTCGCGCGCGGCAATGGCGACTTCGGTCGCCAGGTTGCCGCCGGCGCTTTCGCCCGCCACCGCCACTTTGCTGCCCACGCCATTGTAGGCACCGATGTTTTTCGTCACCCATGTGTAGGAGTCGATCGCATCATGCAGCGCCGCCGGGAACGGCGCTTCCGGGGCCTTGCGATACTCCACCGAAACCACGATCGCGTTGGCCAGGCTGGCCAGCGCCCGGGCGCTTGCGTCATAGGTGTCGATAGTGGCGATCACAAACCCGCCCCCATGGTAGTACGTGATGACCGGGAACGGACCCGTGCCGCTGGGCGTGTAGATACGAACCGGAATCTGGTTGCCGTCGCGCCCCGGGATGGTCACGCCATCGGTGACCTTGCCCAGCGGCAGCGGCGAGTTGGCAGCACCGAAGCCGCGCGCCAGGATCTTTGCGGCGTCCTCTGCGGAGAACTGCTGCCGCGCATCCGGGGCGGACAGGTCGATGATCGGCGTCCCTTTGATCGCGTCGTAAAGCAGGACCACCTCGGACATATCGGTGTCGAGCTGGGCTGAAAGCACGGGCGTGGGCGCGGCTTGCGCGAAGCAAAGTGAGGCCGGAAATATCAGGACGGCGGTAGCGGCGAACAAGGATGGAAAAACAAGGGTGCGGAGCGCAGACATGGGATAGGTCCTCTATAGAATGAACGTTTTTCATACCCGGTTTGGTTCTCGGGTGTAGTCGGTAGGATGCGCTTGCCCCGGGCGCTTGTGGGCGTTCACCGCAGCATGGATCCACTTCTCACACAGCAGTGCAGGTACATCTGCGCAGGAAACACCGCAGCCGCCTGGACCCAAAGCCGGCGAGTGCTAGACTCCGTGCAACATGCGCCCTTTTGCCGCCCTTGCCCTGTGCTTCGCTGCTCTGCTCGCACCCTTGCCGCTTCGCGCCCAGGCACCGGTGCCAGTCACCGGTCGCATGCCGTCCGCCGTCGAATCGCTTCTTGCCGCCGACCCTTCGTCCGCGCGCGCCCACTGGGGCATCTCGATCGTCGATGCCGCGACGGGCGCGGTTCTGTACGCGCGCAATGATGCGCAGTTATTCGCGCCTGCGTCCAACGCCAAGCTCTTCACCACCTCCGCCGCCCTGGCCCTGCTCGGGCCGACCTACACCATGGGCACCCGCGTGCTCGCGCAGGGCACGATTGATGCCGGGGGAACGCTGCACGGCGAACTGCGCCTGATCGGCGGCGGCGACCCTTCTATTTCAGGCCGCGTATACCCTTACGCCGGCCACACCGAACGATCCAACCCACCGCTGGGGGCGTTCGACGCGCTCGCTGCGCAGGTACTGGCCAGCGGCATCCACGCGGTCGATGGCCCGGTCACCGCCGATGACACGCTTTTCCCCGACGAGCGCTACGGCACCGGCTGGAACTGGGACGATCTTCTGTGGGAGTACGGCGCGCCTGTTTCAGCCCTGCCGGTCAACGACAACGTTCTCTACCTGACAGTGACGCCCGGCAATGCCCCCGGAGCCAGCCTTGAGGCTTCGTGGCTGCCGGAGGTTACAGATCGAAGCGCGTTCGGAGGACCGATTGGGGAGGAGATGGATGCCGTAACCGCGCCTGCAGGGTCGCCCCCGGCGCTCGGCGTCGCGCAAGGTAGCAGAGCGATGCCTTTTCGCCTCTACGGTTCCCTTCCACTGGGCGGTGCTCCGGTTCACCTGGCCCTCGCACAACCGGATCCCACCTCCTTTGCAGCAGAAGCGTTTGTCCATGCACTCTCATCGGCTGGCTTTGGAATCGGGCGCTACCCGGATGTCGCCCATCGTCCCTCCAACGACACGCAAAGCTTCACCGCTGAAACACACGCGCCCGTCGCGCTGCACGCGCTCCCGCCGGGCAGCAGTTCCCTCCCGGTGCAAACTGGCCCTGCGGTGATAGGGGCCGGCGTGCAAACAACAGGGACCGTTCCCACCGGCTTCGCGAATTGCGCCTCGGTCGAGGGCGCCCCGCCGCATGTTCCCTGCACCTCCGTCCGCGACGTGGACCCACTGGTTGCGATGGCTTCCCCGACCGCCCGCATCGTCGCTACGCGCGAGTCGCCGCCACTTGCTGACCTCGCAACGGTGATCAACAAGGTCTCGCAAAACCTCCACGCCGAGCTCCTGCTGCGGCTGCTGGGCCGCGCCGAAGGCTCCGACGGCTCCTTTGCGCAGGGCGCGCGCGTGGTGCGCGCCTGGGCCACAACGCAGGCCGGCCTCGCCCCGGATGATTTCGTTCTCTACGACGGCTCCGGCCTTTCCACCAAGGATCTAGTCACCCCGCGCGCCTTGACCAAATTGCTGCGCTACAGCAACACCCAGCCCTGGGGTTCGATCCTGCGAAACTCGCTGCCCATCGGCGGCGTTGACGGCTCCTTAAGCGCCCGCTTCCCTGCCCTGCGAGGTCGTGTACAGGCCAAAACCGGAACCCTGGGCGAGGTGGATGCACTGTCGGGTTTTCTGACGGCCAACAGCGGCCGATCGGTCGTTTTTTCAATCCTGTGCAACGACCACCCCGGCCCCGGTGCCCGTGCGCTTATCGACGCGGTTGTTGTGGCCGCGGCGCAGAACTTCTAACCAGGGCCGGAACCTCAATTCCAGGCGAGCGCCCGGCTTACGCCCGCAGGCTGTCGATCCGCTTCCGTGTTTCATCCACCAGGTTTGCAATCTCTGAGGTCGACCCGGAGGACCGCAACGAAAGAGATCGCACCTCATCGGCCACCACCGCGAAGCTTTGCCCCGCGTCGCCTGCGTGCGCCGCCTCAATGGCTGCATTGATGGCCAAGATATTGGTCTGATAGGAAATGTTGGAGATCTCCGTCGCCACACTGCTGATCCGCGTCAACACGCTTCCCATCAGGGATTCGGCCTGCGCTACCTTTCGACGACGCGAGGTCACATCGCTCGCGTACATCACCACGCCCCGCGGCTTTCCTTCCACGTCCCGCAGCCCTTGCAGCGTCGTCGACAGGTACACCTCCTCACCGTCAAGATTGCGCACCATCAGGTCGACGGCAAGCGAGTTGCCGCCGCGCAAGGACGCGCGTTGCTCCTCGCCAAACAGGTATTCGTACTGTAGATCCTCAAGCCCCGCCGCAGCCTGCAGATTCGCGACCTTCAACAACGCCATCGCTGTCGCATTCAGTCGCGTCAGCCGTCCCGCAGTGTTCCACTCCAGCACCGCATTGGTCTGCTCAATGGCCAGCATGCGCGTTGTAAATTCCATGGACGCGATCTTGGTCTGCGTCACATCCGCCTGGATGGAGACATAGCGATCCAAGCGGCCGTCCGCTCCGAAAACCGGACTGATCGAAAGAGCGATCCAGTATGGCTCGCCCTTCTTGGTGTAGTTCATGATCTCCTGGTAAAAAGGCCGTTGCGCCTCCAGTGCGTTGCGAATCTCCTGCACCGTGCCCTGGTCTGTATGCCGTCCCTGTAGCAGTTTGCCGGGCTTTTTTCCCAACGCTTCTTCAAAGGAGTAACCGGTCAGGCGTGTAAAACCCGGGTTGACATACTGGATCAGTCCATCGGAGCCCGTGATCACGACCGAATTCGCAGTCCCATCGGCGACCAGCGACAGAAGCGCGACCCGATTCCTGCCGTGGACCTGTTCGGTGATGTCGGTCGCATATTTGGTGACCTTGAAAGGCACACCCTTGCGCGACAGGATCGGGTTGTACGACCCGTGGATCCACACTTCGCGTCCGCCGCGACCGACCCGGCGGTACTCCCCCGACCGGTACTCCCCCGCATTCAACGCCTGCCAGAACTCCCGGTAGGCATGGCCGTCGCGCTCCTGGGGATCAACAAACATCCGGTGATGCTGGCCCTGCACCTCATGCAGCGTGTAACCCATGGCGTCAAGAAACTTGTCATTCGCGTGCAAAATCGTCCCGTCCATGGCGAAGTCAATGACGGCCTGGGAACGGCCGATCGCCTGGAGCTTCGCTTCCACCTCGCGCAGCTTTGCAAAGATATTCCACGACATAGCCGAATCTCGCCTCCTGGCCTCACGAAGCGGTACCACTCTGCTCCCCTGCCGCCGGAATCAACCATGTGCGACGGGGATGCTTCCGACACTACCCCGTCCTTGCACGCCCGCAACAATCCACGGTAATGTTCCGCGTCATTCTCAACACTTTAGTAATGCGATTGGAGTCTGTACACCAACCTTCCGAATTTGCCAACCCCGGGAGCCATAGGCCTGCTGTTGTTTTCGCGACCCACCCTTGCCTACCCGCAACATGAAAAAAGCGCCTTCCCTTTCGGGCGAAGGCGCTTTTCTCAGCTCGGAACGTCTGCTTACTTCTTTGCCGGCTCCATCATGCTCTTGTGCACCGCCGACTGCAGCGACTCCGGCACCACGCCCATCAATGCCCCCTGAAGTTTGGTGGCGAAGGAAGCCGCGTACACGTGTTCTTCGCCCGCAAACAACGCCTTCAGGCCCGCGCGAGCCACATCGTCCGGTTCATTCGCCTTTTTGCCCTCGGTCCCCACCTTGGTATCGCCGGCGCCGGATGCGTTGAAGAAATCTGTATTCACAGGGCCTGGCTGCAGGGCAGTCACCGTCACGCCCGAATCCTTCAGCTCATGCCGCAGATTCTTTGCGAACTGCAGCACAAATGCCTTGGACGCCCCATACACCGACTCGCCCGGTGACACCATCTCGCTTACGATCGATGCCGTAAAGAGAATGCGGCCCTGCCCGCGCCCGACCATCTGCCGCGTCACATGCTTGGCCAGGTGCACCGTCGAGCCGCAGTTCAGCCCCACAATCTCCATCTCCTGCTCAAGCGACGTACTGGCAAAATCGCCGCCCACGCCCAGCCCGGCATTGATGCATGCCACCTCGAGCGGCCGTCCGAGCGATTCCACCACGTTCCAAAGCTCCATGTTGGGCTTAAACTGGCTCAGGTCGCCCACGTACGACCGCACACGCACGCCAAGCGTCTGGAGTTCGGCCTCGGCCCTTGCTGTCAACTCTGCTTCCTTGCCGGCAATCACCAGGTCGTAACCATCCTCGGCCAGCTGCTTCGCCAGCTGGTATCCGATGCCGTTTGACGCGCCTGTGACGAGCGCCAGTCCTTTTCCTGCCATGCTGTTCTCCTCGTGTCTTTCGGGGGTGTTCTTAAGGACTAGGATGGCGCTCGTCGCATTTGCGTGGTTTCCCTACCCGGTTCTAGCTTTTGCTCTTGAGCCGGAAGGTGTTCAGCACAAAGCCTGCTTTTGCGTTGTAGTTGCTCTGCCAGTTGCCGTTCGGCAGGTGCGTTGCCACGTACTCACCCGGCACCACCTGGAATGCCAGGGCATGCGTCAGCTTCAGGTTGAAGCCAAGCCCGCCCACCGTGGCGGCGTTCCACTGGATCTGCCCCGCTTTGGAGTCGCGAATCGCGCCCCCTTCGGCGAAAACAAAGGTCGTCACCCCATGGATCGGGAGCGCATACAGCGGGCCGCCAGTGAACCCGTGCACGTTTTCATCGCCGGAGTGCGCGTGGTAGTTGGTGAAATTCGTGAAGTCGGCAATCACGCTGATGTGCTTGGTCAGGTGAAGCTCCGGAATGCCGTACCAGCCCATCTGGTAGGAGACCACGCCACCTTGTACATTCGTCAGGTCTGTTTGCAAATAAGTAAACCCCACAGCCACGGAGACGAATGGCACTTCCGTCTGCACCGCAGGCTGGGCTACTGCCTGAGGAGCAGACGGCAGATTGCTTGAAGAGGACTGCGGAGTGCCGTTCGCCATTAAAGACTGGGGTTGCTGGGCTAGCAGCGGCGCGGAGAAGACGACGAAGGCCATGGCGGTAACAACGTTCTTCAACATGGGGGAAATCCTCTGAAGTTTACTACCTGTGTAATGACGGTTTTAGTTTGGAAGAATGAAACGTCTTCTTCTAGAGAGTGGAAGTTCACTCGAAAGGTTGGCACCCGGGGCGAAACGGCGATGCTGACGGCACAGCATTCCCCTGGATCCACCGCCCTCCTGCACCGCTGCCACGGCGGCATCATGGGCGCTTCATCTGCTAGGCTTTTGTTCCATGGCGAGTGTTTTCATCTTGTCGACGCAGGACGATCTTCCGGAACCCTGGCCCATGAGGCACAGCGCCAGGGATTTATTGCTTGCTTCGGCCGCCGGCGATCGCAACGGGAAACATCGCCTGACAAGCGACCCGGCAACCGCGGACATCATCCTGTTCGCGGAGATGGGTGCCGCCGGATGGCTCGCGGAGCGGGTGCGCGACCATGCCTTGTACAAACGCTACCCTGAAAAGTGTTACGTCTTCGACTCAGGAGACCACTGCGTCCCGGTGCTGCCCGGCCTGTATGCTTCACTGACGCGCCGCTACGCCGACCCCGCCTACGCGCGCACGGGCTTTTATCTCAACCCTGAAAACCCCTATATCGACCATCGACCACTCCAGGCCGACGCGCCCTACCTTGCCGCTTTCATCGGCTCGTCTCATACACACCCGGTCCGTAAGGCTTTGTTCCGCTTCGAGCGCCCTGACATCCTGGTCCGCGACACCACCGACTCCAGCTACCGCATGCAGTACCACGGCGAGGGGGACGAGAAAGAGTTTTTCTGGCAGTACTACGCCCAGGGCATGGCGGATGCCGCCTTTAGCCTGTGTCCTCGCGGGCTCGGCCCGGGCACGATCCGGCTGTTTGAGTCCATGCGGATGGGGCGTGCCTGCGTGATCCTCGCCGATGACTGGCCCCCAATCAAGGGTGTGGACTGGGACCTTTTTTCGCTGTTTGTGCCGGAAGCGGAAGTGGAACGCTTACCGGAAATTCTGCTGGCCCACCGCGCGCGCGCCGCGGAGATGGGAGAGAAAGCGCGGCAGCAATGGGAGACGTTTGCTTCTCCCACCATGCGCTTCCACTGGGTCACCGAGCAGTGCCTGGCCATTGGACGCCACTCGCGCTGGCAGCACCGGCGGCGGCTGCTCCGGATTCTCCAGCCTGACAACACCCGCCGCATGCTGCAAGGCAAAGCCATGCTTTACCGCTGGCATAAAAAGATGTTCCTGTAAGCCGCGTTGTGTGCCCGCCGCTACTGCAGCATCGGCGGTGCCTCGTCCTTCAGCTCCTCCGGCGGAATCACGACCGCCGCGGCGACCTTGTCTTCCGGATCCAGGTTCAGCAGCTTGACTCCCTGGGTCGAGCGTCCCGCCGCACGAATCTGTTTTGTATCGATGCGGATGATCTTGCCATACTGCGAGATCACCATCAGCTCCGACGTTTCATCCACCAGCTGGATCGCGTTGACCTTGCCGTTCTTGGTGCTGGTCTTCAGGTTGATCACGCCCTTGCCGCCGCGCGTCTGCAGCCGGTATGCATCCACATCTGTCCGCTTGCCGAAGCCATTCGAGGTCACGGTCAGGATCAGCGACGCAGTGTTCGCGCCGTCGGTTCCCGTGGTGCGCTCGGCGGGCGTTACGGCCAGCCCGACGACATAGTCCTTCGTTTGCAGGTCGATGCCGCGCACCCCGTACGCAGGCCGGCCCATCGAGCGCACGTTCTCTTCGCCGAACCGGATGGCCAGTCCCTCGTGCGTCGCCAGAAACACGATCTGCTTGCCGTCCGTGATGCTGACGCCGATCAGCTCATCATCATCGTCGATGCCGATCGCGATGATGCCGCGCGACTGCACGTTTGAGAAATCCTTCAGCGGCGTCTTCTTGACCGTGCCCTTGCGCGTCGCGAAGAAGATGTACTTGCCTTCTTCTTCGAGGTTGCGCACGGCCAGAATGTTCCGCACCTGCTCGCCCGGCTGCAGATTCAGCAGGCTCGCCATGGATTTGCCCTTGCCGGCCGCGCCCACGTCGGGAATCTCGTAGATCTTCAGCCAATACATGCGCCCGGTGTTGGTAAAGCACAGCAAAAACGCATGCGTCGAGTTGACGATCAGCTGCTGCACGAAATCTTCTTCGCGCGTCTTCATGCCGATACGTCCCACGCCGCCCCGGCGCTGCTGCCGGTAGGTGGAAATGGGCGTACGCTTCAGGTACTGCGAGTGCGACACCGTGACCGCGACCTGCTCATCCGCGATCAGGTCTTCCAGTTGCAGCTCCGCCGTTTCATCCAGGATGTGCGTGCGCCGCGCGTCCCCATACTGGTCGCGTACCGCTTCCAGCTCCTTCACAATCACCGAACGCAGCTTCGGTTCACTCGCCAGGATCGACTCAAACTCCGCGATATTGCCGCGTACCTGCCTCAGCTCATTCAACAGCTCGTCGATCGAGATCTGCGTCAGCCGGTAGAGCTGCAACTCCAGGATCGCGTCGATCTGCCGAAAGCTCAGCGTCAGCGTCGCCGGTAACAAGGTCACGCCATCCGACAGATACTTCGCCGGGTCCAGCGTCACGCCGTCGATGGCGTTGCCGCGCACCGTGATGGTGCGCCCGGCGAAGAACTCAAACAGGTTCGCGCGCGCATCCGCCCGCGAGCTCGATCCGCGAATCACACGAATCACCGTGTCCAGGTAGTCCAGCGCGATCTGATAGCCGAGCAGGATGTGCTCGCGCTCCCGCGCCTTGCGCAGCTGAAACGCCGTCCGGCGCCGCACCACATCCACCCGATGCTCGATAAAGTGACGAATCGCTTCATCGAGCGGCAGCTCGCGCGGCTGGTTGTTCGCGACCGCCAGAAAGATCATCGAGAAGCTTTCCTGCATTTGCGAGTGCTTGTAGAGCTGGTTCAACACAATCTGCGACTCAACCCCGCGCTTCAACTCAATGACGATCCGCATGCCGTCGCGATCGCTCTCATCGCGCACGTCGCTGATATTGTCGATCACTTTCTCGTGCACCAGCTCCGCGACGCGCTCGATCAGCTTCGACTTGTTTACCTGGTAAGGAATCTCGGTCACGATAATCGCCTGGCGGCCGCCGGAGATGTTTTCCATGCCGACCTTGGCGCGCATCAGAAAACGCCCGCGACCCGTGCGATACGCATTCGCGATCCCGCTCTTGCCATAGATAAAGCCGCCTGTCGGAAAATCCGGCCCCTGCACATGCTCCAGCACCGCGGCGAGGCCGCCCTCGGGGTTCTGCACCAACGCGATGGTCGCGTTCAACACCTCCGTCAGGTTGTGCGGCGGAATATTGGTCGCCATGCCGACCGCGATGCCGTTCGAACCGTTGACGATCAGGTTCGGGATGCGCGCCGGCAGTACCGCCGGCTCAAAGGTCGCCTCGTCGTAATTCGGCACGAAGTCGACGGTTTCCATGTCGATATCGGCCAGCATTTCGCCCGCGATCTTCGCCATCTTGGCTTCCGTGTACCGCATCGCCGCCGGCGGGTCGCCATCGATCGAGCCGAAATTACCCTGGCCGTCCACCAGCGGGTAGCGCAGCGAAAACGGCTGCGCCATGCGCACCATCGTGTCGTAGATCGACGCGTCGCCATGCGGGTGATAGTTGCCCATCACGTGGCCCACAACCTTGGCGCACTTGGTGTACTTCTTGTTGGGCTGCAGGCCCATGTCGTGCATGCCGTAAAGCACGCGCCGGTGCACCGGTTTCAGCCCGTCGCGCACCTCGGGCAGCGCGCGCCCGATAATGACCGACATAGAGTAGTCGAGATACGACCGGCGCATCTCTTCTTCCAGGTTGATCGAGATAAGCGAGGCGGCACCCGGCGCTCCGGGCGCGTTCATACCGGTTGGGGGCTCCCCGGATGGCGGGTCGCCGGCGCCGCCAGGGTTGATGGGGTCACTGCCGTTCGGTAGAGGTGACTGCGGGTATTCTTCGTCTGCCATAAGGGGAAATGCCCGCGAGCAGGACCGCTTGAGGCGAATCCGACATGAAAGGCACTAGCCCTATGTTACCTGAACAAACGTGTGCGACCGGCCCGCGCGGCATTGGACGGCAACCTCAGGCGCTCACGCTGCATAGTATCTGACGCCGCGCTTTCCGTGAAAACAATGCTGCGCTGCGGGCCTCATCCGCTACACTCATCGGCAAACCTCCGCGAGGGCCCGGATCCATGGACATCGACCTGCCACATCACCCCATCGAAACCAGGCGCGACTTCTTTCTTCACCTGTTCACCATCACCTGCGGCCTGCTGATCGCGTTGTCGCTTGAAGGGCTGGTCGAGTGGGCTCACCATCGCAACCTGGTGCATGAGGCGCGTGAGAATATCCGCCGCGAGATCGAAGACAACCGGAAAGCGATCGCCGAAGATATCAGGAACGCCAAGGAAGATGAAACCCACTTCCACGACGACCTCGCCACTGAACGCCTCATGCGCGACCATCCGGGAACGCACTTCTCACTTCACTCCAACTTCAGCTGGTCCGCGCCGAGCGAGGCTGCCTGGCGCACGGCGCGCGACACCGGGGCCTTCGCCTACATGCCATATGCCGAGGTCCAGCGCTACGCCGATCTGTACGACGGGCAGGAGATCGCCGACACGCAGGCCGTCCAGCTCTTCAAGCAGCAAACGGAAGCCATGGCACCAGTGTTCACCGAAGAGCACCCGAAGCAGCTGACAAGGGAAGAGCAGGCACGCCTCCTGCACGACACGGCCACCGTCTATGTCGACTTGCAAACACTCGGCCAGATTCTGCAACAGCTGGAAAACCAGTACACGGAAACCCTGAAGACGAAGTAAACGGGGGTGCCCGCGAAGATGCCGCCCCGCTTTTACCGGTTGACCGCGCGTTATACTTTCTGTTGGAGGCCCGATCCATGTCCACAGCCCCTTACCTGCACGCCGAAGACCTGACCGCAGCCGACGACTTTGGAGC
>CAXTWU010000024.1:0-23396 GCA_964248025.1 uncultured Acidobacteriaceae bacterium | reverse complement strand
TGCCTACCTGGGCGGCCAGCGCATGCCGGGGCATCCGGACCGTTTCTACTTTTACATTCTGACACGCGATGAAAAGCCCGGCAGCAACGAGGTAACGCTCGAAGAGGTGCAGGAGCTGGTGCGCCGCTTGTCGGGGGACAACGGCGCAACGCTTTCCAATCCGCAGTGGCTGAACACCGCGCGCTACAAGCACGGGGTGGCGGAGGCTTACCGGCGCGGACGCGCGATGTTGATCGGCGATGCTGCCCGCAGCGCGCCGCCGCTGTACGGGCAGGGCATGAACTACGCGATGCACGACAGCTGGAACCTGGCCTGGAAGCTGGCTTTTGTCATCAAGGGACTCGGCCCGGAAGCGCTGCTCGAAACCTTTGCCGAAGAGCGGCGCAAGCTCGGGCTGGAGCTCGACGGGCGCATCGACCGGACGTTTCGCTTCATCACGGAGCCCAAGCCCTTGCAGGCCACGGTGGTGCGCACGTTGGCTCCCCTGCTCCTATCGAGCGAACGCTTGACGCACTCGTATGAGCAGCAGTTCACCGAGATGGACGTCAGCTACGCCGGGGTGGGACTGAACCAGGCTTCAAGTTCTCTCGGCAGGCTGAAGGCCGGCGAGCGCGTACCCGCGCTGTGGGTCAAGCGCCTGCCGGAGTGCACCCTGGCCAATCTGCTGGACCTGTTCGACGGCACCCGGTGGACCCTGCTCGTGATCGCGAAGGTGGACCGGGAGCAGGAAGCCTCGCAGGCCCTGATCGCCTACGCGCGAGCGATGGGGAGCCGGTTTCCGGATGCGCTCCAGGCCGTGCTGCTGTCCCAAGGCCCGGGGCGGCCTGTGCCGCTGCAGCTGGACACCCTGGTGGATGCGGAAGCGCGTTTTACGCGGGAACAGGCGCTGCCCGCGTCCAGTCTGCTGCTGGTGAGGCCGGACGGCTACCTTGCGCTCGCAACCGCGAGCCGCACCGAGGAGGTCACCGCATACCTCGATCAGTGGCTCCAGCCCTCGCCGCGAGGGATGGAACAGGAGGTGATCCTGCCGGGCACCCGGTCATCCAAAGCAGCGTTTCAGCATAACGGAAGGGTTCGATGAACAAAGCGGTTTACGACAGCGACGCGCTGCTCCCCTCGACTTACACCCGGTTCGATGCGCTTGTCCCCGAGCAAACGGCGAACGGGCGCTTGTACCGGGACGTGGAGTACGCCGCGAAATCCGGCTTTCGCCCGATGCTGCTGGACCTGGTCATCCCCCAAACAGCCCCGAACCCTGCACCGATGGTGGTTTATCTGCACCCTGGTGCCTGGCAGGCCGGCACACACAAGCGCACAACCGCCTTTGTCTGCCAGAATGCGATTCTGGACGGCCTGGTTGCGGCCGGCTTCGCGGTGGCGTCGGTGGGGTATCGTCTTTCGACCGAGGCTCAGTTCCCGGCGTGTCTCCATGACGTTTGCGCGGCTGTGCGCTGGCTGCGTTGCCATGCGTCGCAGCTAGGTTTGCGCGCGGACCGAATCGGCAGCTGGGGCGAGTCCTGCGGGGGGCACCTTTCGTGCCTGCTGGCGATGAACCTCGCCGACGAAGCGATGACCGGAACCCTTGGCGTCACGGGCGTCGCCTCGACGGTGCAGGCCTCGGTCAGCTGGTACGGCGTCACCAACTTTCTCACGTTGCAGGAACAGGCATCGCCTGGAACAAAGATTCGCTACGGAGCCGCCGGCTCGCCGGGGTCTCGCCTCATCGGGGTGGCGATCGACGACGACCCGGAGGCCGCCCGGCGAGCGAGCCCGTTCGCCTGGGTCAACGGAGGGGCGGCACCCTTGCAGTTTGTGCACGGCGACAGCGACCACACGACGCCGCCGTTGCAAAGCCAGACACTCCACCAGGCGCTGCGTGAGGCAGGCACCGAGACGGAGCTCATGATCGTGCCCGGAGCGGAGCATGAGTTGAAAGGGGTGGATCCCGGACCCTGGGTCAGCGCGTCTGTCGACTTCTTAAAGAAGCACCTGCTGCGGTAAAGCTCCACATGGGCTGACGCCGTACCGCGACCCTGCAAAGCGAACGGCGGCATCGGGGGGCGATCTCCTCCACCATCTGGGAAGGATCCGCCGCCCTCGCTATACTTGGCGGAGCACAAACGGCTGCCATTGCCGATCTCATCCTGCCAAGAGCGCGCTCAGGCCCCGCTCAGGTTGCAGCAAGAAAGTCGGCCCCCATGACAGCTCCCACGCGATGGTTTGCCGCAGCGTCCGTCCTTTTCTGTGCATCGCCGGCGTGGGCGTGTGTCGCGTGTGGGTCACCGGCCGCGCACGGGCTGCGCCATGCACTGTGGTCCGGCCATCTACCCCTGGTGCTCGCGGCCGTTGCGGTTCCGTTCCCCGTGCTCGTGGGCGCGGCGCTCGGGCTGAGCCGCCGGCTTGAGGGCCCGTCCGGAGAGGAAGCGTGAAGCCCCGTCGATCGGGCGTGCTCGCCGCGATCCTGCTTGGCATCGGCATGGGCGGCTTTGTGGACGGCATCCTGTTTCACCAGATCCTGCAGCTGCACAACATGTTGTCGAACGTGGTGCCACGCAATAGCCTTCAGAATGAGCAGGTCAATATGTTCTGGGACGGGCTGTTCCATGCGTTGACCTGGACGGTGACCGGCGCGGGCATTGTGCTGTTGTGGAACACGGCACGGCGGACAGGCAGGGTTCCCGGACCGGCAGCCTTTTGGGGCTCCGTGCTGCTGGGCTGGGGCTTGTTCAATGTGGTCGAGGGCGTGATCGACCACGATATCCTCGGGGTTCACCACGTGTACCAGAACGGCAACCACTTTTTGTGGGACCTGGTGTTTTTACTGGTGGGGCTTGCGTTTTGCGGAGCCGGCATGCTGCTTGTGCGCTCGGAAACGAGGAATGTCACCCCATAAGAGGGCTTCAGCACCTCGCTTTCCCCGTTTTCTTCCGCTAAACTCACCCTAACCCTGCTCCACCTCGAGTTTCCCGATGAAGACACTGTCCGAAGCCGCTCCGGCGGCAGCCCCCGAGGCCGCGACCCGCAAGCACTTCCGCTCGTCTTCCGGCGAGATCTTTGACGGCTATTTTTCCGAAGGCCGCACCTGGAGCTTCAAGAAGCAGGACCTGCTCGATGCCCGGGCGCGGCGCTTGTTTGAAAACGCGGCGCTGGCCTGCTCGGTCGATGCATACCCATTTCAAGCGCCGCTGACGAGGAAAACCGGACCTTGCGTGGAAACCGACGGGCACGAGATGTTGATGCTCTCGAGCTACGACTACCTGGGCCTGATCGGCGACCTGCGGGTCGACGCGGCCGCGATCGAGGCGATCCGGCGCTACGGTACGGGCACGGGCGGCGTCCGCCTGCTGACCGGCACGCTTGAGCTGCACCGGGAAACCGAGGAGGCGATCGCCCGTTTCAAAGGCACCGAGGCCGCGCTGACGTTTACCTCGGGCTACGTCGCGAATCTGGCGGTGATCTCGTCGCTGTTCGGCCCAGCCGACCGGGTGATTGCCGATGCCCTGTCGCATCGCAGCCTGATGGACGCCTGCCGCCTGGCGGGTGTCCAGGTACAGCGCTTTGAGCACAACAACCCCGATTCGCTGCGCCACGAGATCAAAAATGGTCCGCAGGCAAACCGGACGTTGATCATCTCGGACGGCGTGTTTTCGATGGACGGCGATATCTGTTGTCTGCCCGAGCTGATTGCCATCAAGAAGGAGTTCGGCTGCTTTCTGCTGATGGACGAGTCACATGCGACCGGTGTGTTGGGCGCGGGCGGGCGCGGCACGGACGAGCACTGGGGCGTGGACACGAGCGATGTCGACATTTGGACGGGCTCGCTGGCAAAGGCGATTCCCTCGGGCGGCGGCTTTGTGGCCGGCTCGCGCGAGCTGATGATCTTTCTGCAGCATGCCTCGGCGCCGTTTATCTTTTCAGGCGCCATGCCCGCGCCTTCGGCGGCAGCGGTGCGCGCGGCCATTCGCATTGTGGAGGCGGAGCCTGAGCGGGTAGACCGGATCCGGGCCAATGCCGACTTTTTGCGCGGCGGGTTGAAGTCACTGGGCTTCGATACGGGGCTTTCCGAGACCGCGGTCATTCCGTTGATGCTGTACGACGACGCGCGCACGGCCTTGTTTGCGCGCGAGCTGCGCAATCACGGTGTGCTGACCTCGCCCGTGACGTTTCCGGCGGTGGCACAGGGCACCTCGCGGCTGCGGCTGTGTGTGACAGCGGCGCATACGGAGGCACAGCTGCAGTATGCGCTCGATGTGTTTGCGACGATGCGAGACGCGTAGTTGCCGGGCAAGGCTCTGGTGACGGGAGCGAGCGGGTTTCTGGGCGGCCGGCTGGTCGCCCTTCTGCTGCAAGAAGGCTGGAGGGTCGCTGTGCTGGCCCGTCTCTCGTCGCGGGTTCCGGATTGGCCGGGCGTCTCCGTTTTACGTTCTGACGCTTCGATAGATGTCGAACAGTTCGACGAGCTTCGAACGGTCACGCATGTGTTTCACTGCGCGGGCTGCTCGACGGATTGGGCCCCGGTTCGCGAGTTTGAGGACAGCAATGTCGGCCATGTGCGGACGATGCTGGAGCTTGCACGCACCTTGCCGGTGCTTCAACGATTTGTTCATGTGAGCACGACGGACGTGTACGGCTACCCGGAGCAGGCGGAGGACGAAGCGATGCCGCTCTACGATACAGGCCTGCCGTACAACCGAACGAAGCTGCGCGGGGAGGAGCTGGTGTGGGCAGCCGCAGGGGCGGGGCTGCCGGTGACGGTGGTGCGCCCGGCGAGTATCTATGGCCCCGGCGGCAAGGCGTTTGTGAGCGATGTCGTGGCGATGTTGAAGCAGCGGCTGATGCTGCTGGTGGACAGCGGTCGCGCGCCGGGCGGCTTTGTGTTTGTAGACGACGTGTGCGCGGCGATGACGCGGGCCGCCGTGGTGCCGGAGGCGCTAGGTCAGTGCTACAACCTGAGCAGCCTGGACGGGGTGACCTGGCGGGCGTACACCGTTGCGCTGGCGCGGGCGCTCCGCCTGCCGGAGCCGTGGCTGAGCCTGCCGTTTGGCGCGGCCATGGCACTGGCCGGGGCGAGCGAGCTGCCGCACCGTTTTGGCCTGCCGGGGCGTCCGTTGCTGACGCGGCATGCGGTTTTTCTGCTGGGCCGCGACCAGCAGTACGGGACGGCGAAGGCCCAAAGGGAGCTCGGCTGGGCTCCGCGTGTTGGACTTGAGGAGGGGATTGCGCGGTCGGCCGGGACAGTACGGGTTTGATCATCCGGCCGGGCTGGGTCTTCCCTCCGGCTCGATCCGGTCCAGCCGGCTTCGTTTCGCGCCGACGCGGCTTTGATGGAGGCCAGCGGGGCTTGCTGCGGGTGTAAGCTCGACTGATTGCAGGACAATATCGCGGCCGGGTATTGCGATCGCTGCATGACTCGATTCCAGGAGCGAATGCATGAAGCCGAACCCCAACTCTCCCAGCCGACGGACGGTTTTGAAGACAGGTGGCGCGATCGCCGCCGGGCTTTTGGCAACCGGTGCGCAGGCCGCCACCACGGCTGCGGCGCATGCCGCGCTGCCGGTCCTTCCAAGCAACGAGCGGACCTCAGCGGCCATGCCGACGCGCAACCTGGGCAAAACCGGCTACAAGGTCGGGATTTTTTCACTCGGCGGGCAGGCGGCGATCGAAAAATTCAACAACTTCGACGTGGCGGTGCCGATTATCGAGCGCGCGCTCGACCTGGGCGTGAACTACATCGACACCTCGTCGATCTACGGCGGCCCGGACCGGTGGAGCGAGCAGTATGTGGGCCGGGTGATGAAGACGCGCCGCTCGGAGGCGTTTCTTGCGACCAAAACGAAGGAGCGGACCCGCGACGGCTCCCTGAGGATGATCGAGCGCTCGCTCCAGCTGCTGAACACCGACCACGTGGACCTGTGGCAGCTGCATGACGTAGGCCTGCCGGAGGATGTGGACAAAATCTTTGCAAAGGGCGGCGCGATGGAAGCGTTGCTGGAGATGCAGGATCAGAAGGTCGTGCGTTTTCTGGGCGTGACGGGCCATTACCGGCCCGAGGCACTGATCGACACGATCAACCGGCACCCGTTCGATACGATTCTGATGTCGATGAACGCGGCCGACTCGCACATTCACAGCTTCACGGACGAGCTGTTGCCGCTGGCGGTGGAAAAGCAAATGGGCATCGTCGGCATGAAGGTGCCGTCGCGCGGGCGGCTGCTGTCGAGCTGGACGCCGCCGCCGGTGGAAGCGCAGCAGCATATGTGGGAGGGCTCGGCGATCGCGACGCGACCGGGCGTGATGACGATGCAGCAGGCGATGCGCTTTACGCTGACGCACCCGGTAAGCACGGTGATTGTGGGCTGCGACAACATCGCGCAGCTGGAGGAGAACGTGCAGATCGCCCGGGATTTCACGCCGCTGTCGCAAAAGGAGATGGCCGGCCTGAACGAGATGGCCGCGCCGGTCGCGAAGCAGTCCTTGTTTTACCGGTTTACGGACCGGAGCAAAGGGTAAGTGATGGAGGGTAAGCGGCTGGTTGAAAGGGGTCAATTGGAAACGGCTTCCAGTATGAGGCCGGAGGATAACAATGGACGGCCGCAGGAGGCCTTTTAGGCGCTGGGCCCTTTCGCCGGTGGCCTAGCCCGGCCAGGCTTTAAAGGCGAGCACGGCGTTGAGACCGCCAAAGGCGAAGGAGTTGGAAAGTGCGGCGCCGGGCTGCCCATCGCGCGCGGCATTGGGGATGACGTCCAGGTTGCAGGAGGGGTCGGGCCGGTTGAAGTTCGCGGTCGGCGGCAGCGTCTTTTCCTTGAGCGCGAGGATGGTGGCCACCGCTTCCACGGCGCCGGCCGCGCCCAGAGTATGGCCGTGCATGGACTTGGTGGAGGAAACCGGCAGTTGTCGGGCGTGGGCGCCGAAGACCGCGTGGATCGCCTCGGTTTCCGTCCTGTCGTTGGCTTCGGTCGCGGTGCCGTGGGCGTTGATGTAGCCGATTTCTTCGGGAGCGAGGCCGCCGTCGTCAAGCGCTTTTTGCATGGCGCGCGCGGGACCGCTGAAGGTGGGCTGGGTGATGTGGCCGGCGTCGGCAGTGGCCCCGAAACCAACAATCTCGGCCAGGGGGCGCGCGCCGCGGGCGAGCGCGGCCTCGAGCGGCTCGAGCACGAGCATGGCCCCGCCTTCACCGATGATCAGCCCGCTCCGGTCGCCGGAAAAGGGCCGGCAGGTGTCGCGGCTGATGACCCGCATGGCCTCCCAGGCCTTCATGCCGCCCAAAAAAAGAGGGGCTTCGCTGCCCCCGGCGATGGCCGCGGGAGCGAGGCCGGCACGCACCATCTGAAAAGCCTGGCCGATGGCGTGGGCGGAGGAGGCGCAGGCAGTGGAGACCGTGTAGGCCGGGCCCTGGAGGCCCCAGCGCATGGAGATGTGGCTGGCACCGGCGTTGCTCATGCCCAGCGGGATGGTGAGGGGATGAACGCGGGTGCGGTGGTTGTGAAACAGCTCCCAGTAGCCGTTTTCCTCGGCCCCGCGGCCGCCCATGCAGGAGCCGGTGACGACGGCGGTGCGGTCCCGGAGGTCCTCGGTCCACTCGATGCCGGACTGGCGGATGGCTTCGGCGGCGGGGAGCACGGCAAACTGGGCGAAACGGTCCATAAAGGACAGCTCCCGCGCCTCAAAAAAGCAGTCAGGGTTGTAGTCGCGGACCTCGGCGACGTTGACAAGGCGCAGCGGCGCGGCTTCGACCCGGTTGAGCGACTGATTGATGGGACCGATGCCGGAGCGGCAGCCGAGCAGGGAGTTCCAAAAGGCCGGGGCGTCGTGACCCAGTGCACTGATCACGCCGATGCCGGTAACGACCACGCGGTGCGGATGGGCCATCTATGCCCCTGCCTTGGGAGGGACCACCCCACTCGCGGATGTCGTTCGAGGGAAATGCGGCGCGGGTTCGCCCTTGACTTTAGCCTCGACCAGAAGAGAAACACCCTCCACCATCTGCGGGATGCTGGAAACCTGCTTGGCGTCCTCGTCGTCTATTTCGATGTCGAACTCGCTTTCCAGATCGAACAGGATATTGAGACGGTCCAGTGAGTCGATGCCCAGCGACTCAAAGGTACTGTCGGGCTTTACGGTTTCCAGTGGAACCCGTTTGGTAGTGGCAATGACGCGTAAAACGCGGTCCTCGATCGACTCGGGCATAATCCTCTGACTCTTGCTTTGCGGACAGCGTGGTATCGACGGGGCACGGCGCCTGCCCCTTTGACAAACCCCCATTCTACCCTCAAGTTGCGGGGTGCGTCTGCCGGGGGGCACCGGGGCAGGCTATCTTTCGACCTCCGGGCTGGACTCGGGCCGGACTCGGGCTGGACTCGGGCCCGGGCTTGCTTCAGCCTTCGGACGGCGGCGCGGTGTCGAGGTGGTGTTCCAGCGCGATGCGGACGAGCTGGGCGCGGGTGCGGACGCCGGTTTTGCCGAACAGCTGCTGGAGCACGGCCTTGACGTAGCCCTCGGAGATGTCGAGCTGCGCGGCGATCTCCTTGTTGGCAAGGCCGGCGAAGACGCCGCGAAGTACGGCGCGCTCACGAGGGGAAAGGGTAAACGGCGGGGCGCGGCGGGCCTCCTCGGCACGCGCGGTTTCAAGCAAGAGCGCCACGGCAGCCGCGGAAAGCAGGGCTTCGCCGCCAATGGCAGCGCGGATGGCGCGAACCAGCTCGGTGGGCGGGGAGTGCTTGAGGAACAGGCCGGAGGCGCCGGCCTCAAGCGCCCGGACCTGGTCGCCGGGGCTCATCCCGGCGGTGACCAGGAGCACCTTGCCCCTGAAGCCGCGGGCGCGCGCCGTGTCCAGAAATGCAAGGCCGTTTTCTTCGCCGAGGTCGAAGTCGAGCAGGATGAGGTCGGGAGCGGGGCCGTTCGCCAGGGAAGCAAGCGCGTCTTCGGCCGAGCCGCAGTGGGCGACGACTACGAAGTCGGGCTCGTCGGCCAGGAGACGGCTGAGCCCTTCGCGAAACAAGCTGTGGTCGTCGAGCAGCAGCAGGCGGATCGGCGGGCTCATGGAGTGGGCTCCCCTTTGTTTTTTGAGGGGGCGGCGACAGTGGGGATCTCGATCAAAAAGGCGGCGCCGGGCCCGCCGGGCTGGTAGTGGAGGTCGCCGCCGAAGGAGCGCATGAGCGCGCGCGACAGATAGAGCCCCAGCCCGGCGGCCCGGGCCTGCTGTTGAAAGGGTTTAAACAGAAACTCCGGGTAGGGAACGCCAGGGCCCGAGTCGGAAACAGTGACCGCAACGCGGCCCGGGCAGGGAACGGCGCGCAGCGTGATGAGGCGTGGGGACCCGTGATTTTCAAGCGCGTGCCGGCTGTTTTTAAACAGGTTCAGCAGCACCTGGAGGAGGCTTTGGCGGTCGGCCCACACGGGCGGCAGCTTGCGCGGCACGTCCCACAGCAGCGTGATTTCGTCCTCGCGCAGGGCCGAGGCGATCACAATCTGGACTTCTTCGAGAAGAGAAAGCAGGTCAATGGCGGCGCGCTGGTGGGCGGTTTCGCGCAGCTCCACCGAGGCGATGCGTTCCAGCGCGAGCACCAGCGTGCCAAGGGCCTGGAAGTCCTTGGAGTCTGCCAGCACACCGGAGCGGCGGAGGTTTTCGTGGACCACGGCGATGGCGGCGCATACATTGCGGACCTCGTGCGAAACCGCGCCGACCAGGATGCGGGAGCCGGTGAGCAGCTGGTGGAGGGAGGCTTCTTCGCGGTCGCGCAGGTCTTCGGACGAGTCGGCGACAAAGACGGCGAGGCGGGGGCCGTTGCCGGTGCTGTAGGTGGAAAACCAAACATCGGCCTGGAAGATTTCGCCGTTGGCGCGGTGCCCGCGGCACTGCATGGCGGTGTGAAAGGCCGGCGCGCGCGGGGCCTGGGAGCGCAAGCTGGGCAGATCAAGCAGCGGGGGCAGAAACGGCGCAAAGGACTGCCCGGTCAGCGCGCCGCGGTCCAGCGCGAACAGCCGGTCGGCGGCTTCGTTGCTCAGCAGCACGCGGCCGCCGGCATCGGCGGTAAAGACGGCCATGGGGCTGTTTTCAACCAGGACGCGCAGCTGTTCTTCCGCGTCGCGGCGGGCGGCCATCTCCCCTTCGACGACGTGGAGGTGCTGCGCGGCGAGGCGGCGGCTGCGGACGGCTCCATGAACAAACAAGGCGGCACCGGCAAAGGCGCTGAGGTAAAGCATGTCGCGGGGGGCGCCCGACAGCCAATCCCAGCGGTAGCCGTCAAAGCACTCGGCGAGCGCGGTGCAAGCAATGGCCAGCAGCAGCAGCGGCAGCCGGGGCAGAACGGTGGCCGCCAGGGCCATGGGCAGCAGGTACAGCCAGCCGAGCGGAACGGCATCGGAGACCAGGACGTCAAGCACGGCGATGGCGGCGACCAGCGCGGAGGCTTGCAGCAGAACACGGAGGAGGGTGCCGAGTGGAAATGCAAAACCGCCCCGGGCGCGGCTTCCCACTCCGGGCCCGGTTGGAAGCCCGTTGCGAAGCCGGTTTCGCAGGCGGGCATAGAGCGGGGCCGGTGGGGTGGAAGCGGCAGTCATGGGAGCGCGCGCCCCCTTTTGACTGGGCAGCTGCTTTCGCAGTATCAGGCTTTTGGAGATGGGTGCGGTGCGCGATGATCGAAAGATATTTCAGCTTTCTGGAGGCGGGTTCCCCATGCGAGAAAACTTTCAGCGTGGCGGGGCGTCCACTCCATGGGACTACACCTTGCCCCGGCCATGTCGCCGGTTTCATCTAAAGATAGGCGGTCCGGAGCGCGGGCGCGGATAGACTGGGTCATGGCAGCATTGCCGTGAACCGTTGAAGAATACAGCCCGGAATGCCGGGCGGCACTGCCAGGGAGCTTCCATCTGCTTCAAACGCTAGAAAGAATGCTGGGCGCGGCAGGGCTGGGGTTGGTTTTTCTCCTCGTCGGCTGCAGTGAAAAAGCGCCGCAACCAGGGGCTGAAGCCCCGCCGCCTCCCAAGGCCGTGGTGCCGGCCGGCGACGCGTCGCTGGTGCACCTGGACCGCCCGGAGCTGTTTCCGACGGTTGCCGCGGGTAGCTACCAGGCGGTTTCGACGCTGTCCGTCACCGGGCAGGTGACGCCGGATGTTTCCCGCGAGATCCCGGTGATTTCGCTTGCAAACGGCCGCGTGGTGGCGACCCATGTACGGCTGGGCGATTACGTGCACAAGGGGCAGCTGGTGCTGGAGGTGCAAAGCACGGATGTAAGCAATGCCTTTGACCAGTACCTGAAAGCGGTGAACGATGAGCGGCTGGCGCGCACGGTGCTGGAGCGCGACCAGCTGCTGTACGGCAAGGGCGCGATCGCCAAGGGGCAGCTCGATATCGCGCAGGACGCCGAGGACGACGCCGCAGCGGACCTCCATGCGGCCGAAGAGCAGCTGCGGGTGCTGGGGGTGGACCCGAAGCATCCGGGGGCCACCATCAAGGTGCTCGCGCCCGCGTCGGGCTTTATTATCCAGCAGAACGTAACCGTGGCTTCAGGTGCCGGCAACGGCATCTCCGGCACACCCAATGCCTTTGTGATCGCCGATCTGTCGCACGTGTGGATTTTGTGCAACGTTTATGAGAACGACCTGGCGAAAGTGCACCTTGGGCAAACCGCCGATATTCGCCTGAGCGCATTTCCGGACCGCTTGATCAAGGGGGTGATCGGCGAGGTTGGGGCGGTGCTTGATCCCACGCTGCGCACGGGCATTGTGCGTGTGCAGGTGCCCAACCCGGGCTTTTTTATGCGGATCGGCATGTTTGCAACGGCTACCTTTTATGGGCGTCTGCCCGAGATGCACGCCAGTGTGCCGGCCACCGCGGTGCTGCATCTCCATGACCGCGACTGGGTGTATGAACCGGTGGGGAACGGACAGTTTCGGCGTGTCGGCGTGGAAGGAGGCGACATGCTGCCGGGCGGTCTCCAGGAGGTCAGGAGCGGCATCGCGGCCGGCCAGCAGGTGGTGCGCAACGCGCTCGAGCTGCAGAACACGGCGGCACAGTGAACCCGCGGTTTGCCAGGTGTAGATTGCCCGGCCAGGTCGTGCCTGCTGCCCCCGGCGCCCCCCAGGCAGCGCGGCCCCGGCGGTGCCCACGATGATTCGCGGCATTGTTGATTTCGCTTTGAGCAATCGCCTGATCATTCTGATCGTGGCGGTGCTGCTGTTCGCCTGGGGCATCGTTTCCTTCCATAACCTGCCGGTGGAGGCGTACCCGGATGTGGCGAACAACTACGTCACCGTGATCACGCAGTGGCCGGGCCGCGCCGCAGAGGAGGTGGAGCAGCAGGTGACGGTGCCGCTTGAGATTGCCATGGCCGGCATTCCGCACATGTCCGCGCTGCGCTCGACCTCGCTCGCCGGCCTGTCGGCGCTGAACATGGTCTTTGACGACGCGTCGGTGAACGACTGGAACCGCGAAAAGGTGTTGGAGCGCTTGTCGCAGGTGACCCTGCCGAACGGCCTGCAACCCCAGATCGGGACGGACTGGAGCCCGGTCGGACAGATCTACTGGTACACGGTTGAAAGCACCAACCCGGCCTACGACAACATGGAAGAAAAGTCGATCCAGGACTGGACGCTGGTGAAGCAGTACCGGTCTGTGCCGGGGGTGGTGGACGATTCGAGCTTTGGCGGCCAGACGCGCGAGTACCAGGTCCACCTGGACCCGGACAAGCTGATCGCTTATGGCCTGACCATCGCGCAGGTGGAGCAGCAACTCCAAAGCAACAACACAGACGCGGGCGGCTCGTTTATCCAGGAGGGCGCGCAGCAGATCAACGTCGTCGGAGTGGGTCTTTACCGGAACATCCGCGATATCGAGAACACGCTGCTGCTGACCAAAGCCGGCACGGCGCTGCACATCCGGGATATTGGGAGCGTAAGCCAGGGAGCCAAGATCCGGCTGGGCCAGATCGGCAAGACGGTGCGGAGGCCCGACGGCGTTTTGTTCAACAACCCGGACACCGTCGAGGGCACGGTGTTGCTGCAAAAGGGCGACAACTCCGACTCGACCCTGGTCGGTGTGCATGCAAAGACCGATGAGCTGAACCGGCGCATTCTGCCCAAGGGCGTAAAGGTGGTGCCGTTTCTGGATCGCTCGGAGCTGCTGCACTTCACAACGCACACGGTGCTGCACAACCTGACCGAAGGCATTGTGCTGGTGGTGGTGATCCTGTTTCTTTTTCTCGGCAATGTGCGCGGCGCGTTTATTGTTTCGCTCACCATTCCCTTTGCGCTCCTGTTCGCTTCCATCCTGCTGGATCTGTCGCATGTGCCGGCCAACCTCCTGTCGCTGGGCGCGCTTGACTTCGGCATGGTGGTCGACGGCGCCGTGGTCATGGTCGAGAACATTGTGCGGCATCTCGGCCATAACAGGGACCCCAACAAGCGCCCGATCGACGCGATCCGCGAAGCTGCGCACGAGGTGCAGCGGCCGGTGTTCTACGCGATCGGAATCATCATCACGGCTTACCTCCCTATCTTCACCCTGCAGTCGGTCGAGGGACGCTTGTTTCGTCCGATGGCCTTTACCGTGGCTTTTGCGCTGCTGGGTGCCCTGATGTTTTCCATGCTGATCGCTCCCATGCTGTCGAGCTTTTTGTTTCCGAAAGGGACCAATGAGTGGGACAACCCGGTGCTGATCTGGCTGATTGCACGCTACCGCCGGGCGGCGACCTGGGCCATTGAGCACCGGGTGGTCACGGTCGGTGTGGCTGCCTGCGTGCTGGCAGGCACGATCTTTCTCGGCAGTACGGATTCGATCGGGTCCGAGTTCCTGCCCCATCTGGACGAGGGTTCGATCTGGGTGCGCGGCACACTTGCCCCGTCAACAGGACCGGATGAAGGAGTCGGCATCACAAACCGCGCGCGCCTGATCCTGGCGACATTTCCCGAGGTGAACGACGTGGTCAGCCAGGTCGGCCGGCCGGACGATGCCAGCGACGTGACCGGCTTCTTCAACACAGAGTATTTTGTGGACCTGAAGCCGAAGGCGCAGTGGCGGCCGGTCTTCCACCAGGACAAGGAAACCCTGATTGCCGCGATGGACCGGCAGCTGGAGGTGATGCCGGGCGTGATCTGGAATTTTTCCCAGCCGATTTCCGACAACGTGGAAGAAGCGGTCAGCGGTGTGAAAGGGGAGCTGTCGGTCAAGATCTACGGCGACGACCTCCAAACCCTGGAAAAGCTGGGCGATGAGGTGATCGGGGTGATGAGCCGCGTCCGTGGGGTGGCCGATTTGGGGCTTTTTCGGGTGATCGGCCAGCCCAACCTGAACTACATCGTTAATCGCGAGGCCGCGGCCCGCTACGGGATCAATGTTTCCGATATCCAGGATGCGCTTACAAATGCGGTGGGCGCAGCCCCCCTGACGCAGGTGCTGCGCGGCGAGGCCCGGTACGACCTGACCATGCGCTACCAGGCGAAATATCGGGACACGGAAGAGGCGCTGGACCGGATACGCCTTGTTTCCTCGACCGGGGAGCGGGTTTCGCTGGCGCAGCTAAGCACGGTCAAGGTGCAGGACGGCGCGGAGGAGATCTACCGTGAGGGCGGTATCCGGTATGTGCCGGTGAAGTACAGTGTGCGTGGGCGCGACCTGGGCTCAACGGTGGAAGAAGCGATCCGCACGGTGGATCGCGAGGTGAAGCTGCCCCAGGGCTACAAGGTGGAGTGGGCCGGCGAGTACCAAAGCGAAAAGCGTGCGATGAGGCGCCTGGCCCTGATCGTGCCCGTCACCATTTTTGCCATTCTGTTGATCCTGTACACCATGTTTGGGTCGTTCAAGTGGGCGCTGCTGATTATGGGCAATGTGGCCATGGCGCCGTTTGGCGGCATGCTGGCGCTGCTTCTGACGGGCACGCACTTTTCGGTGTCGTCGGGGGTAGGTTTTCTGGCGTTGTTTGGGGTGTCGGTGCAGACGGGCGTGATCATGCTCGAGTACATCAACCAGCTTCGGGTCAACGGCCACAGTCCGGAAGAAGCGGCGATTGAAGGTGCGGTGCTGCGTTTGCGGCCGATCATGATGACGATGCTGGTGGCGACCCTCGGGCTGCTGCCGGCGGCGACCTCGCACGGGATCGGGTCGGATTCGCAGCGGCCGTTTGCGATCGTGATTGTGGGGGGGCTGATCGGGGCGTTGTTGCTGAGTGTGTTTCTGCTGCCGACCTTGTATGTCTGGATCGCGAGGCCGGGGGACCGGCTGCCGGCGAAGCGGCCGGAGATGGAAGTTTGATGGGGCGTGATTCCAAGCTCGTCGAGCATACGCCACGGGCCGGCCGCGGGCGGCGCAGGCGGCTTGGCCTGTGGCTCCCTCTGCTTTGCTCGGCAGCAGCCTTGGCACAAAGCCTGCCGCCGGCCCCCCCGCCGCACAAGCTGGGCCCGGACCCGGGCGGTTTGCAGCAGATTGAGCCGCCGCCCCCGGCGCCGCCCGACCCGCGCCGGAGCACGCCTGCAAAGCCGGGCGCGTTGACGCTGGGGCAGGTGCTGACCCTGGCGCGCGCGCAAAACCCGACGCTGCTGGAGGCCCGGCGCAACCTGGACGCGACGCGCGCGCAGGAGATCCAGGCCGGGGTACGGGCGAACCCGAACTTCGGCCTCAACGGCAGCAACGTTTCGCTGCCGGCGGAGGGCGCCTCAAACCCCTACGCATATGCCGTACAGGTGTCGCGACTGTTTGAGCGCGGGCAGAAGCGCCGCTGGCGGCTCGATGACGCGCGTGCCACGACGGCACAGAACGAGGCGCAGCTGCGCGATCAGCAGAGGGGGGTGGAGCTGGCGGTGAAGCAGGCGTTTGTGGCGATGCTGCTGGCAAAGACGGCCCTGACGCTGGGCGACGCGAACCTGCGCGACTTCCGCCGCGAGGTGGCGATCAACCGGGATCGCTACCAGGCAGGGGATATCGGCAAGCTCGACTATGAGCGGCTGGACCTGCAGCTGGCCCAGTTTGAAAGCGATCGTTCGCAGGCTGCGATCAACCTGCGACAGGCGAGCGACCAGATGCAGACGCTGATCGGCACTGAAAGTCCGAAGCCGGATTTCGATATCGCCGGGGACATCGTGCCACCCGCCCTGCCGCTGGATCTTGCCGGGCTGGATGCGAAAGCGCTTGCCGCGCGGCCCGATTACCAGGCCGCGCTGGCCGGGGTCGCGGTGGCCGATGCCAATGTGCATTTGGCGTACGCCAACGGAACCGCCGACCCGACGCTGGAAGGCGAGTACGACCGCAGCGGCACCTATAACTCGGCCGGCTTTAACCTCAATATTCCGATTCGCATCTTCGACCGCAACCAGGGCAACAAGAAGACCAGCGAGTACGCGGCGCAGGCCAGCCGGTTCGCGGTGGTTGCGGCGAAAAACCAGGTGCTGTCGGACGTGGACCAGGCCTGGATCGGGTACACGGAGTCGTCGGCGCTGGCCGCGCGGTACACGGCGCACTACCTGGACGAAGCAGGCGACGTGCTTGGGATCGCGCAGTTCGCGTATGAGCACGGGGGCATCGCGCTGATCGACTACCTGGATGCGCTGCGGGACTCGCGGCAGACCACCGCCAATGCTTTGCAGGCGTATGGGTCGACGTGGCTGGCCATTCACCAGCTGAGTTATGCGGCGGCAACCGAGCTTGTGCCCTGAAAACAGGGCGCTTCGCTGTTTCAGGGAAGATTCAGTATGAATGGACGGTGAAAATGGTATGGTCTTCAGCATGGCTTCAGGTTGGGCGGGTACCGGTCACGCCGATCCCGTGAAACTTCCACCCAGCCTTTCCGTCTAGCACATGTTTGCAGGACGGGACACCCGGAGGCGAGGATGCAACCGGGTGTCCTGAGATAGGGAACCCGCTCCCAAGTGGATGGCCTGGCGGCTGGCGGCCGGCGGGGTGAGTTCAGCCTTGCCGAGAGACCTGGCCCGGCGTGACACATTCCTGGCCGAGAGGGGTTCTGTGCAACTGCGGGGCTGGAAATCGACGTGGGTGGGTGCAGGGCGCAACGGAGCCGACCGGAAGGTGCTTCAGGGTACGCTTCAGGACGCGCTGCTGCAGCGGTTTGAAGAGCCTGGCAGGGCAGCGCCCTGGGGCAAACCGCTCCGCGTACTGCATGTGATCGCGCGCCTGGCGCCGGCTGAGGGCGGCCCGCCGGAGATGCTGCGGCAGCTGGCGGCCAACTACCTGGCGATCGGCGACACGCTGGAGGTGGCGACGCTGGACCGGCCCGACGCCCCGTATTTGAAAGAATGCCGCTTCACCGTGCATGCCCTGGGTCCGGGCCGGTCCGGTTACGGGTTTTCACGAGCCCTGCTGCGATGGCTGCGTGCCAACGCGGGGCGCTTTGACCTGATCGTCATCAACAACGTTTGGCTGTTTCCGGCGGTGGCGGCGTGGCTGGCGGCGCTGCATGCGCGGGTGCCCTATGCGGTGTTTACCCATGGGGCGCTGGACGTGTTTTTCAAGAAACGCTACCCGCTGAAGCACCTGAAGAAAATGCTGTACTGGCCGCTGCAGTACCGGATCCTGAGTGGGGCCTCGGCGGTACTGTTTACCAGCGAGCTGGAGCGGGACCTAGCGCTTGCGAGCTTTCGCCCCAACCGCTGGACCAGCGTGGTGGTGCCCTACGGGACCAACCGGCCGGAAGGCGACCCGGATGACCAGCGCGAGGCTTTTTTCCGGGTTGTGCCACAGCTGCGGAGGCGGCGTTTTCTGCTGTTTCTGTCACGGATTCACCAGAAAAAGGGCTGCGACCTGCTGCTGCAGGCCTTTGCGGGGGTGGCAGCAAGCCACGCGGAGGTAGACCTGGTGATCGCCGGGCCGGACCAGGTGGGACTGCAGGCGGGATTGCAGGCGCAGGCGGCCCGGCTCGGCATCGGCTCTCGGGTGTTCTGGCCCGGCATGCTGCAAGGGGCGGCAAAGTACGGGGCGTTTCGAGCGGCGGAGGCTTTTTGCCTGCCGTCGCACCAGGAGAATTTCGGCATCGTGGTAGCCGAGGCGCTGGCTTGCGGCACGCCCGTGTTGATTTCGAACCAGGTCAATATCTGGCAGGAGATCCTGGAAGCGGGCGTGGGGCTGGTGGAGCCGGACACAGCGGAAGGAACGGCGCAGCTGCTGCGGCGGTGGCTGGAGATGCCGGACGGGGAGCGAGGGGCGATGGCAGCGGCGGCTGAGGCGGCCTTTCAGCAGCGGTTCTCGCTGCGGCGCTCGGCGGAGTCGATCCATACCCTGGCGGAGATCTTTGACCGGGAAAGAAAGCCGCCGGCCTGAGTGTCCGGGCTGCGAGCGGGCGTTTGCCCGTCCGCCGCGTCCCGGCGTATGCTTAAGGAAGAAACGATCCGGTGTACGCTCCCTGCGCGGCCTGCGGGCGGCACAGGGGAGTGGGCGAAAGCCCACTTTTTCTTTGGGGTAAAGTTTTTGAGCGGCAAGGTCGCATGAGCAGTGTGAACGAGCAAATCCGTGCGCTGGCGGACCGGGTGGCTGGGTCGCATGGTCTGGAGATCGTGGATCTCGAGTTTGCCGGCGGCGGGGGCAAGCACCGGACGCTGCGGGTGTTTCTGGAACGCAATGCAGCTGGACGCGCGGCGCTGGAACAGCGGCTGGGAGCGATGCGTGCGGCGGCGCCGGCCTCGGGCGATCGCGAGCCGGATGCACGCGACCCGGAGGGGAGCGGAGCCATCGTGCTGGACCTGGTGGAGGCCGGGGAGGCCGCCGGGCTGAGTGCGGAGGAGGATGAGCTGGCGTACCTGCGGGAGCTGCCGAGCGGGGTGCCGGTGGCGCAGCTTTCGGGCATCACTCATGGGGACTGCGAGCGGTTTGCGCGGGATTTTGGGACGGTTCTGGACGTGGAAGACCTGGTGCCCGGCACCGAGTACATGCTGGAGGTGAGCTCGCCGGGTTTGGACCGGAAGCTGCGCACGGCGGGGGAGTTTGCGCGGTTTGCCGGGCAGCTGTGCAAGCTGCAGCTGTTTGCGCCGGTCGGGGGCAACCGGCACTGGCTGGGGCACCTGGGTGTGGTAAGCGGCGACAGGTTGGTGCTTCACACGCCGGCCCCGAAGGGCAAAAAGAAGAGCGGCGCGGTGCAAGCAGGCGGAGCCGTTGAGATTGAGTTGAGCAATATAGAAAAAGCGCAGCTGGTGCCTGAGTTCTGAACGGGCGAGCGCGCGGGCAGGAAAGGGTTTGAAACGATGGCAAGTCCGCTGTATCAAAGCATAGAAACACTGAGCCGCGACAAGGGCATTCAGCCGGAGATCGTGGTGGGCGCGGTGGAAGACGCGATCGCGCTGGCCACGCGCAAGTTCTACAAGACGCAGGAAAACATGCGCGCCGAGCTGGACAAGGAAACGGGCGAGATTCGCGCGTATGCCTACAAGACTGTCGTGGAAACGCCGGAAGAGGTGGAAGACGAGATCAACCAGATCACGCTGGACGACGCGCGCGCGCTGGCGCCGGAGGTCGAGGTGGGCGGGGAGATTCGCTACTACAAGCCGACGGAGGTGCTGGGGCGCATCGCCGCGCAGATGGCCAAGCAGGTGATCTTTCAAAAGGTGCGCGAGGCCGAACGCGACACGGTGTTCCAGGAGTACGGCAGCCGCATGGGCGAGGTGATTACGGCGACGGTGAAGCGGCTGGAGCCGCAGGACGTGATCTTTGAGCTGGGCAAGGCGGAGGCCCGGATGCCGCGGCGGGAGCAGTCGCGTCTGGAGCAGTTCTCGGTGGGCGAGCGGGTGCGCGCGGTGCTGCTGCGGGTGGACCGCGCGGCCAAGGGGCCGCAGGTGATCGTAAGCCGGGCCGCGCCGGAGCTGGTGCAGAACCTGTTCCAGAGCGAGGTACCGGAGATTTATGACGGCACCGTCACGGTCAGGGCCATTGCGCGGGAAGCGGGCGAACGAACCAAGATCGCGGTGCAGTCGCGCGACAAGGATGTGGACCCGGTGGGCGCCTGTGTCGGCATGAAAGGGATGCGGGTGCAGTCGATCATTCGCGAGCTGCGCGGGGAAAAGATCGACATTATCGAGTTTTCGGAAGAAGTGACGACCTTTGCCGAAAAAGCGCTGCAGCCTGCCAAGGTCAGCCGGGTGTCGATTGCCGACCTGAACGAAAAGCAGCTGGAGGTGATCGTGGACGACACCCAGTTGTCGCTGGCGATCGGCAAAAAAGGGCAGAATGTGCGGCTGGCGGCCAAGCTGCTGGGCTGGAAGATCGACATCAAGAGCGAGGAAGAAAAGCGCCAGGAGGTGGAGCAGCAGATGCAGGCCTTTTCCGGCGGCGGCACGACCGCGATCGAGCAGGTATCGGAACTGGGCGAGCAGATTATTGAAAAGCTGGTCGCAGCCGGCATCACAACAGTGGAAGCCCTGGCCGATATGACCCCGGAGCAGCTGGAAGAGATTCCGGGCATCGGAGAGCGGACGCTGGAGAAGATTTCGGCCGCGGTGCGGCGCTATTTTGGGGAATACGCGGAAGCGGAAGCTGAGGCGGCCGCCGCGGAGGAAGGGACTGAGTTGGCAAAGGCAGACGGAACCGAGACGGAAGGGCACGTGGAGGTCGACCTGAGCGAAAGCTCGGTGTACGGCAAGGACGAGGCGGCCCCGGCGTTTGCGAATACGCTGCCGCGTGAAGGGGCTGAAGCGCAGGCGCTGCTCGACGAGGGCGGCTTCCAGGTGGAAAACACCAATGCGGCCCCAGCGATTGGGGACACCGTGGACGCGGCGACGGTTGAGCGCTTGGAGGCGATCACCGGCGGGGCCGATCTGGACGATGAGCCCCTGTTGGTGGAGGAAGGGACGCCGGCCGGCGGACTGACCGCGCGTAAAAAAGACGCGCTGGATGCGAGCACGGACGAGCAGATCGATGCGCTGACCGTGAACCTGTACCAGGATGACGAACGGCCGGATGCGCGGGACGGCTCGGGTCGCGTGGTGGACGACCTGGCTGAGGAGCGGCTGGCGGAGATCACCGAAACGGGGCCGATGCTGGACGGGGAAGGCGCCGAGTCGCTGGACCCGGGCCGCGATGATACAAGCGCGGTGCTCGCGGAGCATCATCCCAATACGGAGATTGCGCGGGCAGAGGCGGTGGTTGAGGGAAACCTGGACGAAACCCGGGACGAGATCCGGGTGGACAGCAAGGTCGATGAGGGGACCGGCTCCTGATGAGCCGCGCCACTCTTTTTAGGAATTCGCGAAGCGGCGCGGAGCAGAAAACGCCGTTTCGCGCCATAATGGTAGATGCGTTTCCACCCGCTGTGCCGAGGGGAACCATGAGCATGTAAGCGGGCAGGCGTGACACACAAAGGGGCGAATGAGTAAGGTTCGGATCAACGATTTGGCGCGGGAACTGGAAGTCAAGAGCAAAGCCATTCTGGATGTGCTGACGGCGGTCGGCGTGACCGAAAAGAAAACACATTCGAGCTCGCTTGAAGCCGACGAGGCAGAACGCGTACGCGGAGCTTTGTCCGGCAGCGGACGCCGGGGCAGCAATGGTGGCTCGCGGCGCGAGGCGAACCGGGAAGCGGAGTCGCGCCCCAGTATCGACCTTTCAAGGATTTCAAAGCCCGGCGATGTGCTGCGAGCGATTCAGGAGCGGCAGCAGGACCGGCCAATCGTGGCTGCCGCCGCGCCGAACCGGCCGGCTGTGGCTGCCCCTGTGCGGCCGGTTGCCCCTTTGCCGTCGGCGGTTGCAGCCGCGCCCGCGAGCCCGTCCGTTTCGCCGGTTCCTGTAGCCCCCGTGGCCGCTGCGACTCGCTCGGCACCGGTTTCGCCCACCGCCGCGCAGCCGGGTGCGTCGTCCGTCGACCCGCAGCAGCGGGCCGCTGTGCCGGTGGCGACTTCTGCGCCGGTCACGGCTCCCGCGCCAGTCACTGCTCCCGCTACGGCCGCCGCTTCGCCCACCGCTTCAGTGGTTGCACCCAGGCCGGAGGCAGCAGGGGGGAGCCCGGCACCAGTTGGAGAACCGACTGCAGGTACGACTGAAGGACCCGCTGCAAGGCCCACTGGGGGAGCTACACCCGCTTCGCCGGTCGCAGCCGCCCCCGTGCGGCCTTCGGTATCGCAGGCGAGCGCACCGCAGGGTTTGCGCCCGTTTGGTACGCCGGCCGGCGAGGGACGCCCCGCCCCGCGACGCATCGTGCCGCAACCCCGGCAGGCTCCGCAGATCATCGCGCCGCCGGCCATTGCATCCCGTCCACCGTCCGGCCCTGTGGTCGCCCGTCCGCCCGCTGGAGGCGTACCGCCGCGTCCGGCGATCGCTTCCAGCGCGCCGACTTCGCCGGTCGCCGCGGCTCGTCCGCCCGCCCCGGCGACGCCGCCGATGGCTGCCGCCCCGCCGTCCGCGGTTGTGGCCGCGCCACCTCCAGTGGCGGTCGCCCCGGCTCCTGAGCCGGTCGCACCGCCCGCGCCGCCGGTTGCGGAAACCCCGGCGGCCCCGGCGCGTCGTGTGGTAATGCCGCAGACCGGGCCTCGTCCGGTCTACACCGCGCCCGTTCCAGTGGCACGGCCTACGCCGCCGCCCAGCGCGAGCGCGGCTCCCGGCAGTGTTCAGCGTGGCCGGCCTATCTTTGACCGGCGGCCCGGTGGAGCGCCAGGCGGTCCTGGTGGAACCCCATCCGGCGGCTACGGCCAGCGACCCAGTGGCGGCTATGCCGGCCCGGCTGGCCCCGGCTCCAACTTCAGCGGCGCGCCGGGTGCGCGTCGCCCCATGCATCCCACGCGGCCGGGTTTTGCGCCGAGCGGCCCCGGCGGCCGGCCGGCCGGTGCGCCCGGCGCGCGCCTCGGCTTTGGCGCGCCGCGTCCCGGTGGTTTCGGTGCACGGCCCGGCGGCCCTGGTGGCGCGCCCGGCGCCGCCCCCATGGGTGAAGCGCCCAAGGCCCAGCGGCCCAGCGGTCCCAAGGGACGCGGCCGTCAGCAGTATCCCAAGAGCAAGGAAGGCCCGATGAAGGGCTTCAATCCGCCGCCGCGTTTCGGCGGGTTGATGCCTTCGAACGAGCCCGTGCCGATTACCCGCAAGATCACGGTCACCGAGGGAATCAGCGTCAAGGACCTGGCGGAAAAGCTGGACGTCCGCGGCAAGGACCTGATCGCGTCGTTGCTGATGCGCGGCGTGTTTGTGACGGTCAACCAGTCGCTCGATGGCGAACTGGTGAAGGATGTCGCGGCCCAGTTCGGCGCGGACACCGAGATCATCTCGTTTGAAGACGAGATGGCGAACGAGGCGATCGAAAACATCCTGTCGCAGGAGAATATCGACGAGCTGGAGGTTTCGCGGCCGCCGGTCGTGACGGTGATGGGCCACGTCGATCACGGCAAGACCTCGCTGCTGGACGCGATCCGGGAAACGGATGTTGCGGGCGGCGAAGCCGGCGGCATCACGCAGCATATCGGTGCCTACAAGGTGCGGATCAACA
>CAXTWU010000023.1:22049-23429 GCA_964248025.1 uncultured Acidobacteriaceae bacterium | reverse complement strand
TCGGCAGGGTCGTTTCATGGTGCAGCAGCAGGGCTTTCAGGTGCGCGTCCGCATTGTCCTCGCCGGTCTGGTGGTGGCGGTACTCGGGCCTCGCGGGGGCGAGCTTTTCGAGCCACTCGCCGATGTCCTCGATCAGCCCGCTTTCGTGATCGTTGACATAGATGGCCGCGGTGATGTGCATGGGCGAAACAAAACACAGCCCATCCTGTACACCGCTTGCCTTCACGATCGCCTCGATCTGCGGCGTGATGTGTACCATTTCGCGCTCGCGCGGGGTGTTGAACCAGAGGTAGTCCGTGTGCGTCTTCATCACTCCGGGTAGATGCGGTTCCACTATGATCGGAGAGATGCCCCGTGATCGCGCCCAAGCCGAAGAGCTGTACTATGCCGCGCTGGACCGGCTCGCCGAGGGCGACGCGGCGGGGGCAGTGGGCGGTTTTCGTGCGGCAGTCGCTGCCGATGGGATGTTTCTTGATGCGCGGCACGGGCTGATCCGTGCCTTACAGGATGCAGGCGCGTATGACGAGGGCATCGCGGTCGCGCACGCACTGGCCGGGGAGGCCCCGGACGATGTACTCGCGCAGACGGCGCTGTCAATTCTGTATCAGCACAAAGGCATGATTCCCGAAGCTGAAGAAGCCGCGACCCGCGCCAAGCTGCTGGGATGGAAGCAGCAGCTGCGGGCGAGCGCCGCGGCGAAGCAGTCCGGGTGAGCGAGGCCGCCCGGCAGTTGCGCGGCTTTTACGATGTGCTTGCAGAGGCGTACGGGCCGCAGGGCTGGTGGCCGTCCGAAAGCGCGATCGAAACAGTGGTCGGCGCGTACCTGACGCAAAACACATCGTGGCGCAACGTCGAGCGCTCGATCGCGCTGCTGAAAGAGGCAGGGGCGTTGTCGGTCGCAGGCCTGCGCGTCCTCTCGCTCGACGAGCTGCAAACGCTGATCCGTCCGTCCGGCTACATGGTCCGTAAAAGCGCGGCGCTCAAGGCCTTCCTTTCGCTGCTCGATGCAAGCTACGGGGGCTCGCTGGACCGGATGGCCGCCGAGCCGGTCGGGCCGACACGGGAAGCACTGCTTGCGCTGCCGGGTGTAGGCCCGGAGACCGCGGACGCGATCCTGCTGTATGCACTGCGGCAGCCTGTGATGGTGGTGGACGAGTACCTGCGCCGGGTCGTGACGCGCCACGGACTGATGGAAGAACCGGCGCGCTACCCCGGCGTGCAGCGGCTCGCGCTGTCAGCGTTCGCGGATGACGAGCTCGCGACGCTGCTCACCCACTTCAACGAGTTCCACGCGCTGATCGTGATGGCCGGCAAAACGCACTGCGGCGGGGTGCCGCGCTGCGAGGGCTGCCCGCTGAACCGGGCGGAGTTCCACCCGCC
>CAXTWU010000023.1:0-21949 GCA_964248025.1 uncultured Acidobacteriaceae bacterium | reverse complement strand
TCGCGCCCGGCGCCCTGGTGCTGTGCGACGACTCCGGGCTGGAGGTCGATGCGCTTGGGGGCGCGCCGGGCGTGTACTCGGCGCGCTATGCGGAGCGATCCGGCTTCGCCCCTTCAGCGGGCGCACTGCAGGATGCTCGCAATAACGCTTGCCTGCTGGCCGCGCTTCACAGCATCCCGGCGCCACGCACCGCGCGCTACCGCTGCGTGCTGGCAGCAACGCTCGACAGTGAGGTGCTGTGCATTGCCGAAGGAACCGTCGAGGGCGAGATCCTGGGCGAACCGCGCGGGAGCGAGGGCTTCGGCTATGACCCGCTCTTCTGGCTCGACGGCCTCAAAAAGACTATGGCCGAGATCGACCGCGAAACCCGGCTCGGACTCAGCCATCGCGGCGCGGCGCTTCGTGCGCTGCTGCCGCGACTGGCCGTGCTTCACCCCTGAGCTATGGCTTCGCCGCCGGTTCTTCGAGGCCGCGGTACTTCAGCATCGGTTCGGCATTCGGCTCCGCGCCGAGCCAGGCCCGGTACATGGCCTGCAGATCTTCCGTGTTGCCGCGCGACAACACCATCTGTCGAAAGCGGTCGCCGTTGGCGCGGGTCAGCCCGCCGTGGTCCACAAACCATTGATAGGCGTCATCGTCCAGCATTTCGCTCCATAGGTAGGCGTAGTAGCCGGCCGCGTAGCCGTTGCCCCAGATGTGCATGAAGTAGGAGGAGCGATAGCGCGGCGGTACCTGCTTCAGCGCAAGATGGGTCCGATCGAGCGCCGCCTGTTCAAACACGTCGGCGTCCTGAAGCGGCGCGTCCGCCGGCAGGGTATGCCATTCCATGTCGAGCCGCGCCGCGGCCAGCAGCTCGGTGAGCGCGTAGCCCTGGTTGAAGGTGCGCGCCCTGCGGATCTTGCCGGCAAGCTCCGGCGGCATGGGCGCGCCGGTCTGATAGTGCCGCGCGTAGTGCTCAAACACCTGCGGATACAAAGCCCAGTGCTCGTTGAACTGCGAGGGAAACTCGACAAAGTCGCGTGGCACCGAGGTCCCGCTCAGGCTCGGATACTCGGTCGCGGCAAACATGCCGTGCAGGGCGTGGCCAAACTCGTGAAACATGGTCGTCACATCGTCGAACGAGATCAGCCCGGGCTGGCCCGTCGCGGGCTTTTGGAAGTTGGCCACGTTGTAGACGACCGGCAGGGTCCCGAGCAGCCCCGACTGCCCGACAAACTCGCTCATCCACGCGCCGCCGTTTTTGTTGTCGCGCTTCCAGTAGTCCGCGTAGAAGAGCGCGAGCGGTTTGCCGTCGGCCTCTGAGACTTCGAACACGCGCACATCCGGCTGATAGACCGGGATGTCTTTCCGCTCCTTGAAGTTGAGGCCGTAGAGCAGGTGCGCCGCGTAGAAGACGCCATTCTCGAGCACGTTGTCGATCTCGAAGTAGGGCTTGAGCGCGGCCTCGTCCAGGTCGTACTTTTGCCTGCGCACCTGCTCGGCATAGAAGTTCCAGTCCCACGGTTCAAGCTGGAAGCCGCCGTTTTGGGAGCCGATCTGCTTCTGGATTTCGGACGCCTCGTCGTGCGCCTTGGCCGTCGCGCCGGGCTGCAGGCTGTCCATAAAGCGCAGCGCCGCTTCGGGCGTCTTTGCCATCTGGTCTTCGAGCTTCCAGGCGGCGTAGCTCCGGTAGCCCAGCAGCTTTGCTTTTTGCGCGCGAATCTGCGCCAGCCGCGCGATGGTCGCGCGGGTGTCGTTCTCGTCGCCGCGCTCGGCACGGGTCCAGCCGTTCTCAAACAGCGCCCGGCGGGTCGCGCGGTCGGTCAAGGCGGCGAGCTCCGGCTGCTGCGTGGTGTTTTGCAGGGGCAGCACGTAACCCTCGCCCTTGCGGGCCTGCGCCGCAGTGGCTGCGGCAGCCAGCTGAGCGTCGCTCAGCCCGGCCAGCGTCGCCTTGTCTGCCGTCCCGTAGGCAGCCGCCTTGGTGGCGGCCAGCAGCTTCGTTTCAAAGGCGTTCCCCAGGGTCGACTCTTCGCCATTCAGCGTTCGCAGCGTCGCCTTGTCCGCGTCCGACAGCTGCGCGCCGGCATGCACAAAGCGGCCATAGGTGATCTCAACCAATCGCAGCTGCTCGGGCTCGAGATGGAGCGTGGCGCGCCCGTCGTAGACGGTCTTGACCCGGGCAAACAGCTTCCCGTTCAGGTAGATGGCGTCGTTGTGCGCGGCCAGCCGGGGCGCCTCGGCCTTTTGCACGGCCTGGATGGACGGGTTGGTGTTGGCGCCCGCGACCCCTCCGAAGACCTGCATCACGCGCCGCAGCGGCACGCCGGAGCGTTCCATGGCTTCAAGCGTGTTCGCAAAGGTGGGCGGAGCCGGGTTGTTCGCAATGGCGTCGATTTCGACGAGGTGCGCCGCCATGCCGGCCTCGATGGCCGGCTGGTAATCCGCATCGTGGATGCGGTCAAACGGCGGCGCATGGAATGGCAGCGTGCTTTCGGCGGCGAAGGGATTGGCGGGGCTTAAAGCTGACGGTCTGCCCTGCGCGCGGACCTCACTTGCGACCTCATGAGAGACGCCACTCGCCACTCCAGTCGCGCCTTCGCTTGCGCCGCCTGCGGCGATTGCACCAGCTGCCATCCACACCCCCATCGTTGCCATCTTCATTTTTGCTCGCTTCCCCTGCCCCATTGTACGAGCGAGCCGCGCGTCCGAAGGCCGATGCCAGCATGCTACTTTTTGGAGGGAAGCATGTTCGCAGGCGACAACAACCCGGGTGCAACGCCTACGGACGAGCAGCCGCCAGCCCCTTGCGATGCCGCGCAACGCACGCCCGAGCGGCCGGCCGCCTCGTCAACGGTGCCTTCTCCTCCCAACGATCTTGCGCGCATCCCCGCGGCCACCGAGTTTCTGACACGGCTGTCGGAGACGCTGGCCACCACGCTGGACCTGCGGACGCTGCTGCGGCAGACGGCCGACATGATCCGCGCGGTACTGGACTTTCGCATCTTCGCCATCTTTCTTGTCAACGACCGCACGGGCGATCTCCGGATGCGTTTCCAGATCGGCCACGACCGGGAAACGGAGCGAGTACGCCTTCCATTTGGCAAGGGAATTGTGGGCAGGGTCGCGGAGACGCGCCAGGCCATGCTGGTCAACGATGTGAACCTGTCGCACGACTACATCGAGGCGAACCCGCACGTGTGTTCGGAGCTGGCCGTGCCCCTGATCGCCAAGGGCGACCTGATCGGGGTGCTCGATGTGGAAAGCGAGCAGCTGAATTACTTTCGGCCGGAGCACCTGCACCTCCTGACGCTGACGGCGTCGCGGATTTCGCAGGCGATTGAGAACGCGCGGCTGTACACGCGGGTGGCGCGCCAGGCGCAGACGCTGCGAGTGCTGAATGAGATCGCGCGCGAGTTTACGTCCATTCTTGACCTGGAAACACTGTTCACGCGTATGGATGAGCTTCTGCGCAGGCTGCTGGATTTTCAGTTTTTCACTATATGGATTGTGAATGAGAACGATGGGGTGTTGGAAAGCCGGTTCGCGACGCGCTTTGGCGAGCCGGTGGAGGGCCACGAACGGCTGCCGGCAGGTCGCGGATTGGTGGGCGTCGCGATTGCGGAAGGGCGTCTGGTGCACGTGCCGGACGTTCGCAAAGACGCGCGCTACTACAGAAAGAATCCGGAAACGCGCTCGGAGCTGATTGTGCCGCTGGTTTATAAAAATCGCGTCACCGGCGTGCTGGAGTTTGAGCATACGCGTTCGTACTCGTTCAACGAGGATCACGAGCGCACGCTGACGACGCTGGCTTCGCAGATCGCGATTTCCATTGAAAACGCGCGGCTGTACCAGCGGGTGGCGCAGCAGGAGCAGCGCCTGGAGCAGGACCTGCAGATGGCGCGCGAGGTGCAGCTGCGCCTGCTGCCGCACAGCCTGCCGCAGCATGAGCACGCCGAGTTTGCGGCCCGTTTTCGGCCCGCGCGCGAGCTGGGCGGCGACCTGTATGACTTTCTTCGCTATGACCGTGACCGCACGGCCCTGGCGGTTGGCGACGTGAGCGGCAAGGCCGCGCCGGCGGCGCTGTATGCGGCGCTGGTCAGCGGCATCATGCGCTCGGCTGGGGCCGCGCACCTGCAGCCATCGGAGATGCTGGGACTGCTGAACGACTCGTTGCAGGAGCGTCATCTTTCGTCGCAGTATGTGGCGCTGGTGTATGCGGTGTGGAACGATGCGAACGGGACGCTGCAGATCGCCAACGCGGGGGCGACGCAGCCCATCTTTTTCCGCGGCCGGCCTGACGGCGGCCGGGTCGACGTGGTGCGGGTGGAAGGGTTTCCGCTGGGGCTTTTTCCTTCGGTGAGCTACGAGGAAATTTCGCTGGCGACGCGGCCGGGCGACGCTCTGGTGTTTTTGAGCGACGGCATCACCGACGCTGAGAACGCGCAGGGCGAAATGTTCGGCACCGAGCGCGTGGTGGCCTTGATCCGTGACGAGATGGTCGCGGATCGCAATGTGAGCGCGGCGGAGCTGGCCGACAGCTTGATCGCGGCGGTGGACGCGTTTGAAGGGGGAGCGGAGCGCTTCGACGACCAGACGCTGGTGGTGCTGCGCGTACGGTGAACCCGCTACGATAGGGGAGACCCCGGAATGGAGCGACCCCTTTGCAGGACTCGAACGGACAGGCCCAGACACAAGTGATTTCGCCCGCGCGGGGCGTGGCCGGCAGCGTGCAGATGCCCGGCGACAAAAGCATTTCGCACCGTTACGCGCTGTTGGCGGCGCTGGCTGAAGGTACGACGCGGCTCGTGAATTTTTCAAGCGGCGCGGATCCGTGGAGCTCGCTCGGCTGCTCGGCCGCGCTGGGTGCGACGGTGGGCAAAGAACCGGACGGAACGGTCGCGGTGACCGGCACGGGCGGGGTGCTCCGGGCGCCGCAGGCGCCGCTCGATTGCGGCAACTCCGGCTCAACGATGCGCATGCTGAGCGGTCTGCTGGCGCCGCAGCCGGGGACCTTCACGCTGGTCGGCGATGCGTCGCTCACGCGCCGGCCCATGGAGCGGGTGCGCCAGCCGCTGCTGGCGATGGGCGCGGAGATCGCGTTGACGGACGGGCATGCGCCGATGGTCGTCACCGGCAGGCCCCTGCGCGCGACCGATTACACAACACCGACGCCCAGCGCTCAGGTCAAGACCGCGGTATTATTCGCCGGACTGCAGGCCGCGGGCCGCACGACGGTACGCGAGTCGGTGCGCACGCGCGACCACAGCGAGCTCGCGTTGCAGGCTTTCGGCGCAAAGCTCGACCGAGAGCTGTTGAGTGTGAGCGTCGAGGGCGGGCAAAAACTTTCCGCGATCACGGCGACGGTGCCGGGTGATCTGTCGTCGGCGGCATTCTTCCTGTGCGCCACGCTTTTGTTTCCCGGCTCGTCGCTGTTGTTCGACCAGCTCAGCATGAATCCCACGCGGGCCACGCTGCTGGACGTGTGCACGGCGCTGGGCGGCCGCCTGGGTGTGATGAACCTCGAAGAGCAGCATGGCGAGCTGGTGGGCACGGTGCAAATGCATGCGCCCGAGCGCGGCCTGCGCGGCACCACCATCTCGGGCGCGCTGGCGGCGCAGCTCATCGATGAATTGCCGGTACTTGCCGCCATTGCGCCTTATACCGATGGTGGCATTCGCATTCGCGACGCGAAGGAGCTGCGCGTGAAGGAGTCGGACCGGATCGCGCTGGTGGCCCGGAATCTGAGGGCGATGGGCGCGGAGGTGGAAGAGTTCGAGGACGGACTGGACGTGCCGGGCGGCCAGACGCTGCATGGCGCTGAGATCGACTCGGGCGGCGACCATCGCATCGCGATGGCGTTTGCCGTGGCCGCGCTACGCGCGTCCGGGGACACGCTGATTCGCGGAGCGGATGCGGCGGCGATCTCGTTTCCGGAGTTTTTCACCCTGCTGGACGCGGTCGCACAGCGCTGACGCCTGTCGGCATAAAGATACGGAGGCCTGCTCCGCCGGGATTTCGCTTCCGCCGCCGCCGATGCTTTAACGCCGTGGTGGGGCTGGTGCCTGGTTCGGAGCCGACGGTGGGATGGGCGGCGGTACGGGCAAGGGCTGGCCGTCCGGTCCCAGTCCCTCATTCGGGCTGCCGCCGGGCTGCCCAGGGGTCGGCAGGGTCGGGGTCGGCTGTTTTTGGGCCGAAGCCGGCTCCAGGCCTGGGATCGACGGCGTTTGAGTGACCGCGCCGGTCACCGCGTCGCCCAGGCTGATGCCGTACTTATCAAGCGTATCGGCCAGCACATAGTCCAGGCCCGCGCGATCGCGCGCGTAGGTCGCCCGCGCGTTGATCAGGTTGTACTCCGCAATCGCCAGGTTGCGCTCCTGTTGCAGCACGTTGGCGGTGGTGGACGCACCGAGCCGCAGCTTACGCTGTTCCGCGTCAAGGCTCTGGAACGCGAACTCGCGCGCCGCGTCGGCGGCCGATACCTGGGCGCGGTCGTTGGTCAACGCGTACTGCGAGTTAAGAACCTGCATGCGCACCTGCACGTAGAGCTGCTGCAGGCGCATCTGCTCCTGCCGGAACTCAAGCACGGAGCGCGCCTGCTCGGACTGCGCCTGCCGGTTGCGAATGGGGATCGAGAGGGTAAGGCCCGCACCCTTGTTGGGCGTGGAGTTATTGAAGGTGTTTTCAAAAACCGTGCCGTAGCCGACCGGAGCGGCCGGGGTCACGGGGCCACCGCCCAGCGTGCCGCCAAGACCGTAGATTGGATTGGGCGCGCCGCCGATCGCCGAGCCGCCGTAAAAGGCAAAGGCGTCGACGATCGGCAGCAACCCGTTTTTCTCGCCTTTGAGCGTGATCTCGTCGTTCTTGAGCGCGAGCGTGGCCTGTTCGATCTCGGGCCGGTTGGCTTCCGCGCGCCGCACCAGATCATCGACCGGCAGGTCCTCCTCGGGTGTTCGCAGCAGGTTGACGCGATCAGTGGGCACGACCGCGGCCCCGCTCAGCACCGGATCTTCTGTGTTGCGCAGAATGGCCTGCTTCATCACCAGCTGCTGGTACTCGAGCGAGCTTTGCGAGGAAACCAGCGCTTGTTGATCGCTGGCCACGGCGCTTTTCGCGTTCACCACATCGAGCGGCGCAAGCGTACCGATCTCAAGCTGTTTCTGGTCATCGGCGGCCAGCTGGGTCGATTGAGCGAGCGAGCGCTGCCTGGACTGCACGTCCTCGTAGGCGCTGACCAGGCCCCAGTAGATGTTTTCGACCTGGTTGACGGTGTAAAGCACCTGCAGCCGAAAGGCCGAGTCGGCAACACGCCGGTTGTTTCTGGCCTGGACGATAAAGCGTCCGTTGATGCCGGTGCCAAAGCCGCGCAGCAGGTGCTGATTGAGTTGAAGCAGAAAGGTGCCCTGGGTTTGCGGGCTGAACACCTGATAGGGATTGTTCTCGCTCAGGTAGCTGTTGTTCCACGAGAACTGCGCCGAGGTGCCGGTTTCGAAACCCTGCGTGTAGGTGAAGTTGTATTGGTTCAGGTTTTCGTTCAGCACGTTGGTGCCGGTAAACAGGGGGCTGGCCTGGGGGATCGACTCGCGCTGCAGCTCGATGGTGCCGGCGACCATAGGGTCGAGCAGCTCCGGCAAGGGGCCGCCCTGGTTGGTTGTGAGCGCGAGGCCGGCCGCACCGGACGCCGCGCCGCCCGGGGAGACGCTGGTGCCGCCCGGGCCGCCGCCCGAGGAAAGCGAGGCCGTGGAAGTGCCGATGGTGCCGGTGACCAGACCCGCGTTGACCCCCAGCAGGGTCGCGCCGGAGTGCGCGCGGAGGATATCGGTGTCCGCGATGTCCAGGTTGAAACGCTGAATGGCGATGTCGTAGTTGTTTTCAAGCGCCAGCACCACCGCATCGCCCAGGGAAAGATAAAGCTTGTTGTTCCGTACCAGATCGTTGACGTGCGGCGCATTGGTAAACCGCGCAGGCGCCGCGGTGGTTGCCGTGTAGGGGGCCAGCGGGTTGGGAAAATAGCCGCGCGGCCGCGTGAAATCGCGGTTGCCGGGCCGCATAAACAAGGGCTCGGTCGGGTTGGGCTGCGGCTCGGGCGGCAGGCCTGCCGTTGTCTGCTTGATGCTGGGGCTGGCCGGCGGCGTGGTGCCCGGCTGACCGGCCGCCGCGGCAGGAGACGGCTGCTGAGTCTGCAAGGGCGCGGCCTGCAGAAGCTGTGGAGCAAGAGCCGCCGTCGAGATCGCGAGGAGGGCCGTAGCGCGTAGCTGTTGATGGAGAGTGCCTGTTGTGCTCCGTGCCTGCTTGCCGTCCTGGTGCATCCGTATCCTTATTGCCGCGCTTGTTGTTGTGGGAGGAGAGGCATGGGCGGAACGGCGCCGCCTGCGATTCCCCGCGAGTATAACCCACGGGAAGAGATGCCCTGAAGGGGGAAACGGCTCAGAATCCGCTACGCTCGTACCGTGGACCTCCCCGTCGATGCCGCGGTCTGGAAGGTGTGGAAGCTGACTCTTTGCTATGACGGCTCGCCATTTGCCGGTTGGCAGGTGCAGCCCGGCAGGCCGACCGTGCAGGGCTCGCTGGCCGAGGCGATCCGGCGCGTGACCGGCGAAACCGTGCTGCCGCAGGGCTCGGGCCGTACGGATGCCGGGGTGCACGCGTTGGCGCAGGTCGCCTCGGTGGCGTTGCGCAGCCCGGTGCCGCCCGGGAATCTGGCTCGGGCGCTCAACCATGCCCTGCCTCCGTCGATCCGTGTTTTGCAGGCCGAGCACGCGCCGCCCGGCTTCCACGCCCGCCACAGCGCCGTTGCGAAAACCTACGAGTACCGCGTGTTTCGCGCTGCCCTGTGCCCGCCCTGGCTGGCGCCCTATGTGCACGCGTACACCTTTCCGCTGGCGCTTGCGCCCATGCGGGCAGCGGCGCGGCTGGTGCTGGGCACCCACGACTTTCGCTCGTTCCGGGCGCACGAGCCGGACGCAGACGCACGCGCCGGCCCCGATCGCATGGAACGCTCCTCGGTCCGCACGCTGTTCCTCTCGGACTGGAGCGAGCCGGAAGCTGCGCTGCTGGTGTACCGGGTCACAGGCTCCGGCTTTCTGCACCACATGGTTCGCAATCTCGTTGGCACTTTTCTGGCTGCTGGGCGGGGGCAGATCGCCCCGGAAGCGCTGCCGGCGATCCTGGCGCGGCGGGAGCGCGCCGCCGCCGGGCCGACCGCGCCCGCTTCCGGATTGTGGCTGCACTCGGTCGAGTACCCGGGCTGAAAGGCAGTGCTAGGCTTCAAACATCCCAATCGGCTTCACACTCCAACCGTCCAGACCACTCCCTTATCGATGAGCTCTGCCGCCACCACTCCTACAGCGTCCGCGCAGATCGGCCACATCGCTTCGCAGCGCGCCGTGCATGCAGCGCTGAGTTGGTTGCATCTGCACGAGCAGCAGATCATGCGCTGGCAGGCGGAATGTGTGGCGATCGCCGCGCCGCCGTTTGCCGAGGGCGCTCGTGCGGAGTGGATGGCCGACCAGTTTCGCCGGCTGGCTCTGGACGACGTGCACCTGGATGCGGCCGGGAATGCCCTGGGCAGCCGCGGCTCGACGGATGTCCAGGATGGGTTGGATGGGCCGGATGGGCCGGCCCCGGTGATCCTGCTGTCGGCTCATCTGGATACCGTTTTCCCCAGCGATACGCCGCTTGCGCCCGTGGTGCAAAACACGCGACTCCATGCGCCCGGAGCCTGCGACAACGGCGCGGGACTGGCCGGGCTGTTGGCCATCGCCGCTGCGCTCGGGCATGCCGGGGCCGCCACAGGCTGCCGCATCGTGTTTCTGGCAAACGTCGGCGAGGAGGGCGAAGGCGACCTGCGCGGGGTCAGGCAGGTGTACGCGCACGCGCCGTGGCGAAGCCGTATCGCGGCGCACCTGGTGCTGGATGGGGCGGGGCAATCGGTGGCGGTCACCGGGGCACTCGGCAGCCGGCGCTTCGAGGTGTCGCTGGCCGGGGCGGGGGGCCACTCCTGGACCGACGCCGGCCGTCCCAACCCGATTGTGGCGCTGAGCGATGCGATTACACGCCTCCGTCAGCGGCAGTCCTCGCTTTCAACGACGCGGGAAGCGACGGAGCGCATGCCGGAGGAGGCGTCCCTGTCCTCGCCAGAGCGCACGCGGCAGGCGGAGTCGCCCTCCCCGCCAGAGCGCACGCGGCAGGCGGAGGCGCCCTTCCCGCCGCCGCGCAGCACCTGGAATGTCGGTGCTATCGAAGGCGGCTCGGCGGTGAACACGATTCCGGCTACGGCGACCGGCCGCTTCGATCTGCGCTCCACCGCGGCCGGCGAGCTCCAGCGCCTGGAGCTCGAGCTGCACCGGGCCGTGGAGGACGCCGTGCTTGCCGCCAACGCGGGCATTGCGCCGGAGTACGCGCTGCGCAGCACCGTCCGCGTTATCGGCGACCGGCCGGCGGGCGCGCTTCCAGACGACGCAAGGATCCTGGCGCTGCTGCGCGCGGTGGACCGGCACCTGGGGCTCCGCACAGAGCTGCGCACCGCTTCCACCGACGCCAACCTGCCGTTGTCGCTGGGCGTGGAAGCGTTGAGCATCGGTGCGGGGGGCGAAGGAGGCGGCATTCACACGGTGGGGGAGTGGTTTGACGCGCGAGGCCGTGACGTAGGCCTGCGGCGTGTCCTTCTTCTGCTGCTGGCGCTGGCCGACTGCCACGCGCCCGCGGCCTGAAACCATGCGCACCCTTTTCCATAACGGCCGCATCCTGACCGGCGAAGGGCTCCTTTCGCCCGCGCCTCGATGGGTGTCCTCCTTGCTGGTGGAGCATGGAGTGGTGATTGCGCAGGATGTTGGGGCAGGCGCCGGGGCAGGCGAGCGCGTGGACCTCCGCGGCGCGTTTGCGATGCCCGGCTTCAACGACGCGCACCTGCACCTGGGCGAGGGCGCACGGCTCCGCCGCGACGTGGACCTGTCCGGCACGCGGTCGCTCGCCGACGCCCTGTCGCGGATCGCCGGGGCGGCCGCCCGCGCGGCGCCCGGCGCGTGGATCACGGGCGGCGGCTGGGATGAAACATTGTGGAGCGAGGCCCGGCTGCCCGCGCGCGGCGACCTGGACCGCGTCACCGGCGAGCATCCGGCGGTGTTTGTGCGCACGGATGTTCATGTCTCCGTCGCGAACTCTCGCGCGTTGGACCTGGGCGGCGTGTGCCGCTGGACCGGGGCGCCGACAGGCTCTGCCATCGACCGGGACGCTTCGGGCGAGCCGACGGGCATCCTGCGGGAACGCGGGGCGCGCGAGCTGGTCGAGCGACACATCCCGGTCGCATCGCTTGAGGAGCGTATGCGCGACCTGCGCCTGGTGTTGGCCGAGGCCGTCGCCTGCGGTCTCACGTCCGTGCAGGACAACTCCGCCGACGAGGACTTCGCGGCGCTGGTGGCCTTGCACACGGCGGGCGAGCTGCCGCTCCGCGTGAGTGAATGGCTGCCGTTCGACGCGCCGCTCGATGAGCTGAGGCGTCGCCAAGCGGCGGCCCCGCAAACCCGCTCGCTGCGCACCACCATGCTGAAGGCGTTTCTGGACGGCTCGCTCGGATCCCGCACGGCGGCCCTCCTTGAACCGTACACCGACGCGCCGGGGGAAGCCGGACTGGCGCGTTACACGCAAGCGCGCCTGACGGAGATGGCCCTGGAACGGGCCGCTGCCGGGTTTCAGCTCGGCTTCCATGCGATTGGCGACCGGGCGCTTGCCATGGCTCTTGCCACCTTTGCCGCCGTTGAAACAGCCCATCCCGGCTCGCGTTCGCGGGTGGAACATGCCCAGGTCGCCTCCCCCGAAAGCTTTGCGGCTGCACGCGCGGCCGGGGCGCTCGCCTCCATGCAGCCGGGCCACCTCCTGACGGACGCCCGCTGGGCCGGGGCACGGCTGGGCCCGGTGCGCAGCGCCCATGCCTATGCGTGGCGATCCTTTGCCGACGCGGGGGTGCCGCTGGCGTTCGGCACGGATTTCCCCGTCGAGCCCTTGTCGCCCTTTCGCGGGCTGTACGCGGCGACTACGCATGGAGGCGAGAACGGAGAGCGCTTCTTTCCCGAACAGCGAGTGTCGCTCCCCGAAGCTCTCCATGCGTGGACGCAGGGCGCGGCCTGGGCCGAACGCGCCGAAGGCTGGAAAGGCCTGCTGCGGCCCGGCTTTGTTGCGGACTTTTGCGTGCTGGATCGCGACCTGCTCCCTTGCGCCGATGGCCCGTCCGACCTGCTTTCGACGACGGTACTGCGCACGGTTGTGGGCGGCCGCACCGTGTTTGGCGGGCGATAGCCCCGTGCGCCGGGAAACGGTCGCCCATCTGCTGCTGCTCGCGGTCGTCATGGTTTGGGGCAGCACGTTTGTGTTGGTCAAGGCGGCACTGGCCGATGTGTCGCCGTTGTTGTTCAATCTTCTGCGCATGCTGTTGGCCTTTGCCGCGCTGCTGCTGGTGTACGGGCGTTCGCTGCGCGGCCTGCCGCGTGCGCACTGGATCACGGGGGCAGTGGCCGGGGTGCTGCTGGCGACCGGCTACCAGCTGCAAACCGCAGGGCTGCGGCTCACAACACCCTCCAAGTCCGCGTTTCTGACCGGCATGGTAGTGATCTTCGTCCCGTTTCTTTCGCTTACGCCGCGGCTGCGCGCGCCCGGTGCGACCCGTCCGGGCGCGGGGGCGTTTGCCGGAGCCGCCCTCGGCTTCGTTGGGCTGGCCCTGCTGGCCGTGCCGCCGGGGCAGCCGTGGGGGCAGCTCTCGACGCTGCGATCGATCAACCCCGGCGACCTGCTGACCCTGGGCTGCGCACTCGCCTTTGCGCTGCACCTGCTCACGCTGGCGCACGGGGCGCAGCGCATCGCCTTTCAAGCGCTGGCGACCGTGCAGATCGGCGTAGCCGCGCTTGCCATGGCGGTCACCTTGCCGCTGTTTGAGCCCCAACCCTTTTTTCACTGGACGGGCCGCTTTCTGCTGGCGTGGCTTGTGACCGGCCTGCTGGCAACGGCGGCGGCGTTTTCCATCCAGAGCTGGGCGCAACGCTTTCTCCCGGCGAGCCACACGGCGCTGCTGTTTTCGCTGGAGCCGGTGTTTGCCGGCGTTACTTCATTTCTGGTGCTGGGCGAGCGGCTGCGGGGACGCGCGCTGGCCGGCGCCGGGCTGGTGCTCGGGGCTCTGCTTGTGTCCGAGCTGTTTCCCGCAGCCGGCGTGGTTCCGTCCACGCATGAAGCCCTTCCACCCAGGGAGACAAAACCCTGAGACGCTTCGCGCGCACCGGCGTCTAAACAGCCATACGCAGCTGTGGCGCGGATCGGCCATTGCCCGCATCAGTACACTTGGGGGAGAACCGGCCCCGCCCGCGAACACTGCGCGATACGCGTCCCAAACAGCATGTCCCAGCCGCACAAAGTCATTTGAGCACCGTCCCTATTCAAGAAAGGTACGAGGGTAGACCCGAAATGAACGCACCACTTCAACGCTTGTCCCAGCGAGTCCGGATACGCCACTTCACATCCACTTTCACCATTCTCGGCACACTCTCGGCCGGCATCCTGATTGGTTCCGTTGTGGCGCATGGCGTCCACGGGCAGGACAAAAACATCGACACGCGCGATGCCACGCCTCTGCACCTGCCCGACCCACGGAGCCTTTCGACCACCTTTACGCAGATCGCCAAGGAGGTCGGGCCGGCGGTGGTCAACATCAATGTGGAATCGCTGCCAAAGGAGGCCAACACGGCCCGCCGGGGCAGCCACGGCCGCAACCAGCAGCCGCAGTCGCCGGACAACAGCGGGGGCGATGACGATGGAAACGGCGATGACGGAAACGGCGGCGGTAACGGCGGTGGCAGCGGCGACCAGGGCGGCATGCAGGACTTTTTCAACCGCTTTTTCGGCGGGCAGGGTGGCCCCGGCGGCGGGCAGGACCAGGAAACGCGTGCGCTCGGCTCGGGTTTTATCGTGGATGGACGCGGCTACATTGTGACCAACAACCATGTGGTGGAAAAAGCTGACCGCATCTACGTCAAGCTCACCACGGACCCGACCAACGACCAGGGTCACAAGGCCACGGTGATCGGTGTGGATAAGGACACAGACCTTGCCGTGATCAAGATCGATACCGGCGGCAAAACGCTGCCGACGGTCAAGCTGGGCAACTCGGACTCAGCCCAGGTGGGCGACTGGGTGGAAGCGATCGGTTCGCCGTTTGACCTGTCGCAGACCGTCACGGCCGGCATTATCTCGGCCAAGAACCGGACGATTGATCGCGGAGTGGCAGGACAGTTCCAGCACTTTATCCAAACAGATGCGGCCATCAATCCCGGCAACTCCGGCGGCCCGCTGCTGAACATGCTCGGCGAGGTGGTCGGCGTCAATGCTGCGATCTTCACCCAGTCAAATGGATACCAGGGCATCGGTTTCGCGATCCCGGCAAGCACGGTGGTGAACGTTTACAACCAGCTCATTGGGCCGGCGCACAAGGTGGTTCGCGGCTCGATCGGCATTACCTTCCAGCCCGATATTTCGCCTGCGGTCGCGAAGCTTTACAACGCCGGCAACGGCGTGCTGATCAACCAGGTGAGCCCCGGCGGCCCTGCCGACAAGGCCGGGTTGAAGCCGAACGACGTCATCCTGACCGTGGACGGCGTCCCCGTAAAGAACGGAGATGACCTGGTGGCAAATATTTCTGCGCGCCGCCCCGGTTCCACTGTAAGCATCGGCTACCTGCGCAATGGTGCGAAGCAGACGGCAACGGTCAATATCGCGGACCGTACCCAAACGGTGGAGGCCGCCAACAACAGGGGCGATAACAACGGCCCATCCGACAACGGCGGCAGCACCTCGAATGCATCCAGGACCAAGCTGGGCCTGACAGTCACCGACCTGCCTGCGAACGCCCCTTCCGGCCTCCACGGCGTGGTGGTGCAGGCGATCAAGCCGGGCTCGTTTGCAGACGACCTGGCCCCTGCGATTGCACCGGGCGCTATTATTGAGGCGATCAACAAAAAGCCGGTGCACAGCAAGGCGGAGTTCGACAGCATCGTGGCCGGGCTCAAGTCCGGGGACGACGTGGTGCTGGAGTACGCGCTGCCTCGGGCCGGCAGGGGAACCAGTCTCACCGGAGGTACACTTCCGTAACCATCTTTGAGTAACTACCTTGTAGTAACACAAAGTAACCAGTACACTCCTCGCAGACGGCCACTGCCGTATGCGAGGAGTGCTTATGTCCAGAGTTTTGTTCGCTTCCATGACTGCCTTGTCGATGCTTGCTTCTGTTTCCCCTCTACCGGCGAACGCCATCGTCTTTCAGCCGACCACTGCCGCCGCGCCCGTTCCTGTGCCGAACTACCCCGGCTGCCCGCCGACCACCGGCCTGAAGGACACAGCCGCGCTGAAACGGTGCAATGACACCAAGACGCCCCGTCCTTCGTTCACACCCTTGCTCGATTCCCTGCGGTAACGTTCAAGCTCCGCACAGTACCAAAATGAGCCGGATTGCCACTTCCATTACGAAAGGGCGGTCCGGCTCATTGCATTTCCAGCGATCTCGCGGTACTCTCACCCCATAGCGAACGACCTATCTGTTTCCTGATTCCTGTTCTGAGGTTTCCGCATGAACTTTCGCTCGTCGCGGCTTGTGACCGCAAACTGCGCCGGACTGGCCCTTCTGCTTCTTGTGACCCCCGCGATTGCCTCGCGTTCCCACCGGGGTGCGTCGGCTGCTCACCACAAGGCAGCTCATGGGCACCACCGCGCCGCGCCCGCGGTCGCACACTGGACGCCCGGGCAGCGGGGCATCGACTCCGACCGTACACGGGCCATCCAGACGGCCCTGATCGACCGGAGCTACCTGACGGGTGAAGCGACGGGCGAATGGACTCCTGAAACCGAGGCCGCCATGCAGAAATTTCAGGAAGACAACGGCTGGCAGACCAAGCTGATGCCGGACTCGCGCGCGTTGATCAAGCTGGGCCTGGGCCCGAACGGAACGGAGGGTGCTTCCGTGGCTTCCAGGCGGGGTGAAGGCAGTCTGCAGCAGGCGACCGGCGCCGATACCCTGGCCAGCGTACACTCCATCCTGAACTAGTGAACCTGATCGCAGGGAAGAAACCGCCCTGTCGGGCGGTTTTCTGTTGCTGGCAACGCTTCTCATGCGCCGTGCCTTGATCTAAGGCATTTCCCCCCGGAGTAGTTCCTTGATCGTCTCTCGCCGTCGGATCAAGCGGGACCGCTTCCCTTCGACCAGCACCTCCGACGGACGGGGACGGGTGTTGTAGTTGGAGGCCAGCGACTGGCCGTACGCGCCGGCGTCGAGCACCAGCAACAGGTCACCTCGGTGCAGTGGCGGGAGTGCCCGGTCCCGCGCCAGGAAGTCCCCGCTTTCACAGACCGGACCCACCACATCGACCGTCTCCATCGCGGCTCCGGCTGCCGGTACTTTCACGGGCTCGATCGCATGATAGGCACCGTAAAGCGAAGGGCGCAACAGGTCGTTCATGCCGGCATCGACCACAACGAATTGTTTGGCCCCGTTGCGCTTGGTATAAACCACCTCGGTCATCAGCGCCCCGGCCTGCGCGACCAGGAAGCGGCCCGGCTCAAGCAGGAGCTCGATGCTGCCCGGTCCGTGATCAAGCGCGGCGAGGGCTCGCCTCAGGGCCGCGGCGTAGTCCCGAACCCGTGACTCCGGGTTCCAGTCCGCCCCGGCTTCGTACTCGATACCAAGGCCGCCGCCCAGATCGACCGAACGCAGCTCCGCGTCGCCCGCCGCGCGTAGCTCACACACGAGCGAAACCACCCGGGCCGCCGCGGCGCCGAACGGCTCGAAATCCCGGATCTGCGACCCGATGTGCACACTGATTCCGCTGGCTTGGAGGCGCTTCTTCAAGGGCTTCTCGCAGCGAACCCGCGCGTACAAACGCCGGGCTTCGTCGATCGAGACGCCGAATTTATGTTCGCTCAGGCCGGTCGAGATGTAGGGGTGAGTGGCGGCAAAAACATCCGGGTTGACCCGCAGGGCAAAGCGGGCCCGCACCCCGCGCCGGGCAGCGCGCTCGGCCAGCAGCTCCAGCTCCCCTTCGCTTTCGACGTTGAAGATGCGAATGCCGGCCCGAAGCGCCAGGTCCAGCTCCGGCGCGGTTTTGCCGACGCCTGAAAAGACCACCCGCGAGGCCGACGACCGGCCGCCCACCGCGAGCACCCGCTCCAGCTCGCCTCCGGAGACGATATCGAACCCGGCCCCCTGCCGGGCCAGCAGCTTCAGGATCGCGAGCGAGGGGTTGGCCTTGACGGAATAGCAAATGAGGTGCGGCTGCCCGGCAAAGGCCGCGGTAAACATGGCATAACGCGCCAGGATCGCATCCGCCGAGTACACGTACAGGGGAGTTCCCCAGCGCCAGGCAAGTTTTCGCAGGGCTACGCCGTCGCAGTGGAGATCATCTTTGGCGTGCGGGCGTCCAAACGGCCTTTCAGAAAAAGGGCTCACACCTCAGCCTAGCTTTGCTGCCCTGTCTTGCCAAGCCGCTCGTTGGCCGCGTGCTTCAGGGGCCGGCAAGGTTCCAGGCTGAGCAAGCGTGCGAGGGTTTACATAGGCGATGGGGGCGTCCCTGTGCCGGGGGTCATGGGTGCGCTGGCCGTCAGCCGCCAGGGTTCTTCCGGCATGATGATCCAGAACACGACATAAGCCACGATCCCTGCGCCGCTCGAAAACACGGCAGCCAGCACCGCGATGACGCGCACCCAGGTCAGGTCCCAGCGGTAGTGCTGCGCGAATCCTGCGCATACGCCGGCGATCATTCGGCTGCCGCGCGGTCGCGTCAGGGGCACGCCCGGGTACCCGGCTGTCTGCCAGCCCCCTGGCGCGGCGGCCAGGGCCGGCGCTCCACAGGCAGAGCAGAATCGGGCTCCGCTTCCCAGCTCACTCCCACATCGTCCACAAAACATAAACTTGCCCTCCAAACACACAAGCTGTTACGCAGAATGAGCGGCGGCAGTTCCCTCAGCCTGTGTAGGGCTTCCGGAGGAGCTTGCGGGCTTCCTGCGCCTGCGCGGAGTCGGCCCCGGCGTCCAAAGCCTCCTGGTAGTTCTCGCTCGCGCGGGCGCGGTCATGCATCAGGTCGTACGATTGGCCCGCGGCCACCAGGCACCGCTGTCGCAGCTCCGTGCTGGTGGTGGCCAGCGCCGCGGCACTGCGGAAGGCCGCCGCGGCCTCCCCGTACTGCCGCTGACCGCGCAGCGTATCGCCCAGGCCGAAGTAACCGAGCTCCAGGTGCGCATTGTGGAAGTAGCCGGGCTGCCGGGCGCGATCAAGCACAACCTGGTAGCGACGAATGGCCGCAGGGGCCTGGCCGGCATCCTTTTCAAGATTGGCCAGCTCCAGCTGAAATAGGTAGCCGTGCGGGTACTGCGCCGCCAGCTCGGCTGCGATCTGCTCCGCTTCGCTGTACTTCGCTTCTCGCCGCAGAAACAACATCATGCAGGTGCGCGCTTCCACCGGGGTCCGCACCCCGCGCGCGGCAGCAGTGCGAAGCAGCTCCATCCCCTTGCTTTTGGAGCCGGAAATGCCGGCGATGCCGATCAACAAACGGAACGAGCCGGGCAGGGCTCCGATCACATACTGGTAGGTGCCGACCACCAAGTCAGCATCGATGTAGTTGGGGTCCAGCTTGAGCACCTGCTCCTGGTCGTTTTTGGCGCCCAGTGCTTGTCTTAAAGCAGCACTGAACCCCCGCTCGACAATAGCTGTGTAGGTGGCCAGCAGGGAGCGGGACCAGCCGCGGGCATACAGGGCGTCGACATCTTTTGGATTTTTCCCCAAGCGCGCGTCTGCCTCCTGGCCGGCTTTTGTTGCAAGCGCGCGTACTTCGTCACGCACGGCCGTGTTTTCGACGACGGGGTGCTTTCCCGTCAGAAAGCCATCGTTGGCATAAAAGGTGGTGTCAAGCAGGTCGAGCCGGTTCAGCTCACGAAAGACGGTGACGTCGAGGATGAAATCGGTCGCGAGCGGGTCCCCGGGGTGTTCCGCCGCGATCTCCCGGAAGCCCTCCATGGCGCGGTCATAGTCCATCGCATAGAACGCGGTAAAGGCATCGCGCACCGCCTCTGTGCGGTTCAGGGCGGCAGTATCGACCGTGAGCTGGCCGTGCGCTCCCCCCGCGCCCAGTGCGACGGCAAAGCCGGCCAGCCATGCCCGTATCGCTTTGCGCTTTAAGCTTCGTGTCACGCTTTGCTCCTGCGGTTCTTTGTCAACCCTGCTTCTATTTTGACGGGTCGGCAGCCTCCGGGGCTTCACGGGCCTCGAAGCCAAACAGATGATGCATGGGCCCCTTGCCCCGGCCGACGGGATAGGCAGCGCGCAGCGCGGCTTCCACGTACCGTTTGGCTGCCGGGACGGCGTGCTGGAGGAGGAACCCCTGAACCAGCCGGCACAGCAGGGCCGACGACAGGGCACAGCCGGTACCGTGGGTCGCCTCCGTACGCACCCACTCGCCGCGGTGCCATGTTCCGGTGCCGCCATCGCGCTCGGAGCCGCCTCCAAGCAGGTAATCCTCCGGCGCCGATGCCCCCTGCAGGTGGCCGCCGGTGACAAGCACAGCGGCCCCAGTCTCTACACAGAGCCGGCGCGCCGCTTCCCGAACATCCGCCTGGGTGTGGCATGGCATGCCGGCGAGCAGGGCCGCCTCCGGTATGTTTGGCGTGAAGATCGAAACAAGCGGCAGGAGCTTTCCAAGCAAGAGTTGGAATGCATCGGGCGGCAATAGTTCGGCCCCGGAACTGGCGCGAAGCACGGGATCGAGCACCACCGGCAAACCTGGTGAGGCTCGGCGTAAAGGAACGAGCCATTGAGCGACGGCCTCGACGGCGTCCCGGGTGCCGAGCATGCCGATTTTCACACCGGCGATGGAGAGATCGTCTGACAGGCAGGCCAGTGTTTCAGCGATAAGCTGCCCCGAAACCGGCTCCGAGCGGCGGACCCCCTGGGTCGATTGCACTGTCAGTGCCGTGGCACAAGCGACGCCGAAGAGCCGGTGAGCGGCGAAAACCTTGAGATCCGCCGTCAGGCCGGCGCCGCTGGACGGATCAAAACCGGCGATGGTCAGCACGATCGGTGGGCTTCCGGGTGCGATTGCCGGTGTCTCGCCGGAAAAGGGCGGGCTGCCTCCGAAAGGTGGAAGGTTTTGCATAGCTCCAGCCTACAAGAGGTGCGAAACAAGCAAGATAGCCATCGAGGCAGCATTTACGTCAGTGCGCAATTCATTCCCGTTCCGGGAAAGTGACCCAAAAGTGTCAGCAAAACGGGACGCTAAACGCCGCAAAACCTTTGACTTGCGCGTTTTGATCTGGTTCAATCTACGGAGTGCCTATGACAGAAAACAAGGTTTCACGGCTTCCCTTCCTTCGAGTTTCCACCTGCGCAGGTTTCGCCCTGGCAGGAATGCTGGCCGTATGCAGCGCCAACGTTGCCAAGTCGGCAAAGGCGCCGACGTCACCGACACCGCCCAGCGGTGAGGCAGCCAAGAAGCACTGGTACCAGATCGGCCGGGCCTCCTGGTACGGCGGTGGTTTCCAGGGACGCGAAACAGCCAGCGGCGAAAATTACAACATGACCGATCTGACCTGCGCGCACAGGAGCCTCCCCCTGGGAACGCTGGTCCGGGTCACCAATCTGGTCAATCACAAGTCGGTTGTGGTGCGTGTCAACGACCGGGGCCCCTACATAGCCAGCCGGGTCATTGATCTGTCGTACTCGGCGGCACACTTCTTAGGCTTCAACGGAGTCGCCCAGGTTCGGCTTGACGTCTTGAATCACTCGACAGAGCTGGCCCAGGTGCAGCCGGAACCGTCTATCGCTGGCCGTTAAGCACGCCGATGCTGCAAGCGCGAGACAGGCTGATCCTCGCGCTTGATTTCCCTTCCGCCGGTGATTGCTTCCGGTTTCTTTCTGGCCTCTCGGAGGGGCTTCAGGGAACTGCCGGGCCGCGCTGGGTTAAGGTCGGCCTGGAGCTGTTTCTCGCCGCCGGTCCTGGCCTGGTCGCCAAGCTCAAAGAGCAAGGCTACGAAGTTTTTCTGGATCTAAAGCTCCATGACATTCCCAACACAGTCGCCGGGGCTGTTCGTTCGGTGTTGCCGCTGGCCCCGGCCCTGCTCACCGTCCATGCAGCCGGCGGTCCGGCCATGCTTTTCGCGGCGGCCGAAGCAGCCGCCGGCTCCTCGACCCGCCTTGTCGCCGTTTCAGTGCTCACCAGCATGGATGCGGCGCAGTTGACGGCCGTCGGCGTCCTTGGGTCCCCTGCAGCCCAGGTGGAACGGCTGGCTCGGCTGGCTTTCGGCTGTGGCATCCAGTCGCTAGTTTGCTCGCCATGGGAAGCACGCCTGCTGCGCGCCGCATTGCCCCAGGCTCACCTGATCACTCCGGGCATCCGTCCGCAAGGCTCTCCGGCAGATGACCAACAAAGAATCAGCACGCCGTTTGAGGCACTCCGCTGCGGGGCGGATCAGCTGGTGGTTGGGCGTCCGATCACGGGGGCACAGGACCCGGCCCGCGCCTTCCTCGCACTGCTTCACGAGCTGGAGGGAGCTGGAGGCGATTGAGCCGGGCAGCCGTCTCACGGAAAAGGCCCGGCGCAAGCCGGGCCTTTTCCCTCAGGTCAGGATCAAGCGCCGCTACAGCTTTTCGTGGAACTCGCAAGCGGAGCAGGAGATATACACGCCGCCGGGGGTTCCACGCTCACGGTCCTTGACTCGCTTCACAATGCGCGTCGGCTTGCTGCACTTAGGGCAGTCGGTGCTCTTGGTCGTATCCATCACCTTTTTACGATCGGCGGTCTTCGCGATCTTTGCCATCTTTCTGTGTCTCCTCAATCAGTCATTAGGTTGCGCCCTGCCGCCAAGCGCTCAACCTAACGAGGGAGCCCTGCCGCCATGCCCATTCCAGCGCTGAAGCCCAGTTTACATCAGGCGGGTCACATGGAGGGAGGGGGGA
>CAXTWU010000022.1:1433-23478 GCA_964248025.1 uncultured Acidobacteriaceae bacterium | reverse complement strand
CTTTAAACCACCCTGCCACTCCGCCGATGCTGAACGATCCATTGCTTTTCCCCTTTGCTTTCTCACAATGTCCTGAGCGAGTCTTCAGTCTCCATCATAGGCGACACGCGCTGGCCACGGCTTTTGAATACTGGATGATCGAAGGAGATCCTTTTGCCTTCTGCCGAATCTCGTCCGCGGAAACATGAACCGTTTCAAATGGCTCACAGCAGCCTCGTGCCGACCTCCAATCCGAGAAGTTCCCCAGCACTGCGATGCGTCCTCACGTGGCACCTTTTTGTTAGGTCTTTGGCTCTGTCTGCGACAAGTGTGACGTATATCCCCCACAATCACAGTCGGCCGGTGTTCCTATGTTGAATTCTAAGCGCGAGCTTGAAAGGGGCTGCTACGCTCCGGCTGAAGAACTCGCTCGGTCGACGAGCCCTTCCCCTTGGCAGGCGCTCTCTTGCAACGGCAACGGCCGAGCCAGGCGTTCCACCAGCATCTCCTCCGCAATCAGCGTGATGGTACAAGCCGCATAGGGCAGCAATTCGCCCCAAAGGCGGGTTTCCACCAGCAATCCATAGAAGGTCATGAACGCGAGCCAGACGCCAAGACCTGGGAGCCAGCCCCTGAGAACCGCGTCTGGAATCCGGCGGCGAAACACCACCAGCGGCAGCCACGTGTAGCCCAGAATGGAGGCAAGCTGGGGCCAGGAGAGGGGCACCAGCAAGCTGCCCAGGTTTGCAAGAAGGTGCTGGGAAGGAACGCGGGGATTGGCGCGGAAGTGAACCACGGTCCAGGCATGAAAGCCGAGCCATACAAACGCTAGCGCAAGGCCTAGAATGACCGCCCGCTTTCGCAAGCCGCCTCTGTGCTGCTCTGCCAGCGCAAGGAAAACCAGCAAGAGCAAAGTCGTCTCCCGATTTACCGCCCCTGCCACGAACACGGCCACAAACACTGCAACCGGCCATGGTCCCCACCGGTCCAGATGGATCAACCAAAGCCCAGTCGAAAAAAACGCCATAGCCGGCAGGTCGTACACAAACCGCAGACTGTGATGCGCCAGGCCGATATAGGTCACGCCACAGAGAACCAGCAGCAGTGGGCTTACCAGCCAGGGCAGCAACATGGTTCGCGAGCATCGTTTGTACAAAGCCGTCGCTGCGGCGCAGCTAATCCCAACGGCAACGCAGTCCACCGCAGCTTGAAGAAGGCCGTCGGGTCCGGCACCTCGCGGGAACCAGGCCGGCAGCCTCGAAAGCCGGGCCGCCCACATCAGGAGCAGGTCGGAGCCGTGCGCCCAGCGCAGGGGCGTGGCCAGCAGCAGGCGCGATTGAAACGGCATTCGCTCCAGCCCCTGCTCGTAGGGCACCAGATGAAGCTCAGACGGGATACGGTACAGGTAGCACCAGACGAACTGCATGATGCCGAGACCGAAAAGAACAAGGAAAGAGCGTCGATGCCACTGCTTCTGCGGTTCGGGTGTAGATCGCTTCGCATAGACACGACCCGGCTCGACTTGAAGAAGAGAAATCATGCTAGGGCCGAGTCCTCGGGTTCGCTGACTCTGCTGTGTTCAGGCGTTCAAGAAGAACGGCGGTCTTGTCCTGATAGTCGATTTTCCAGCCCGAACTTCGCTGGAGCAGGTAGACGAGCGGCGTATCAGGCTGAAACAAGACGTACTGAATGTGGTACTTGTTGAGAACCGCGAACGTGTCTTGAATCCGGATCGCATCCAAATAATCGCGTAACACCCCTTTGCGCTCGAAGATGTCTGTTCGAGAGTCGATCATCACCTGCAATTCCGGTAAACGCAGTTCCAGGTAACCACCCCAGTCGTAGCTGTTCAGCAGGGGAGCTTGCTTTTGGAGGGACGCCAGCACCGGCAATGCCCCCTGCGGGTACTCCGCTTCGTTCACCAGTGCTTGCCGGCGAGCCCTGTACGCCAGGAACCCACAGACGGCGATGCACATGAGCAGGCACGCGTGCAATTTCTGCTGTGACGGCCCACCTTTCTTGCGCGTCCGGCACATCCGGGGCAGGTCGGCGGCAAGAAAGGGGAGTACGAGGATGCCCGCTAAAAACAGGAAACGCTGATAGCTCAATGCCGCATGGACGCCAAGAGCCACAAAAGCGAGTTCGTATAGCTTCCACTTCCTGGGCCGAAAAAGCTGCGCGGCAAGCCCCAGCAAAAGGGCCACGAAGAAGATACGTCCTCGCACTGAATGCCAGTCCAGCGGCTGCCATTCCTGTACTGAAGCGATATTCAGCTTTTGGTGAAATGCCATGTCGAATGGATAAGCGACGAGATGCCAGCCATAAGGATTCACAAAGAGAGACGCGAAACAAGCTGCCGTCACAAGGGAAAGCGTCCAAAGCTCCCTATAAGTCCAGCGAAAACTTTCCACCGCTCCCTTTTTAAATCCGACCAGTCCGCAAGCCACATACAGCAAGAGCAGAACGAAGCCTATCAACCAAGAACCATGAAGGTTGACCCAGAAGAGAAAGATCAGCGGCAAGAACCACAGAGATCGATCTCCATTTCTTGTTTCGCCTCGATGGATAGAACCACGCTGCCCCTCAAACCGGGCCAGCACCACCAGTTCGGCCACCAGCGCCACCCAGCCGAACAGCAACGTTCTTGGTGCGAAACTGACGGTACCAAAAAGAACTGACACAATTGACGCGATCCAGGCCGCTGTGAGACGTCGGCTCTGAAGCCATGCCAGATAGAACACACCGGCGAAAACAGCCTCAAGCGCCGTAATGCTGACCAGCAGCAGCCCACGGGTGCCCCATAGTTGCCAACCTATGTCATAAGGGATCTCCGCCAGCCACTCATGATCGATCCATGGCATGCCGGAAGTCGTAAACGAGTATGTGTCCTGGTGAATAAAGTGGTGCAGGCGCAACGTCAGTTCGGCGTTGCGCAGGTGCCAGCCGATGTCGGGATCCGTGGCCGGGCGCAGCGCAAGCATAAAAACAATCAACATCAGCGAGCCCGAAAGAACGGCCGGATAGCCAAGCAGCCGAGAGAGAGCTGTCGCGGCTCCGGGCCGAACCACTTCGATTTTGATGGTTGCGTTCATCAATAATCCATGCAGGCGCACCACTCTGCGTGCGACTCCGTTCGGCCGATTTCAGGCGAGAATGAGGCGATTCTAGCTTGCGTGCATCGTCTGTAAAGCTGCTGGATCGCGATAAAGTTACACGGAAGTACCGAACCGGACCGGACCTGCTTTCCCAGTTCGGGACAACACATCGGGACGCGTCCTCGGCGAGGTCGAGACGCTTGCTTGTCAGCCTTAACAATTCTGAGACTTCGTTACCTGCGTCATCTATAGCAAACTGCCTCGCAGGGCGATAACAGGTGCACAGCCCAGCTTCCGAAGACACCTGCCGAGGGCAATGGGCCCGAAAAAGTCTGACACGAGAAATGGAGAAAAACATGAAGAATCTTAAAAAGCTGGCAGCCGGCTTTGTCCGCGACGATTCTGGACAGAGCATGATCGAATACACGCTGGTCGCGACTCTGATTGGCTTGGCTGCGGTCGCCGCGATGACACCTCTTGGCACAGCGATAGGAACCGCATTCGACAAAATAGCAAATCAGCTTAACGGGGTTTAGCACGATGCCTCAGGCGAGGCTTCAACGATCTTCAAAGCTCTCATCAGCGCCAGGGTGGACGGCAAAGTTGCCTTTGCGGCCTCATCCTGCGGAAGCGCCTTGTTGTCCCAAGCCGTCGGGCGGGCTTCACAAAAGCTGCTTGCGGGCGTAAGCCCCCACCACTTGCCTAGAGACTTGGCGGAGCAGTCGCCAGCGTTCATGAGAACACGTATCAGAAAGCTTTAACAGCCATTCTTGCCAAATCTGGATCCGTTCATGTTGCAGGTCTCACACCAAGCTATCTATGCCGGTCTCGCTCTCGGGTGCGCCCTAGTCGCGACGGTTACCGACCTGCGCGAACGCAGAATCCCAAATGCGCTGACCGGAACTGCTGCGACAACCGGCATGCTGTTGCATGCGGTCATGGATGGGGTGGGGGGACTTGAATCCTCGGTAGAAGCCGGAGTTGTCGCTGGTGGACTTTTCCTGCTGCTGCATTTAATAGGGGGCATGGGTGCCGGAGATGTCAAGTTGATGTTTGCTATCGGTACCCTGAACAGCTTGGCTTCGCTACCGTCTGTGTTGATTGCTACCGTGCTCAGTGGAGGCATCTTTGCTGTTGTCTTCTGCCTGGGCGGTGGGCGTCTGCGACAAAGCATGGCACAGATAGGTGGACTTCTAGGCTCCTTAGGGCGCGGTCAGCTTCAAGCAAAGAATGCAGGGTCCATTTCAGATTGTGGCACCCTCAGTCTTCCGTACGCGGTTCCCATTGCAATGGGCTGCCTTTTTGGCCTTGCCGGAACGATGTCATGAAGACACAGAGGTTTTTGCTTGCCCTATGTGTATCACTGGGAGTCTCCGCTGCATTTACGTTTGCGATGGGCCGTCATCTTCGTCCAGAAGGGACGAGGCCTGCATTGACGCTGACTTATGTCGGTCCATCCCGGAGCCTGGAGGTCGGTGAAGTTCTGAAATCCACGGACCTGATCCCCGTGGCCTGGCCAAAGTCCGTGCCTCTCTCCAACAACTTCGCCAATGCCTCTGACCTGGTCGGCCGAACTGTGCTTGTTCCTCTTGAAAAAGGGCAACCGATTGTGGTGCGCGACGTGTCGAGCGTAGGCGCAGGTGCCGGTCTGGCCGCAAGGATTCCGAACGGGATGCGTGCCATCGCATTGCGCTCAGACGAAGTCATGGGTGTAGGCGGCTTTCTGAATCCGGGATCGCATGTCGATGTACTGGTCACCTATCGGCCCGGAACGACAGACCAGTTTATGACTGCGACTGCTCTCCAGGACGCACAGGTGCTCGCTGCCGGTCAAAAGGCCGAGCCGGATCCTGCCGGCAAGCCGCAGTCCGTCACAGTGGTGACGCTGCTGTTGACCCCAGACGACGCAGAACGAGCGGTGCTGGCGAGCAGCCAAGGATCCATTCACTTCGTACTGAGGAACAGTTCGGACGCAGGCCGCACAAGCGCAGTTCCGATGCAGATGTCCAGGCTCGCCGGCATTGCGCCCGCTCCTGTGCTGAGCCCGCATGCCACAGCGGTAACGGCGGTGTCGAGGGCCAGCCAGCCTCAGCCTGAACTGGAGATTGAAACGGTGCTTGATGGTGCCCCCGAAACGATCGAAGCCAAGACGCGCGGAATCAAGTGATGAGCAAACCTTCGTATATTCTTTGGAGCTCGATGCGGTGGCTTCATGGGAGCCTTTTAGTAGCACTCCTATGTATCTCGACGGCGCAGAGCACTGCACAATCCAGCGGGATGGAGTTGTCACCAGCCCTTGACATGCAACAGAGTCAACCCGAAGATCTGGTGCATATTCCGGTGGGTCACACTGCAGTGTTTCGTTCCGCAACTCCGCTTCGGCGCGTTTACGTCGGCGATCCAACCGTGGTTCACTCGTTCACCTCGGGTCAGCACGAAGTCCTGATTACATCAAAAGCGGTGGGGGTCAGCAGCCTGGTGCTTTGGGATACAGAAGGCAAACACCGGCTATATACAGTCTCCGGCGATCTAGATATGGCATCGCTTCGTGCTTCGCTGGGCGAGGTATTACCGCATTCAGCTATACACGCCGATGCCGCTCAGGGCAAAATTGTTCTGTCGGGAACGGTTGAGTCCGACGGAGCCCTTGATGCGGCTTCGAAATTGGCGGCCTCCTACTCAAAAGATGTCGTCAATAATATCCGAGTCGTTGGCAACCATGGCAAACAGGTCCAGTTAAAGCTCCGGATTGTTGAGGTGGATCGCACCAGGCTGGAACAGTTCGGTATCAATTTCTTCACCGGCGGCGTTAACGCGTCGGGCATAACGACCCAGCAGTTTGGTTCTACAGGTTACACGCCGAAAACAAGTGGAGAGGGCGGATCGATTGTCACTTTTGACCCTCTCAATCTGTTGTTCTTCAACGCGAGCAGCGGAGTTGGCGTCAGTATCAAGGACCTGGAACAGAAAGAGATATTACAGGTCCTGGCAGAACCAACGCTGACCACGCTCAGTGGACAAGCTGCACGATTTCTTTCTGGGGGAGAGTTTCCTTTTCCTGTAGTGCAGGGAGGCGTCGGCTCGTCGACTGCGATCACCATCATGTTCCGTCCCTATGGTGTGAAGGTGGATTTCACCCCTGTCGTTAACGCCGACAGTTCGATTCACCTCAAGGTGAGTCCGGAGGTCAGCGCGCTCGACTACACCAATGCTGTGACCATCTCCGGCTTCACCATTCCGGCTCTTTCCACCCGACGGGCGGAAACCGAAATCGAAATCAGGAATGGAGAAAGTTTTGTTGTTTCGGGCCTTCTCGATCACCGAACCACAGAAGCACTTAGCAAGGTTCCGGGTATCGCTGAATTGCCGCTCCTGGGCCAACTATTCCGTTCACGAAACGTGAACCATTCCGTGGTTGAGCTTGTTGTTGTGGTCACGGCAACCATCGTAGACCCGCTTGCCGCGCCTCCGGCCGTGATCGAACCTAGATTCCCCGTGCCTAATATGTCCACAGAGCACTTCGATCATACGTATCGCGAATCCGACAAGTTCAGCCTCCAAGCATCTCCGGCAAAGAAAGGCACACCATGACCCCTTTGGGGAGCAATGCAGGGGAGCGACTTACGCAGGCTGTTTTCTGCGTCTGTACTGATGATGCCGTGAGCGCGACGGCTGCTGAGGCGGCTGCTGAGGCGAGCGGGGGCGTATTCCTTGGTGAGTTCCGCGATTACATCACAGCGGAAAAGAGGCCGCAGTTCTCGCCATTGTTAAAGAATGCATCCTCGTGTGTTGCTATCGTCGATTTCGACAAGGACCCCGAGCTCGGACTCCAAACGGCGGAACGACTTCACCAGATATTTGCTAAACGGATCAGCATTGTCGGCGTCGGCACTTCGGTTGAGGCGAGCCTGCTGCTACGCGCGATGCGCGCAGGGTGTGTAGAGTTTTTCTCGCGGCCCGTAAGACAGGCCGACTTATCTGCTGCTCTTCATCGTTTCCAAAAGAGCGCTGCGGCCGGTCTGCAGACACAAGGAGCGTTGGGACGCGTCTTGTCCATGTTTGGTGCAAAGGGCGGTGTAGGTACAACCACTCTGGCGGTTCACCTTGCTACCTTCCTCGTGCAGCAACACAATAAACGAATTTTGCTCATTGATCATAAGCAGCAACTTGGACATGTAGCTCTGTATCTGGGGCTGAAAGATACGCAGTATCATTTCACCGAACTGCTCCGCAGCGCGGACCGACTTGATCGCAAGCTGCTCGAAGGTTTCGTGCTGAAGCATAAAAGCGGTCTTGAGGTGATTGCGTCGCCGGAAAATGCCATGCTCCACAGCGGAAGCAAGCGAGGCGACCTCGAACGAGTCATGGAATTCCTACGGACGGAGTACGACTACGTCCTGGTCGACTCTGTTGTAGGCTACGAGGACGCCCAGCTCTCTCTTCTCGACCAAGCAGACGAAATTTACCTTGTGTCTACCCCAGACGTTGCGGCTTTGCGCGACCTGGCCCGCCTGGTCGAAAACCTGAGCCTGGGCGAAGAAAGCATGAAAAAGCTGCGTCTGGTGATCAACCGGGCCACAGCTGACGATTCCATCTCCTCTCAGCAGATTCAGAAAGCAGTACGATTTCCGGTTTCGCTTTCGATCGCTAACAGCTATTTCGAAGTGATGCGAGCCATCAATGCAGGCGAGCCAATCAAGCCAGAGGGAAAATCTCCCTTCAGCCAGCAGGTAGCCGGCTGGGCGCACCGCATAGTGGTTGGAGAGGCTCTAGAGGTGAAACCAGCCATGAAAAAGAGCCGGCTACCATTCTGGCGTCCCTTGGTGATGGGGGCAGAGCATGGCTGAAGAGTCGCTTTACATGACGGTGCCCACGCGCACGGGTTTGGCCGTAGAGCAGAAAACAACTTCAGGCTTAACCGATGCGGCCCATCACACGCTCAAGACAGCCGTCCATAACGAACTGCTCAAACGGATGGATCTCGGCAAGCTCGTTCATCTTCAAACGGACGGAGCCGGCGGCCGCAGCAGGCTGTTGACGTTGATTCTGGGCTTGATCGGTGAGCAGGGGATTCCACTTAGCAACGCGGAACGCGACCGCCTGGCGCAGCAGGTGCTTGACGAAGTTTTTGGGCTGGGACCGCTTGAGGCGCTTCTGCAGGATCCGACAATCAGCGACATCATGGTGAACACTCATGAAACAGTGTTTGTCGAGCGAAAAGGCCTGCTTGAGAAGACCGACATAGCTTTCCGCGACAACGCGCACCTGATGCATATCATCGAGAAAATCGTTTCCGCGGTTGGACGGCGTATCGACGAATCGTCGCCAATGGTGGATGCGCGTTTGCTCGACGGGTCCCGGGTCAACATTGTGATCCCGCCACTGGCCGTCGACGGACCCCTGCTGTCCATACGAAGGTTTGGCAGCAAACCTCTTGGTCCGGAAGACCTGCTTCGCAATCGATCGCTTACACCCGCGATGCTCAGGTTGCTTGAAGGGGCGGTCCGGTCACGTCTTAATATCGTTGTGTCCGGAGGAACCGGCGCAGGCAAGACAACCCTTCTCAATGTTCTTTCAAGCTACATCTCGCAGGGCGAACGCATTGTCACGATCGAGGACTCGGCTGAGCTCCAGATCAAGCAACAGCACGTGGCGCGGCTGGAGTGCAGGCCGGCCAATCTTGAGGGCAATGGAGCAGTGCGGCAGCGCGAGCTGGTCATCAACGCTCTTCGCATGCGCCCGGATCGTATCGTTGTCGGTGAAGTGCGCGGCGGCGAAGCACTCGATATGCTCCAGGCTATGAACACCGGCCACGATGGCTCGCTGACAACTGTGCACGCAAACACCCCGCGTGACGCTATCTCTCGAATCGAAACCATGGTCCTGATGGGCAACGTCAACCTGCCGGAAAAGGCGATCCGGGCCCAGATCGCGTCCGCCGTTGACCTCATCGTTCAAGCTTCTCGCATGAGTGACGGTACCCGGCGTATCACACACATCAGCGAAGTAACTGGTACTTCCGGAGAGGTGATCAGCATGCAAGATATCTTTGTTTTTGAAAAGCAAGGTCTGACTCCGGACGGACAAGTGAAAGGCGATTTCGTCTTTACCGGTATCGTCCCAAAGTTTTCTGATCGACTCAAAGCCGCCGGTCATCCGCTGGCGATTGAGCATGCCGAAAAACGGGCAATTTAGTATGACCACAACTTCAATACTGTTTGCCGCTTGCGTGTTTATGGCCACCTTGACCCTTACGCTGGTGATCATGAGCGCTCCCCGAAGTGGACCCAGGGAGAGTTTCAGCAAACGCCTGGCCGTAATTCAAAAACCCAGCGCGGATGGTTCGCTTCCAGGCGACGCCTTTTCGTTGATCGAAAGGGATAGCAAGCTATCGGGCTTTGACCTGGAGGCTTGGGTAAGGAAGCAAGCGGCTGGTGTAAAGCTTGACACCTTGATCTTGCAGAGCGGCAGTTCCATATCATTGCGCCGTCTTCTCTTTGCGTCGCTCGGCCTCGCGTTGGTCGCGGGTGGCAGCGTGGCATTTACCCTCGGGGGATGGCCGCTTGTCGTGGCTGCCTCTGTCCTGGCCGGAGCTGTGCCGACTGCGATGCTCCGCCGGCAGCGTTCCCGACGGCTTGGGCGGTTCGAAGCGGCACTGCCCGAATCGGTCGGACTCATGGCTCGCTGTTTGCGGGCCGGCCACTCGATCGCGGCCGCCCTGGAGATTGTTGCGGAGCAATCCGCTGGGCCATTGTCTGCTGAATTCGCGAGAGTCTCTCAGCAGCAACGGCTCGGCGTCATGTTTCGCGAATCCATGCTCGAGTTGGCAGGCCGCGTCCCATCACAAGACCTTCAATTCCTGGTTACGGCCATCCTGGTGCAGCGAGAAAGCGGCGGCGATCTCACGGAGATACTGGATGGGACAACGCGAGTCATCTCGGACAGGATGAGGATTGCGGCGCAGGTACGAGTTCATAGCGCGCAGGGCAGGCTCTCTGGATGGATTCTCAGCGCGCTGCCGTGCGTTATTTTCTTGATGAGCAATCTGCTTAATCCCGGCTACTCTCGCCTTCTTTTTTCTGACCCGGCAGGAAGGCTGCTTCTGTATGGAGGGCTATGCTCCATCGGGGCAGGAATCTTCATGATCCGCAAGATTGTGAATGTAAAGGTATAGCGTGAGCGTCCTTATTTACTTCCTTGCATCGTTTGCGCTCTTCTTGAGTGCCGCTTTGAGTGCGGCCTGGTATGCAGGCCGCGAACGCCGCCATGCTTTTGCCCGATTATCGGACATGATGCGCGAGCGGAACCGAACGCAGGAAACAGCCCCTTCAAGACAGCAGGTTGGGCAAAAAAAGGTGAACGCGCTGGCCGCACGCCTTCAGGCGGTTCGCGCCAGATGGAACGTAAGTCCATCCTGGGAGGCTCATGTCCAAAAACGCTTGGTGTCCGCCGGGATTAGGAAGACCGAGGCGTTGGACTTTTACTACCTGATCCGCGCCGCTTTACCCGTTTCTGCCGCCGTGCTGGGAGCTTCTGTTCCGCATCACCGCGGAGTTGCGGCACTTTTTGCGTTCGGATGCTCTTATCTTCTGCCCGACATGGTTCTGCGCCGTATGGTTCAGGCACGCAGGCAGCGCATCCGACGAAGCCTTCCCGATGCGGTTGACCTGCTTGTTATCTGCGTTGATGCCGGACTGGGACTCGATCAGGCGCTGGCTCGTGTGGGCCAGGAGCTGAGCATCAGCCATCCTGACATCACTCAGGAATTCTTGCTGGTTGGACTTGAGCAGCGAGCCGGCAAGCCGCGTTTGCAGGCGTGGCAGGCCATGGCCGAACGAGTCAACCTGCCGGAACTTCAAAGCTTCAGCAGCATGCTGATGCAGACCGAACGGTTTGGAACGCCGATTGCGAAGGCGCTCAGTACGTTTGCGAGCGGGTTGCGAGAGCGAAGAAATCAGCAGGCAGAGGAGATGGCCGCCAAGACGACCGTGAAGATTATCTTCCCCCTCATCTTTTGCATCCTGCCCAGCATGTTTATTGTCTTGCTCGGTCCAGCCATGATCACCCTCTTTCGCAGCTTCCCAACGCTAGGCCGGTAGCTGCCAGCGCCAGCGGCAAACCTGGGCTCCCGCACCTTGGCGCAATCCGTGGTGACCCAGCCAGGTCGAAGGTCAATGATGACGCAACGTTGGAAGCATTACAGAATCATCAACTCGACCCGGTCGACCGTTGTGTGCCAAGAGGCACTCCTGGCCACAAGGATGGTGGATCGTCTGCGCGGTCTGCTGGGCAGGAAGACTCTTGATGCAGGAAGTGGTCTTCTGATTGATCCCTGTTCCGGCGTACACACCTGCGGCATGGCGTTCCCGCTTGATCTTGTTGCTCTGAACCGCGGCAATCGTGTGACCGGCCTTTGGCTGGCCGTCAATCCCTGGCGCATCAGGGGCATAAACTTTCGGACCAGCCGAATGCTTGAACTGGCCGCCGGAGCACTCGCTCCCTCGGCGACGCAGCCCGGAGACCACTTCTTGTTTGAAGCGCTCGATGCAGATCAAGCTGAGCCAGGATCTGCTTTCAACCTCTGAGTCATGCTGTAGATCACTCATCGTTTCACTTCTGGCCGCGAGCCCAGATGGCCGACTGTCGAATCAGTGAATGATTGTTGCCACTGCAGTACTGGAAAGTGTCACGCCGGAGTTGCTGAGAAACGGTAGACCCGCTGCGTAGGCGACTCGAACGTTGACCGTCACTGTGCCGCCGACCGTGTTTCCCGGCGTCCAGGTCGCGGGACTGGTCAACTGTCCACCGTTCAGAATGGGAACGGCAGCTTGCACGATCGTGTTGATATCGGCTTGCGAGCATGGGGTCGCGGTGGCGACACTCCGCACCGCAGCGTACCTCGCTGCTGCCCGGCTGGCATAAGTGATGTTCGAGTAAACAAAGAAGAGAAGCGCGGCGCTGACCAAGCCGAAGACAAGCAGGACATACAAGGGCATCACAAACGCAAGTTCAAGCGTGGACGATCCATTCTCGCCGCCCCATGGCTGGGAAAGCATTCCGCCAGCGCTTGAAAACCGCTGGATGCGGGAACTGAAAGGCCACTCCTCCAAAACCTCTCCTTGTTCCACCAGACAGCTTCTCCGAGATACCTGCACGGTACGTTCAATGGACCCGAACAGCGGAAAAGCCGTTCAGTGAAAAGCTGGCAGGAAGCCCCGGATACCCGAGAACGACCGGCAAAGTGGCACTTGTTTTGACCTGCGCGTACTCCAGCGGGCTCGCGCCGCCGCAGGTGCTGGAGCAGCTGACCGGAGATCCATTGGCGTTGCAGCTGCACCAGTTAGTCGCCGTCGCACTGAACGGAGACATGTTTCCGGCTGCCGCGACAGCCGCATTCTGCATTCCCTGCAAATCAGACGACTTCCCTGGCAGGGAGCTGTAAGCGGTCCCTGCATGCGCCGCTTCCGAAACAACCATGGCCTGCTGGACACCCAGGCCCAGGTCCGCTACGCCGACAAACAGGAGTACCAGCACAGGCAGAATCAAGCAGAACTCCACAAGAACACTGCCGTTTTCAGAGGAAAGGTCGTGGGTAAGCTTCAGGTTGAGGGTCATTTGTGTAAGCTCAGGGTATGTACCGGCTGCTTTCACCGGCGCACCACCGATGCAGGAGTGGCAGCCGATGCGAGCCATGCCGCTCGTTGTGACTGCTTTCAGGGCTCTCAGGTGAATGAATAGCACGACGGTACCACCCGCGGCGGCAGCGGCCAAGAGCACCAAAGTACTCTGCGAGCTGCAATGCCAAAGGTCGGGGTGTCCGAACTCGGCACCCTCCTGATCAATGGGTCCGAATCAAGAACGAAAAAGTTCATTCAGGTGGGAGCAGGTGCGAGGACAGCACGATTGCATACCGCGCCTGACGCCTCATCCACAAGAGAGACTCGCATGCGCATCAATCACGCAGGCTGAAGGCAATGGGGAGCTCTCCTCTTTGGCGGTGCATCTTGCCGCATCCATCCGCCTTCCTGCATCGTAGTAAGCCGGGGGGCAATCATGCCGGAAAACATTGATCTGGACAAGGTGAAAGAAACGCTGGGGAAGTTAATTGATGTGCTGCGCGACAGCCACGAAGGGTTTACGGAGATCGGCAAGCACATCAAGGAGGACGGGACGCGACGCTTCTTTATGGAGGAAACGCAGACGCGCGCGAACTTCGCCGGTGAGCTTGAAAACGAACTGCACCGGCTTGGCGTGAAAGATGTCCACCAGCACGGCATGGTGTCCGGCAAGTTGCACCGCTTCTGGGGCGAGATCAAGGCCAACCTTGGCGGGGGCGATCACGCGCTGCTGGCTACGTCAGAGCAGGGAGAGGACGTGGCCAAAAAGGCCTATGCTACGGCCCTGTCTGAGCATCTGCCTGCTGATATTCGCGATGTTCTGAGCACTCAAAACGCTCACATCCAGGCCTCCCATGACAGGGTCAAGGCATTGCGAGACAGCAAGACAGCTTAGTGCGTTTCCGGTAAGCGATGGCCACTGTTTGTTTAGTAAGCCTGTGGACCCTGTCTTGATGGAAGGGTCCATACGATCCGCGCATCGGCGAGCGATGGTGGCTTGAAGGAAGCGGTGCAAAAGGCCTTCCGAGGCGCGACTGCCTGATCCTGGTTAGCGGGCGCTCTAACCCAGCCATTTGGGATTCTGGATGGTTCCATCAAAGTGGGGAGTGGTCTTGAAGAGTTCAAACTGGCCGGTCAATGCCGCCTGCTGGGTCCGTGTCAGCAGCGCTGCCATCTCCGGCCCGGTCATTGGCTGAAAATTCTTGACGGCGGCCATGGCCTGGTCAAGGATCGGCATGGAATCAATACCCGTGATGACGACGGATACCGGCTGGGACAGACCGTAGCGCAGGGCTTCGACTGGCTCCACTGTTTTGCTATCGAGGATGAAGTGATCGCCAAAGGTCTTCATGGCAAGCACACCAATGCCTTGCTGAATCGCAATCGGCATCACCTGCCTGGTGAAGGAGCGGAAATGCGCGTCCATTACATTGATGGGCATCTGCACTGTGTCGAAGTGGAAGTGATGCTGTTGCGCGACCTCCAGCATGCGCAGGTGAACAGCGGGATCTTTATGGCCGGTAAAGCCGATGTACCGGATCTTGCCGGCCTGCCGGGCAGCAACGGCGGCTTCGAGGGCACCGCCGGCAGCGAAAATCCGGTCGGGGTCGTCCATGCGGATGACCTCGTGAAACTGCACCAGGTCGATCATATCCGTGCGCAGGCGAGCGAGTGACTGGTCGAGTTGGCGCTTGTACTCCTTGGCTGTACGCCCGTCCATCTTGGTCATGAGGAAGACCCTGCTGCGGTAGCCATTCCCAAGAGCCTCGCCCATGCGTAGTTCGCTGGTGCCTTCGTTGTAGTCCCAGCAGTTGTCGAGGAACGTAATCCCGCGGTCGATGCCCGCCTGGATCAGCTGAACGCTTTCCGCTGATGAGTCCTGCTTTCCTATGTGGTATCCGCCCATGCCGATCGCGGAGACTTTTTCGCCCGTGCTCCCAAGTTCGCGATACAGCATGTCGGGGGAGGTGGGCCTGGACGCGGCGCGGGTCTGTTTCGAACCTGCTTGTGACTCGGCAGCGGCGCCGAAACTGCCGACGGCGGCCGCCCCGGCAACGGCTGCTGTTTTAAGGAAATGCCTGCGTTCCATTCGACCCATCTGCTTCAAGGCGGTTCGCTCCTTGCACTTTCCCTCTACTGAGATGCGCAGATGAGAAGCTTAGCGAAGCGGCGGGAGGGTGTAAGCAGCAAGCGCGGCCTGCATAACCTGCTTCACCGGAGCCCCATAGCGAACCGCAGCGGCGCGGCAATCCTCAAACTCGGGCGCTGCGTTCCATGTGTCGCCCTTGCAAGTGCCGATTTTAATCCGGATGGCGCCGAAGGGGGTGTCGACCGACGCATGGTGACGGTGGAGGCAGACGCGGCGTTCTTCGCGCCGGCGCACGCCCAGGGTGGTTGTTTCGCGCAGCAACAACGTTTCCATGGCAGCGGCGTCGGACGGGGAAGCGAGCACGGTGACCAGGGTGCCGGGACGCCCTTTTTTCATCAGAACCGGCATGAGCATCACATCCAGCGCGCCCATGGCCAGCGCCCGTTCCGCGGCATGCGCCAGCACCTCCGGGGTGGCGTCGTCAAGCGCCGTTTCCAGCACGGCTACGGTCCCAATCTCATGCTCGGCCTCATGCTCGGCCTTATGCTCCACGGGAGCCGAGAGCTTCGGCGCGCGCGCGGTTTCGACAGTGTTTCCAAGGCTCAGTCGCAGCACATTTGGGAAGCCATGCGGGTTGCGCGTGCCCGCCCCGTACCCGATGGATTCGATTGCCATGGCCGGTTGCGGTCCAAAATACGGTTCGAGCATACGCAGCAGCGCCGCCCCAGTCGGCGTGACCAGCTCCTTTTCTACGTGCGCCGCGTAGGTCGGCATGCCGCGCAGCAGGTCCGCCGTGGCAGGGGCCGGCACGGGAAACAAGCCATGCGCGCAACGAACCATGCCGCTGCCCACGTTTACGGGCGAGCTGTGCCATGCGACTGGACCATCGGCCAGCAGGTGCTCGATCCCCGCGCAGCTCGCCACGATGTCGACGATGGCGTCAACGGCACCGACCTCGTGGAAGTGAATGTGCTCGACCGGAACGTTGTGGATTTTGGCTTCAGAGTGACCGAGCAGCTCAAACGTGCGGATGGCTCGTTGCTGCACGCCCCGGGCAAGCGGCGCGGCAGCAATCAGCTCGCGAATGGTGGACAACGAGCGTCCGTGCCCATGCGGTGCGTCGCCTGGTTGATGCCTGTGCTTTTGGGCTGGTTCCGGTGCATGGGGGTGAGCATGCCCGTGCTCATGCTCATGCCCGGCATGCTGGGCCTCGTCCTCGTGCCCGGTGGCATGGTCTTGCTCATGCGGATGAAGATGCCGGGCCGCCGCGTCGTGCGAATGGGCCTGCTCGTGTGGGTGCTCGTGCGGGTGAGGAGGCTCATGCACGTCATCGCGGGCATGGGCGCGTAGATGCGGATGTTCATCCGGCGCTTCCTCGGCCAGTCTGCCCTGTTCAAGCACATGTACCTTGGTGGCCGTGATGCCGCTCCGGTCGACGCGTTCCACGCGGAGGGTCGCATGGAGGTCCAGCGCGGCAACGGCTCCCTCCAGCACTGGGAGGGGTACGCCCGCGTCCAGCAGGGCACCCAGAAACATATCTCCGGAGATGCCGGCAAAACAATCAAGGTACGCAGTTCGCATAGCCATCCTTCCATCAGACGCAATCCGTTAGCTGGCCGGACGCAAAGCCGCGACCGGCAGCACGGCATTCATGGACCCGGAGCGGTAGCCCTGCGTGTCAAGCGTGACATACAAAAAGCCCAGGGCTCGCAGCGCGGCTGTGACCTGGTCGAGAACGGCAAGGGAAAACGCGCGGGGCAGGTCCGCGCGGTCGATTTCGATCCGTGCCAGGTCGCCGTGGTGGCGTACGCGCACCTGGGTGAAGCCGAGCCGGTGCAGCGCGGCTTCGGCCTGCTCCACCTGGAGAAGATTCTCCGCCGTCACCGGCCTGCCGTATTCAATGCGCGAAGCCAGGCAGGCCGACGCCGGTTTGTCCCAGATGCGCAGCCCATGGGCGCGGGCCAGGGCGCGGATTTCGTCCTTGAACAGCCCGGCGGTCACCAGTGGGGCGTGGGCGTGGTGAAGCGCGGCGGCCTGCTGGCCGGGACGGAACTCACCGCGATCATCCATGTTCATGCCGTAGGCCAGGTGCGCGAAGCCCAGTTCGACCCGCGCGGCTTCCATCGCGGAGAAAAGCTCGTCCTTGCAGTGAAAGCAGCGCTGGGCGTCGTTGCGCGCGTACTCGGGCCTCGCCATCTCCTCGGTTTTGAGCATGTGCGTAGCGATGCCGTGTTCGGCGGTAAAAGCAAGCGCGGCCGCCAGCTCGGCGCGGGGCAGGGAAGGCGAGTCGGCGATGACCGCCAGCATGCGAGGGCCGAGCGCCCGGTGTGCCGCATAGGCCAGAAACGCCGAGTCGGTGCCGCCGGAGTAGGCCACAAGCACACTGCCCAGTTCGCGGAGAGTTTCCGCCAGCGCAGCCGCTTTTCGGTCAAGATCGCTCATGGGGAGATGGTAGCGCAGCCGGCAGACCCGGCGCTTGCCGGACAGGCATCAGCGGAGAAGCGGCGGCAGCCGGTCGGACGCGCCCAGGATAAAAACAAGGCCGATGGCAAAGCTGTAGGCCGCTGTAAGCAGGGTGAGCAACGATTGCATGCGCGGCCGGTGGATGCTGCTGAGAAAAAGACCGGAAGCGGAAGCCGTCATCAGCGTGTTCATCAGCAGGAGCCCGCCGATAAAGCACAGCAGACCGAGCAGGCCACGGCTGGTGCCGCCCAGGTTGGCCGCGAGCAGAAACAACACCAGCTGCGAAGGCGTTTCTGCGCCCAGGCCATGGATAACGCCCACGAAAAACACCGACTGGTGTCCGTACTGGAAGGCAAACGGCTCCGGTGGGGCCAGCGCAGGATTGCGCCAACGGCGGACCCGCCAGCGCAGATGGTGCGCGCCCCGAATCAGCAGCGCCACCCGGCTGACAGGATGGCTGTGCTGGCCGGGAGCGCGCCGGAAAAAGGCCAGAAGCACATAGGCGGTGAGCGCCAGCAGGGTCGCCCCGACCGCGCGCTCCCCGAAAAGGTCAAGATGGACCGGCAGTGCCAGCCGGAACACCACCACCGCGACGCCCAGCACGGCCACGGTCAGCGCGTGGCCCAGGGCATACAGCAGGCCCAAGCCCATGCCCTCGCGCCAGCCGCGCTGCACGCTGGTGATATCAGTGATGGCGGCGAGGTGGTCGTAGTCAAAGCCGTGGCGTAAACCCAAAAGGGCGCAGGACACCAGGGCCAGCTCAAGGGTTCCAAACATGCCTTCCACCATACCGAGACCGGGGCGCGAGGCACAAAGGGGGATCGGAGTCGAGGAGGCCCCGGGCTTGGGCCGGACGGAGCTAGCGGGCAAAAGGCCCTCTATAATCGATGGGATGGTTCGTGATGGCTACATGTATGGTGTTTCGCTGGCCCTGGTCGCGGTTGCCCTTGGGGCGCTTACCGGGGTGTGGTGGTGGAGCTTGCCCCCGCTGGTTCTGGCTGCTTTCTTTCTTTGGTTTTTTCGCGACCCGGAACGGGTGATTCCACAAGCGCCAGGCCTGGTGGTATCGCCGGCCGACGGCAAGGTGACAAGTATCGAGCAGATCGTGACGCCGGCCGGCGAGCGTACCCGCATCTCCATTTTCCTCAACGTCTTCGACGTGCATGTAAACCGCGCCCCCGTAGCCGGGACGGTGCGCGAAGTGCGCTATCGGAAGGGTGCTTTTGTCAACGCGATGGACGCCGCTTCCGCCGACCGCAACGAGCAGAATATTTGTGTGATGGAGGCCGAAGACGGCTACGAGGTGGTGTTCAAGCAGATCGCGGGCCTGCTGGCGCGGCGCATTGTGTTTCGCCACGCGGCAGGCGACCGGCTGCTGCGCGGGCAAAGGGTTGGGCTGATCAAATTCGGTTCGCGTACCGACCTGCTGCTGCCTGCCGGTACCGAGGTGCGCGTCGAGCTGGGTGCGATCGTGAAGGGTGGCAGCACGGTGCTGGCATTTGTTTCGCCACGAGCCGCCAACTTCCAGGGTGTGGGGGGCGCGACCCCAAGCCTCGAGTCCAGCCTGGAATCCAGCCTAGAATCCAGCCTGGAGCCGGTCCGTTGAGCGAAGCGCCCCGGCTTGTGCCCATGGCTGTGGACGCCCACGGTGCGCCTCGCCCTGCGGGGCAGCGCCGCCGGGCGCGGGGCATGTACCTGCTGCCATCCCTGTTTACCTCTGGCAACATCGCGGCAGGCTACTTCGCCATCACCCAAAGTCTACAAGGGTCCATCCTTGAGCCGCAGCACTTCAACTACGCCGCTCTGGCGATTGGCTTTGCGATTCCGTTTGACACGATCGACGGGCGCATCGCCCGCATGACAAATACCACCAGCGACTTCGGCAAAGAGCTGGATTCGCTCGCCGACGTGATCACCTTTGGCGTTGCGCCGTCGCTGCTGGCTTACTGCTGGGGATTCCAGATGCTCCCGCACGGGCTGGGCGATCCGCTCCGTCACAAGCTGGTCGACCTTGGCGCCCTGGTTTGCTTCCTGTTTCTGCTGTGCGGGGCGGCTCGCCTGGCCCGGTTCAACAGCATGGGCACGCCCAAGCCGAAAAATCCGGGCCGCCCAGGTCGCAAGTATTTCGTCGGCATGCCGATCCCGGCAGCGGCGGGAGCCGTGGCGGCGGCGGTGCACTTTTTCAGTGGCATCCCGGTGGCTGTTTCGTGGGTGGCGTGGCTTTGGGGCGCATATGTCGGCTTTCTTGGCTTCCTGATGGTCAGTACCTGGCGCTTTTGGAGCGGCAAGGAGATGGACCTGACTCACACCCATCCTTTTCGCTGGATCGTGCTGCTGGGCGCTTTTCTTTACGCGCTTGTGTTTTTTTCTCAGTACGTCCTGGCTGCCATCGCGCTCGTCTACCTGTTTTCAGGCGTGCTGGCAAGGCTGCTTTACGGTTGGCAACGAAAATCGGCGCGTCTAGGCCAGGCTTAAACGCAGTGCAGTTCACCTCCAGAATCATGGGGGAGGTACCGGCGCCGGTCGGCGGTGCAGGCAACGTAGTCGGGTCGGCGAATTGTTCGGCTGAGTGTGTCTGTTGAGACTGCGCCGGGTCAGATAAAGGAAAAGATGTCGGAACAAGTACGGATTGCAATCGTAGGGGCCGCAGCGCTGCGCGGCAAGGAGCTGACCGAGGCCGTGGAGGACAGTTCGCTGGCCGCTGCCGAGCTGCTTTTGATGGACGACGACGACGGTTTGGGTCAGCTGGAGGCGGTCGGTGACGAGATCACGATCGTTCAAACCATCGATGACGACTCGTTTGCCCGCGTGGATTACGTGTTCTTTACGGGCTCGCCCGCGCAGGCCAGCCAGCACTGGCAGGCAGCCGTCCGGGCGCACAGCAGCGTGATCGATCTGACAGGCGTGCTTGAAGGCGAGCCGGGAGTGTTGGTGGCCTCGCCCTGGGTTCGCGACGCGATCGAGAACCCAGCGACCCCGGCCCCCGATCTGCACACCCCCGCGCTGGTGCCGGCGCATGTTGCCGCCACTGCGCTGGGCCTGCTGATGGCGCGCTTGGGGGATGTAGGCGCGGTGCGCTCCGCCTGGGCCACCGTGCACGAGCCGGCCTCCGAGCACGGGCGCGCCGCGGTGGACGAGCTGCACCAGCAGACCGTCACCCTACTGAACTTTCAAAGCATGCCCAAGGACGTGTATGACATGCAGGTGGCGTTTAACCTGACGCCGGTCGCGGGCGAGGCGGCCAAGGTCGATATCCCGGCCATCGAGGCGCGCATTCGACGTCACTACGCTGCGCTTTCCGGCGGTCGCCTGCCGGAGCTTGGCGTCCAGCTGGTGCAGTCGCCGACATTCCACGGCTACGGCATTTCGCTCGGCGTCGAGATTGAGCGCGGGGTCGCGCTGGAACACCTGGAAGCCGCGCTTGCCGGCGACCACGTCGATGTCGTCATCGGCGACGGCGATCCGCCCAGCAACCTGAGCTGCGCCGGGCAGGAAGACATCCTGCTGCGTGTGCGCCAGGCAGACGCGAACGAGGCGCTGTCCACCCGGTTCTGGATCTGGGCGGCGTTTGACAACCTGAAGCTTTCGTCACTAAACGCCATTGCGTGCGCGGGCGAACTGGGGCGCTTGCGGCCCAAGGGCAAGGTGCAGTAGACCGGTGTTGCGGTATTGGACAGGAACACCGGCGCTACTTGAGCGCCGCATGCTGCTGCAAGGCAAAGCTGTCCGTCATGCCGGCGATGTAGTCGGCGACCACGCGCGCGGCGGGTTCGCTGCTGTTGCCCAATCCGAGCGACCCGCCGGATCCTTCGATGCGGCTGCTGTAACTCAGGGGCAGCAGGGAAGGGTTGGCGGTCCAGGCCGCGAACAGGTCGGTGATAACAGTTTCGGCCATGGCGTGATCGCGCCCGAGCGCTTCCGAGCCGTAAAGGTGTGTGTACAGGTATTGCCGGGCTGCGCGACGCTCGTGCTGCATCGCCGGTGAAAGAGCGACGAGGCGTCGGCCCGCGGCTCGAACGCCGGCCAGGGTGTGGATGCCGGCGGCGCGCGCGTTTTCGACGGTTGTTTCCAGCAGGTCGCCGACCAGGGCGTTCAGCATGCGCTTGAGCGCTTCGTTGAAGATCAGCTTTTCGGGCGCGGCCCCGTGGGCTTCAGCCATGGGCGCATAGAAGCGCTCCAGCAGGGGCAGGCCGGCGCGCAGGCTTGGGAGGTCAAGCAGCCCGGCCTCCACCCCATCGTCCAGGTCGGCCGCTAGATAGGCGATCTCATCGGCCAGGTCGATCAGCTGCGCTTCCAGGGGCGGTTGTTGATGGAGCAGGTAGAGCGCGAGCTGCGGATGCTCGGCGACGGTGTAGTCGCGCGAGTGCTTGATGATTCCCTCGCGGACGGCGAATGTCAGGTTGAGTCCACGAAAAGCGGCATAGCGCAGCTCGAAGTGCTCCACAATCCGGAGTGCATGGAGATTGTGATCAAAGCTCAACCCGTGCTGGCGCAGGCAGTGGTCGAGCGCGCGTTCGCCGGCATGGCCAAATGGCGGGTGGCCGATGTCGTGCACCAGTGCCAGGGCTTCCGTCAGGTCGTGGTTCAGGCCGAGCGCGGTGGCTGCCGTGCGCGCTATCTGCGCGACCTCCATCGTGTGGGTCAGGCGCGAGCGGAAGTGGTCGGAGGGTTCCCCGGCCTCGCCCCCAGCCGAAAACACCTGGGTTTTGCCGGCGAGGCGTCGAAAAGCGCGCGCATGGATGATGCGCGCGCGGGGCCGCGCCAACGGGGGACGGGAGGGCTGGGCGGGGGGGGGGGGGGCC
>CAXTWU010000022.1:0-1423 GCA_964248025.1 uncultured Acidobacteriaceae bacterium | reverse complement strand
CCGAAAACCCCCGGGGTTTGGCGGGCGCGGGGCCTAACCCCGGGCGCTTGCATCCGGCGCGCGCGGTCACGCTCAAACGGGGAACGGTAGGCATGGTCGGGCTCGGGGTGCTCACGCCGGGCAAGCGGGTCGGCCGGGTCTGCGGAAGCAGCGCAAGTCTGGAGCGGGGGAGGCATTTTCTTCAGGGTAGTGTGTGGCGAAAAGCCGGGTTGTCCCAGGAGGCGGCAGCTGCTGGTGGAGGCGGAGTTTGTCCGGTGAACTCTCAGGTTTCGGCAGGGCCGCGGTGATCCCTCGCTAACGCCCAGCCTAGGCCCATGCACCCGGTGCACCCTGCCGACGCATCCTCACGGATGCTTGTCGCCGGTGGGCGGCGTCTCCTTGGCAAGCTTGACCCGCGCCGAGTCGAGCTTTTTCTGCAGGCGTGGGCCTTCGCCGGGCTCGGCGTCGGCAGGGTCGGTCTTCGCGTACAGGCGCAGCGACTCTTCCCACTGCGAAGCGGCCTGCTTCAAGCGATCGGTCTTCTCGTAGAGGTCGCCCAGGTGCTCGTGCACGGTGGCATCCTGCGCGCTACGCTGGCTGGCTTTCAGCAGGTTGTTTTCGGCCAGCGCATACTGGCCCAGTTTGAAGTACGTCCAGCCGAGTGAATCGAGGTTGGCGTAGTTTTGCGGATCCAGCTTGACGGCTTTCTGAATCATCGCCAGCGCATCGTTCAGGCGCGCGCCCCGGTCGGCCAGCATGTAGCCGTAATCGTTTAACACGGTGCTGTTGTTGGGGTCGAGCGCCAGGGCCTTTCCATAGCTGGCCTCGGCGGCGTCGTAATGCTTTTGGCGATCCTCGACAATCGCGCGCTCCAGGTACACGCCCAGCTTTTCCCCATTCGACGGACTGAGCTGCTCGGCCCTGTCGAGAGCCTCGCCTGCTTCTTTCCACTTTCGCGCGTGCATGTCCATCTGCGCCAGCGAAAGGTAGACCTCGCGATCCTGCGGCGTGTTGTTCAGCAGGCCGCGAGCCATTGCGGTGCCCTCGTCAAACTTGCCCGAGGTCGCCAGCTGGTTGGCGAGCGCGAGCTTGAGCCCGCGATTTTTCGGGAACTTCGCCGTGGCCTGTTCCAGCAACGCGGTGGCCTTGTCATACTGGTGCGCCTCGCGCAGCACGTCGACCTCGGAGCCGTAAGCGCTCAGCGCGAAGTCGCCGCCCAGCGGCACCAGCTTGTTGTAGGTCGCAATCGCGTCTTCGGTCCGGCCCTGGCTCTGGTAGACGGTTGCGAGGTGGTCGACAAACAGGGCGTAGTTGTTTTTCTCGCCGGCAGAGTAATCGCCGGTGGAATGCTCGGCATCGGCGACCATCTTGGTCAGCAGGCGCTCGGCTTCGCCATACTGCCCCAGTTGCTCATACACCAGGGCCTCGTTGTAGCGGATCTCAA
>CAXTWU010000021.1:16562-23823 GCA_964248025.1 uncultured Acidobacteriaceae bacterium | reverse complement strand
TCGCGGGGCCAGGCGGCGGGTCGGAGGAAAAGCCGGTCGGGCTGGTGTACCTGGCGGTGACGGACGGCAAGCGGACCGAAGTAGCCGAGAAGCGGTTTCAGGGGGATCGCGACCGGGTGCGGCAGTTCGCGGCACAACAGGCGCTCGACATGGTACGCCGGATACTGCTCACGGCCGGGTAAGTGCTTCACTCTGGGTCATCGATCGATTTCATGGTTGACTTGAGATTGTCATGGATGGAAACTGATTGGGTAGTATCCGCAGGCAGGTGCTGAAACACCCGCCCACGGAGCTGTACGGGAAGCGCTACCCGCGCAGGCTATGGAAGAGTTCAACAGCGGCTTCCATGAGCCTTACGAGCAACGTTCCCACACGCAGCCAGCTTTCAACTCTGGCTGCGGACGGTTTCGGTGATGGTTTGTGCATCTCCGACTCCCTTCTAAGCAACAAGAAAGGCCCACGTTCTAGGCGTGGGCCTTTTCCTTGCCGCCTGCTCTTGAGCCTAACGACTGCCCGCGAACCGCGATACATGACGAAAGTCAATGGAACGGCCCATGCAGTGAGCCCCTTGCGCTACACTCGAAGCGCGATGAACGCCGTTCCTTTTGTACTGATTGCTGTTGTGGCGTACCTGCTGGGCTCGATCCCGTGGGGCTACCTGCTGGTGCGTCTGGTGCGGCACGAGGATATCCGCGGGGTGGGCAGCGGCAACATCGGGGCGACGAATGTGGTGCGCTCCGGGGCGAAAGGGCTGGGGGCACTGACCTTTTTTCTCGATGCCGCCAAGGGCTGGGCCGCAGTCGTATTCGCGACCGGTGTGCTGCCCATGCTGCCGGCGCGCTGGGTGCAGCATGACGCTGCCTATACCTTTCATGTAAGCGTTGCGGCGGCGCTGGCGGCGATGTGCGCGCTGCTCGGGCATATCTACCCGGTGTGGCTTGGATTCCGCGGGGGCAAAGGCGTGGCAACGGCATTTGGTGTGTTTCTGGCGCTTTCGTGGCCGGTGGCGCTGATCTCGCTGGGGGTATTTATTCTGCTGACGGCCACCGTCAGGATCGTTTCGCTGGCATCCATCGTGGCCGCGCTTTCGGTGCCTGTCGCGGCCTTTGCGCTGCCGCCGCACACAGGGCGCGGGTGGGCAGTGCTGACGGCCTTTATCGTTGGCCCGGCTATTGTGATCGCCAAGCACCATGCCAATATCCGGAGGCTGCTGACTGGAACGGAGTACCGCTTCGGCAAGCGGCCGGCGACAGCCTGATGCCGCGCATCGCGGTGCTGGGGGCGGGCTCTTGGGGCACGGCGCTGGCGCTCAATCTTCTGCGCAACCCGCAAAACCGAGTGACCCTGTGGGCGCACACGACATGCCACGCTGAGGCACTGGCCGTTGAACGCGAAAACCGGCGGTACCTGCCGGGCTTCGCCCTGCCCCCTGCGTTGGCAGTGACCGACTCCCTTGGGGAATCGACCCGCGGGGCGGGGGCGATTCTGCTCGTCGTACCTTCACAGCACATCCGCGCAACCGCAGCGCTCCTAAAGCCTGATCCGGGCACCCTGCTGCTCAGTGCCTCCAAGGGGCTGGAGGATGGAACGCTGCAGCGCATGACACAGGTGATCGCGGAGACGGTGCCAGGCTACCCGACGGGCGTGCTGAGCGGGCCGTCGTTTGCACAGGAGGTTGCGGCCGGGCAGCCGGCGGCCGTGACGGTCGCATTCCCGCGAATGGCGGACGCGGAGCGCGCACAGGCGATGCTTTCGACGGACACATTGCGCCTGTATCGCAACACGGATGTCGCCGGTGTCGAGCTGGGCGGCGCGCTTAAAAACGTGATCGCGATCGCGGCCGGCGCGGTCGCCGGGCTCGAACTGGGACACAACAGCGCCGCGGCGCTGATCACACGCGGCATCGCCGAGATCACCCGTCTTGCCCTTGCCTGCGGCGGCCGTCGGGAAACGCTGGCCGGGCTTGCGGGCCTCGGCGACCTGATACTGACCTGCACTGGAGCGTTATCGCGCAACCGGTTTGTCGGCGTTGAACTGGGCCGAGGCCGCGCGCTTGCGGAGATCGTTGCCGGTCTCGACGGCAAGGTGGCCGAAGGGGTTCGCACGACGCTGGTGGCGCGAACCTTGGCCACGCGGCACGGGGTGGAGATGCCGATCGCGGACCGGGTGCATGCCTTGCTGGAGGGGCGCTGCTCGGCGGCGGAAGCCGTGCGCGCGCTTATGGCAAGGCCCGGGCGCGACGAGTAGACACAGGTTCCCGGCGCTAAACTGGGAGCATGATCCAGACACTGTTCGGCTCGCTCGACCAACCGGAAAAACGCAGTGTGTTCGACAAGATGCGCGACGCGGTTGCGCGTACCCGCGAGTCGCTTTCGGACAAGATTGAAGGCGTGGTCGCGCTGACGCGCGAGGTGGATGAAGCGGCGCTGGACGAACTCGAAGGGGTGTTGCTGAGCTCTGACCTGGGCATGAATACAACAAGCGCCGTACTGCAGGTGCTGCGGGAGCGGGCGCGACGGGTCGGCATTCGCGATGGCGCGGAGCTGAAAACGCTGCTGCGGGCAGAGCTGCTCCGAATGCTTGAAAAGCGGAACTCTCTGCCGCCGCGCCGTATCGCTCCGCCGGAGATCGTGTTTCTGGTCGGCGTAAACGGGACCGGCAAAACCACCACCACGGGCAAGCTGGCGCACTGGTATCGTCGCGCCGGCAAAACGGTGCTGTTGTGCGCGGCCGATACGTTTCGCGCCGCGGCGATCGAGCAGCTGGAGGTGTGGAGCAGGCGAGCGGACGTGGAGATGATCCGGACGCGGCAGGGCGGCGATCCTTCAGCGGTACTGTTTGACGCCATGCAGGCCGCGAACGCTCGCAAGACCGACCTGCTGCTGGTGGACACCGCCGGCCGCCTGCATACCAAGACCGGGCTGATGGCCGAGCTGGACAAGATGCGCCGCACCGCCCAGCGCATCGTGTGGGACGCGCCCCACGAGGTTTTACTGGTGCTGGATGCGACGACCGGGCAGAACGGGCTGCAGCAGGCGCGGCTGTTTACCGAGTCAGCCGGGGTGACGGGCATTGTGCTGACCAAGCTCGACGGCACGGCCAAGGGAGGCATCGTGATTGCGATTGCGCATGAACTTGAGCTTCCGGTACGGTTTGTGGGTGTTGGTGAAACCATGGACGACCTTCTCGCATTTGATAGTGAGGCGTTTGTGGATTCGCTGCTCGCCTAGGGGGGAAGCCGATGGCGGAGCTTTACCGCGGGGATGACGGGATCGATCGCAATCCGGATGCCCGCTGGATGCGGCAGGCATTGCTGCTGGCCGAAGGCTCTGTCGGGCTTGCTTCGCCAAACCCGCGCGTCGGCTGTGTGCTGGTCAAACAAGGGGTGGTCGTGGGGCGCGGCGCGCACCACTACGACCGCAAGGATCACGCGGAGGTGGTCGCGCTGTGCGAGGCCGGCAGCCAGGCCCGTGGGGCGACGGCCTATGTCACGCTTGAGCCCTGCAGCCACACGGGCCGCACGCCGCCCTGCGCGGACGCGCTGCTGAAGGCAGGGGTAGTGCGGGTGGTGGTGGCTACCGGCGACCCCAACCCGGAGGTCAACGGCACGGGTTTAAACCTGCTGCGGGCAGCCGGCATCGCGGTCACGACTGGGGTGATGGGGGAGCCTGCGCGCGCGCTGAACGACGGGTTCGCGAGATGGATCCAGCACAGGATGCCCTTTGTGACGCTGAAAGCGGGCATCTCGCTCGACGGACGTATCGCGCCTTCGCGCGAAAACAAGGATCCAGGATCGGTCGCCTACCTGACAGGTGCGCGATCGCTGCTGGCCGTGCAGCGGCTGCGGCACAGTGTGGATGCAGTGCTGACCGGCATCGGTACGGTGCTTGAAGACAACCCGCTGCTGACGGACCGCAGCGGAGGCGCGCGTCGCAGGGCGCTGCTGCGGGTGGTGCTGGACTCGGACCTGCGGCTGCCGGTGGCAAGCCGCCTGGTCCAGACTGGGCAGAACGATGTACTGGTGTTGACGGCAGCCCGGCCCGGCGACCCGGGCCATCACGAGCGATGCTTGGCTCTTGAGGGTGCCGGTGTACAAGTACGCAATGTAGCCGTGAGGCCGAATGGACGGCTGCAGCTGAATGCGGCGCTGCAGCTGCTGGGTGAGGGCTACGGGGTGCTGAACCTGCTGACCGAAGGCGGCTCGCAGCTGAACCGCTCCCTGCTGGAAGGCGAGGACGGCACCGGCTCATTGGCCGACAAGCTGTGTTTGTTTTATGCGCCGATGTTTCTGGGCGACGCAGGGGTGCCGCTGGTCGCCGGCGCGCTCTCCTCCCCGATCGAGCTGCGCCGCTTTTCAACCACGGAGTCGGGCTCCGACTTCCGATTTGAAGCATATCTGCGCGACCCTTGGACCGATCGCTGAATCCTATCGCCTATGTTCACAGGGCTGGTACAGGCGACGGGCACGATCGAAGGGCTGGAACAAGGAAATGGAACCCTGCGCCTCACCGTGCTGGCCCCGGCGCTGGCCGGGCAGCTGCGCATGGGCGATAGCATCGCGGTCAGCGGCGTTTGCCTGACCGCTCTTGCACCGGACGCGGAGCGCTTCCATGCGGAGCTTGCGGCAGAAACGGTGGCGCGAAGCTCGCTCGCCGCGTTGGCACCGGGCTCCCTCGTCAACCTGGAGCTGCCGACGCCCTCGGGCGCGCCGCTTGGCGGTCACATTGTGCAGGGTCACGTCGACGCGACCGGCGAGTTGCTGGGGCTGGAGCGCGTCGGCGGCAGCGCGGGTAGCCGCAGCGACTGGCTGCTGCGCGTAGCCGTACCGCCGGCGGTGGGCCGCTTTGTGGTCGAGAAAGGCTCGGTCGCGATCGAGGGCATCAGCCTGACGGTGGCGCGCTGGTTCGGCGAGCGGGACGCGAATGACGACACGCCGACGGGCGCGGGCGAGCTCCATGTCGCGGTCATCCCGCACACGTACGAAGCAACCAACCTCCATACGCTCGCACCCGGCTCGCCGGTGAACCTGGAAGCCGATGTTTTGATGAAGCTGGCAGTGCAGAACGGGCTGAACCCCGGCCGTGCCACGGAACAAAAGGCGGAGTGGACGGAGGTCGCGGCTCGGGATACGGAGGGCGATCACGCGTTTGAAGTGACGGTAGAGTACCTGGTAGCGAACGGGTTTTAAGCAACGATGTGCGCCAGAAGGCTTTTAGCCCGCATGTCTTTTTAGAAAGTCGGCAAACAACGGCACGGTGAACGCATTATCGCCGTGTGCCGGACTATAGATCATGCCTTTGCGGATCAGCGAGCTTCGCAGTGGACCCAGCGAGGTCGGCTTGATACCAAGCTGATCCGCAATGTCGCCGGACCGTGGCGTCGCATGTCCGGTCCGCACCATTGCAAATAGAAACTCTTTCTCGCGCTTGGAAAGCCGATCAAAGCGAACGCGAAAGAAGCTTTCATCGAGTTGTCTGATGACGCATTCTGTCGCGACTTCTACATCCGGGATAGTGATCGGGGAACCGCCCGCTGCGTTCCAGACCTCATAGCCCCATCGCTGCAGGAAGTAGGGGTACCGTTTCGTTGTCTGGAGAATGACTTGGAGGGCCGGTTCGTCGATGAACACCCCTGCCGCGTGAAGCGGTGCAACCAGCGCTTGCTTTCCTGCCTCCTGGTTCAGAACTCCGATCGATGGGAAGGCGAACAGCCTTTCCGAATAGGACTTCGAGCGCCCTGCGAGGGCCAGCACCAGCGGCAGTCCGGCGGCGTACATCGTAAGTGGGAGGTTGCGCTGCGAAATACGATGAAGGCCCATAATCAAGGCGCTCAACTCAATCTCTGACAGGTACTGCAGTTCGTCGATAAATAAAGCGACCGGGACGGATTTGAAGCGGCGCCTCAGCTGTTGCAACGAGTAACTCCCCTAAGTCGTGCTCGAGATCGCCACTATCCGCGGCCCCAGGCTCCGGGTCGATGCCTAACTCCATCCCAAACTCACCGCCTAAGTTCAGCTTAAGTTTGGTGCTTCCCACAAAGCTTTTAAATACACGAAGGGCGTGTTGCACTTTCCAGTGAACCCTTGATTGTTGAGGCGAAGTAAGAGTCCTCGTAAATGCGGTGCAAGCAGATCAGGTAGCTTTTTGTCCTCATGCGCCACCATGAAAACACTTCGATACCCGAAGTTGTCGGCGATCTCTCGTGCCTTATTCAGCAAGACTGTCTTTCCGGCACCACGCAAACCCACAAGGATCGAGCTTCTGCTGAAAGCTCCTGCTCTTACACGTGCAAGCGAGATTCGAATCCGGTCGAGTACTTCAGAGCGCCCGGCCAGTTCCGGCGGCTGACTCCCGGCACCAGGAGAGAACGGGTTCTTCAAGGCATCCACAAATTGGGAGTTTACGCGCGAAGTGCCTCTTCTACCAATTCGCTGATAAACCGCCTACTGTGGCGTGATAACCCCCCCGACCGGCATGCGATCTGGCAGCTTCCCAGGGCGGCTCAGGCCCATCTGCTCCGCGATCAGATCGGTATACTTCAGCCCTGCGCCGGTGTTGAACAGCACCACCCTGTCGGTTTTGCTCAAAAATCCTGTCGCGAGCAGGTGGTCGTAGGCCGCAGTTGCGGCCGCGCCTTCGGGCGACAGCAGCAGCCCCTCGTACTTCGACCAGTCCAGGAGCGAGCGCAGGATTTCCTCATCGGCAAAGTCGAGGACCACCCCGCCTGACGCGCGCACGATGTCGAGGACAAGCGAGTCGCCATAGGGCTTGGGCACGCGCAGGCCACTGGCAAAGGTGGCGGCACTGTCCCAAAACTTCGAAGCCGGCTCGCCTTCACGGAATGCCCGCGCGACCGGGGCACAGCCCGAGCTTTGCACCGCGATCATCTTGGGGCGCGGGCCGCGCACCCAGCCCAGCTGCTCCATCTCGTCGAACGCCTTCCACATGCCGATCAGTCCAACACCGCCGCCGGTCGGGTAGAAAACTGCGTCGGGGTACTCCCAGCCGGACTGCTCCACCAGCTCGTAGCCCATGGTCTTCTTTCCTTCTACCCGGAAAGGCTCCTTGACGGTCGAAACGTCGAACCAGCCCTCGGCCTCTTTGCGCTCTCCCACAATGCGGGCGCAGTCGGAGATAAGCCCATCGACCAGCGTGGTGTGGGCTCCGTAGGCGACGCACTCCAGGTAGTTGGCCATGGGCACGTCGCGCGGCATAAAGATGTGCGCTTCCATACCGGCTGCCGCCGCATAGGCCGCGAGCGC
>CAXTWU010000021.1:0-16462 GCA_964248025.1 uncultured Acidobacteriaceae bacterium | reverse complement strand
ACGCCGGCACAGTGCGGGCACACGGTTTGCGGCAGCTCGGCGGAGGTGCGGCGCCCGCAACGCGAGCACTGGAGGGAAGTGATCTGGGGCATAGGTGCAGGATAAATCCGCCGCACACCTCCCCTGTTCGAGACGGAAGTGTTCCGCCATCCGGGGCCGCCGAGGAGCCTCCTCACTCAGACACTTTTTCCTGAGACATTACCTCCGGGCGACTGGGCACGTCTTTTTACAAGAACCCTGGCTGGGGAACGGTATTCTTGAAAGAATGAAGCCCCCTGTTGCCCTGGTCGCCTTCGATATCGATGGAACCCTGATGCCCTCCGTTGGCACCTGCATGAGCGATCGCACCATGCGCGTCTTGCGCGAAGCAGTGGAGGCAGGCATCCACGTAGTGATTGCAACCGGCCGCCGCGCAGCCTACGCCATGCCGCTGCTGGAGCCGATCGGGCTGCCGCCCGAAACAGTGCTGATCTCCTCAAACGGCGCGACTACGCGCGACTTCGCCGGCAGCGTGAGCGACCGCTTTTACCTGGAACTGGACACAGCCCGTGCGCTTTGCGGAGAACTGCGGCGGTTTGGCGGGACCATGGTTTTTACGTTTGAAAAGGCTGGTCCGGGTGAGCTGGTCCTGGAATCCCTGGACCGTTTGCACGACCGGATCGCGTTGTGGGTGGACGCGAACCTGCCGTCGATTGAACAGGTGGACCCCCTGGAGCAGGTCTTTGACCGGGGCGAGCCGCCCATCCAGGGCATGATCTGCGGAACAGTCGCGCAGATGCACGCAGCCGAGGAGCACCTGAAGACCACGCCATACGCGGGGCAGATCGAGATGCACCGGACTGAATACGCAGAGCGCGACCTGAGCATCCTCGATATTTTGCCTCTAGGCTGCAACAAGGGGGTGGCTTTGGAGCGGCTGGCCCGGCGGCTCGGGGTGGAGCGCGGGGCCGTGATGGCCGTCGGCGATAACTGGAACGACCTGGAGATGCTGCACTGGGTGGGCCGCCCGGTGCTGATGCGCAACGCAAGCCCGGCCCTGCGCGAAGAAGGCGAACGGGCCGGGTGGGAGCTGAGCCCGGCCACCAACGACGCCGATGGCGCGGTGTGGTTGCTGGCCGAAGAGCTTGAAAGGCGGGCTGTACAGGCGCATGGGGCTGCAGTCGTCAACGGCTGACGACCAGCGATGGCGATGCGGGATGCAGCGCAGCTGCCTCTTCAGCCGGATGTTAAGGCAACCGACGGCCCGATGGGAATGGTCGGATCAGGGCGAGTCCAGGGGGCCGGCAGTTCCAGATTGGGAATGCCGGCGGGATTCCTTGAAGCACAGCGGGAAAAACGGTGTATCTGCGTGGTAGGCTGACCGGGATGAGGGTGGTTCAGCAAATCGCATTACGGAGCTTTTGCCGAACAACGGTTGGCTGGCTGCTGGCCGCATCGCTGCTGCCGGCGGCGGCGCACGGAGCCGAACGCGTGACGCTGCAAACTGGTTTTGACCTGTTGTGCGATCACCGGGCGGCCGGTGGCTCGACCACGCGCCTGTTTCTGGATAGCGGTTCGGCCCACTATATCGATGTGGAAACCGCGGCGATTGTGTCGGAGGAGCCGGTGGCGGACACTGGGAAACCTGCCGCAATGGCAGACGGGCCGCTTGCTCAGCGAGCTCAAGCAGGCCCGGCCAGGCCAGGGTTAGCTGGTGAGCAGCCGCGAGGAGAGGTTCTGACTTCGACCGAGTTGCATGAGGTGCTGCGGGGTGCCGGTGCGGCACATGACCTGGACGTAGATCTGCTGGCCTCGGTGGTACATGCGGAAAGCGGGAGCCGGGTCCACGCCCGCAGCCGTGCAGGGGCCGAGGGCCTGATGCAGCTGATGCCGGGCACTGCGGCGCAGCTCGGGGTACGGGATGCGTTTTCGCCGAAAGAGAACGTCGACGGTGGCGCGGCTTACCTGGATGCGCTGCTGAACCGTTACCATGGCAATGTGGCATGGGCCTTGGCGGCTTATAACGCCGGGCCGGGTGCCGTGGATCGATGGCACGGGATACCGCCCTACCGGGAAACACGGGCGTACGTGGCACGCATCATTCACGACTTCAACGGGCGCTATGCGGCCCGGCTCGCGGCGGCGCGGGGGCAGTCAGCACCCGTGTGCGGTCAGCCACCGCCAGGCAGTTCGCGGGTTCCAGCTGCCGCTGGGACGCTTTCTGCGGAGCCGCAAACGGCTGCAGCTGAGCTGCAGCCGTTGCCGCACCGGTCTGCACAAGGAGAACTACCGCGTTGAAAAAGAATCGAACGGCTTTGTGGGCCGGGGTGCTCCTTGTTCTCGCCATTGGGGTGTGGCTGCTGCGCGGCCGCGTTCACTTTGATTGGCATACCTTTGGAGCACAGCTTCAACTGGCCGACTGGAAATTGTTTGGCGTGGGTGTGCTGTTGATCTACGCCGCTTACTGCGTGCGGGCCGTGCGCTGGGCCTTGTTTCTGCGGTCCACCAAGGCTGTTTCGCCAATTTCACTGATCGGCAGCCAGGTGATCGGCTTTACCGCGGTGGCCCTCTTCGGGCGGCTCGCGGACCTGGTACGGCCTTATCTCGTTTCGCGCCGCACGGCACTTCCCCTCCCCTCGCAGATTGCGGTGTATGCCGTGGAGCGAATCTTCGACTTCGGATCAAACGCGCTGATCTTTGCCGTGATCCTTTTGTTCGCGCCGGACCGCAAGAATATACCGCATGCCGACGCGGTAAAAAGCATCGCTCTCCTGGCCCTGATTGCCGTGATCGGCTTTGCACTTTTCGCCTACTTTGTACGCATCGCAGGGCACCGCGTCGCGGAGGTCTTTGGGCGCGGTCTCGGGGCGCTTTCGCCGAAGCTGGGCGCGGGCGCGCGGGAGAAGATTCTCGGCTTCCGCGATGGTCTGAACGCCATCGACTCGTTCGGAACAGTGCTGCAGGCCGCGGCCCTTTCGCTCGTGATGTGGTTCATGATCGTATACGCCTACCTGGTGACCATACGCGCATTTACGGCGTCTCCGCCGCTGGCGCACATGTCTCTGGCACGGTGCCTGGTGTTGATGGTGGTAAGCCAGGGCGCCTCGCTGGTGCAACTGCCTGTGATCGGCTGGTTCACACAGATCGGCATCGTGGCCAAGGGAATCCAGGCGCTGTTCGGCGCCACACCGGAGTCCTCGCTGGCCGCGAGTGCGATGCTGCTGATTGTGACATTTTTGAGCGTCATTCCAGCAGGGCTGATCTGGTCCCGGCTGGAGCAGGTCTCGCTGAAGAAATTGACAGAAGAAAGCGAGGAAGCGACTGAACAGGTGGCGCATCACGCCGAGCCGAAGCCGGAGTTTGTTCCGGAGGCGTAGGAGCAAGGCTTTCGCTTCGCGCGCAGAGCGCATCCCAACCTGCTATGGCAAAAGCAGTGAGTTCAACGGTCACCAAAGCTCTGCTGGCGGGACTGGCCGGCGGCCTGGTAGGTTCAGCGGCGAAGGTCGTAGCCGAAAAGGTGTTGCCACCGAGAACGGAAGGGCAGACGCCCCCACCGGCGCTGATCGCAGAGCGGTCGGCAGAGGCCGCAGAAGTGCCGCTCCATCCAACTGCGAAAAAGCTGGCTGCCGAGGGAATGCACTGGGGTTTCGGCACGCTCACGGGCGGCGTGTACGGACTGGTCGCCGAGCTGTACCCGGCCGCTGCGGCATGGCGTGGCGCGGTGTTTGGGTTAGCCGTGAACAAGCTGATGCATCAAGGAATCCTGCCTCACAACGGCCTGGTCGAGCCAGTCAAGGATCAGCCGGTGCAGGAGCGCATCAGTGAATGGGTGACGCACGTGGTTTACGGCGTGGTGGCGGACACCGTGCGCCGGTCGGTTCTGAAAAGACTGTAAACCGGGAAGCATTTGCGGCTTGCAGCCCCCCTCCCGTCTTTGTGGCGTGCACGCGGAGATGGGTGCAACCCCGTCGGCGAGAGCACGAGTACTCGCCCGGGAAGATCCCGGTGTATGTTTCCGCGCAGGCGTTCTTGCGGCCTGACGGTGCCTGCTAGGATGGACGCACCGTATGAAGTGCCCCTTTTGCGGCTTTGCCCAAGATCGGGTGGTGGATTCGCGTGAGATCGAGGAGTCGGCAGCGGTACGCCGGCGGCGCGAGTGCGACCGCTGCGCGCGTCGTTTCACCACCTATGAGCGCATCGATGAGATCGCCTACATGGTGGTCAAAAAGGATGGCCGGCGCGAGCGGTTCGACCGCGTGAAGCTGTTGAACGGGCTGCAGCATGCCTGCGAAAAACGGCCCATTGCCATGCGTCAGTTGGAAGCCCTCGTCAGTGCGGCGGAAACCTATCTGGGCGAAGCACCGGACCGGGAACGAACGACGGCTGAGCTGGGCGAGTTGATGATGGACGGTCTGAAAAAGCTGGACTCGGTAGCTTATATCCGCTTTGCCAGCGTTTACCGCGAGTTCAAAGACGCGGAGGACTTTCACGACGAGCTGGGGCGGGTTCTAACAGAAGGTACACACGACTTGGTCAAAGAGGCGACAACGAAATTATGAGCCACCATCAGATTACCCTGATCCCCGGGGACGGAATCGGCCCGGAAGTGACGGATGCAACGGTACGCATCCTGGAGGCAGCGGGCAAACCGCTGGGCACGACCTTTGACTGGGACCGGCATGATGCCGGGGCTGATGCATTTGCACGAACCGGTGAATATATCCCGAAGGCTTTGTACGATTCGGTCGGGCAAACGAAAGTCGCGCTGAAAGGCCCAGTGACAACGCCGATCGGCGAAGGTTTCAAATCGATCAATGTGACGCTTCGCAAGCAGTTCGACTTATACGCCAATCTGCGGCCCATACGAAACCTGCCAGGATTAGTTACGAAATACCCCGACGTGGACCTGGTAGTTGTCCGGGAAAACACGGAAGGTTTGTATGTGGGCCTGGAGCAGGAGATTGTTCCAGGCGTTTGCACGTCGCTCAAAGTCGTTACCGAGAAAGGCTCGACGCGGATTGCGAAGTTTGCGTTCGAGTACGCGCGTAAGCATGGCCGGAAAAAGGTGCATGCCATCCACAAGGCTAACATTATGAAGTTGACCGACGGCCTGTTTCTCCGTTGTTCGCGGGCCGTCGCCGGTAGTTACCCGGAGATCACGTATGGCGAACATATCGTGGACAACACATGCATGCAGCTGGTGACCAATCCCTATCAGTACGATGTGATGGTGATGGAAAATCTGTACGGCGACATTCTGAGTGACTTGTGCTCAGGCTTTGTCGGGGGCCTCGGACTGGTGCCGGGGGCGAACCTGGGAGAGCACGCGGCTATCTTTGAGGCGGTGCATGGGTCGGCACCGGATATCGCCGGGCAGGATAAGGCGAACCCGACGGCATTGTTGCAGTCCGCCGTGCTGATGCTGCGACATATCGATGAGGACCCAACAGCGGACCGGGTGCAGGCAGCGATGGAGCGGGTATACGCAGAGGGTAAGGCGCTGACGCGCGATGTAGGGGGAAGCGCGGGGACGCGAGGGTTCGCGGAGGCTGTTGTGGCGGCAATCGAGAGCTGAGCTCGTTCCGTGAACAACGACGGGCGCGCCTTCGGTCGATCGGTCGCCGAAGCTAAGATAAGGATGTGACCTTTCTTCTGCAAGCGCGCTCGCACCTCCTGCATCCATTCACGACTGCCCTGATGAGCATGGCTTGCCTCCTCCTGGTGACAGCATGCAAGCCGGGGTCGCTAGAACCGACACGCCACTATGCGCAGGTGGATGTCGCCCATGGCGGCTCGGTGATCGGGGTGGTGCATTTCTCAAAAACGCCGCCACCGCCGGTCGAGATCGACATGGCGCAGGATCCGGTGTGCGCAATGAGTTCGGCCGACATGACGGCGGATTACGTGGTGAACCATGGTGGATTAGCCAATGTTGTTGTGTACGTCCAAAGTGGGCTGGGTGACCGGGCGTATGCCATTCCGCGCGAACCGGTGGTAATTGACCAGAAGGGCTGCCGATTCGTGCCCCACGTTTCGGTCGCGATGATGGGGCAGCAGGTGGAGTTTTTGAACTCGGACAACACGCAGCACAATGTACACATGTCGCCGGCGGCCGCAGGCAATGAGGCATTTGATGTGACGCAGCGGGCGGGCGCGAACCCGTATTCGCGCAATTTCCGCGCACCGGAGACCATGATGGCGATTCGCTGCAATAACCACCCATGGATGCACAGCTACCTGAGCGTGGTGCCGAACCCGTTTTCAGCGGTGAGCGATGCGGATGGGCGCTTCACGATCAAGGGGCTGCCGCCCGGAACGTACACGCTGACGGCGGTGCATGAGCAGCTGGGGCAGCGTTCCGCGACAGTGACGGTGCCTGCGAATGGAAAGGTGCCGCTGGGGTTTACGTTCTAGCAGCCGTTTGTGCGCGTGGGATTGAGGCGGCGGAGCGGCGATGCTGACCCTGGTTCGGCACCTCGAGCTGATTGACTGCAAGCGGATACCGTGACCAAAAAGTTTGATTGCCTGCCGGAAACACACGGGGATCGCCGGCGGCCGCTTACAACAAAGCCTGCCAGCGGAGTCAGGACCCGCTCTTCATCCCGAGCGCGTCCCTCTTCGATCTGGAAAACCGGCGCTTCACTGGCCCAATTGGAAGCCCCTTGGCAACCCTCACGACACGGGTTCCGCTGGAACTGTACCTGCGAAGCAGCGAGTACGAGCCGGATGGGGAGTTTTGTGGGATGGTGAGATCGAAAAGCGGCCTGTGGGCGAGTACGGTGATTCGGCTTGGCAGAATGCATTTGCATTCTGGTTTACGCTGCACCAAGACGAGTGAAGCCTCCGAGTCTGCCCGGAGTTGCGTGTGCAGGTGAGCGCGACGCGGTATCGGGTAACGATGTGGACGGCTGGATGCTTCCCTGCCGCGCGAGACAATTGCGACGGGCCGCCGGTGGCGGCGTGGGAGGTGCTGAGCCCGGAAGACAGCTACATGCGGGTGGCACGCAAGCTGGCCGCTTATGCAGCGATGGGCATTGGGGAGATCTGGGTGTTGGATCCGGAGTCCGGGGTGTTTAAGTGTTAAGGGCACTTGGCACGGAGCGAGTGATCCAGCCTTCCCGAACGCGGCATGGACTTCCCGATTGAGGAAATTGCAGAAAATGGATTGCTGAAGGGCCGTTGGAAATGGCTGCGTCGTCGCGGAAAGCCGTTAGACTGACGACAGCGCCGGAACGGGGGAAGCGACAACCAACATGCAAAGGGTGGAGATCGGCATATTGGGTGCGACCGGCACAGTGGGTCAGCGCTTTTTAGAGTTGTTGGCGCATCACCCTTGGTTCGAGGTCACGTGGCTGGCGGCGAGCGATCGTTCCAGCGGCAGGCTGTACGGCGAGGCGGTGCGCTGGAAGCTGCCGACTCCGCTGCCGGATCGGTTTGCTGGGATGCAGCTCTCGGCGGCGACGCCCGAGGGGGCGCCGAAGGTGATCTTCGCGGCGCTTGATACCGATATCGCGCTGGAGCTGGAGCCCCGGTTCGCGCAGGCCGGTTGCGCGGTGATTTCGAACTCATCGGCGTTTCGGTTGGACGCGGCGACGCCGCTGGTCATTCCAGAGGTGAACCCCGAGCATCTCGCGATGACGGGGAAGCAGAGCTGGGGCAGCGGAGGGTACCTGGTCACAAACCCGAACTGCTCGGCGATCGGGCTGGTGCTGGCGCTTAAGCCATTGCACGACGCGTTTGGGATCGAGAGCCTGTTTGTGACGACCATGCAGGCGGTTTCAGGCGCGGGCTACCCCGGCGTGCCGTCGCTCGATATTTTGGGCAATGTGGTGCCGTTTATTCGCAACGAGGAAGAAAAAATGGTGGCCGAAACAGCGAAGCTGTTGGGCGCTGTTTCCGACGGGGCGTTTCTGCCCCTTTCCCTGCTTATGACGGCGCACTGCAATCGCGTGGCGGTCGAGGAAGGGCACACGGAGTCGGTCAGTGTCAAGTTTGCGAGGCCGGCAACGCGAGAGACAGTTCTTGAGGCCTGGAAGGCGTTTGCTCCCCTGCGTGATCGCGGGCTGCCGACCGCGCCCACGCGGCCTGTCGAGTACCTGACAGGCGAAGACCGGCCCCAGCCCCGGCTGGACCGGATGCGCGGAGCGGGCATGGCGTCAGTGGTGGGGCGTTTGCGGCCCTGCACACTGCTGGACTGGAAGTTCACGGTGCTGTCGCACAATACCATTCGCGGGGCGGCTGGAGCAGCGGTGCTGAATGCGGAGCTGCTGCACTCGCAGGGCAGGCTGGTGCCGGGGCAGGTGGCGACGGCATGAAGTATGTGGTGATGAAGTTTGGCGGGACCTCGGTGGAAGACGCGACAGCGATGGCCCGCACGGCGGAGATTGTGGCAGGGCGGCGGGTGGCGGAGTGGCAGCCGGGCGACGCAAGGAACGCCGGCCTGCAGCCGGGCGGGAAACGCACCCTCGGCTTGCAGCCGGCCTCGACCGACACAACCGGCCTGCAGCCGATTGTGGTCGTCTCCGCCATGGCAAAGGTCACAGACCAGCTGCTGCTGGCGGCCACCACCGCGGCCCGCGGCGAGCGGGAAGCCGCGCTCGCGATCAGCAATCGCTTGCTGGACCGGCATGTGAGAGTGGGCGGGGAGCTCGGGATTCTGCCTCCAAACGATGCTGGATGGCTCACGGGAGAGTTCGCGGCGCTCGACGAAGTACTGCGCGGGCTGGCCGCGGTGGGCGAGCTGACTCCCAGGATCCAGGACATGATTGTGTCGTACGGCGAGCGTCTGTCGAGCCGGATGATGGCTGAGTTGTTTCAAGTGCGCGGGCTGGACGGGGTGCATGTGGATGCACGGCGGTGCATCATCACGGACGCACAGCATACGCGCGCGGTGCCGGACGACGCGCGCATCGCGGAGCAACTGCGCAAGCTGGTGGTGCCGCATGCGGACGCGGGCAGAACCGTGGTGATGGGCGGCTTTATCGGCTCGACCGAGGCCGGGGTGACCACAACACTGGGGCGCGGGGGTTCGGACTTTACTGCGGCGCTGGTGGGGGCCGGGGTTGGAGCCGAGGCGATCGAGATTTGGACCGACGTAAACGGAATCATGACGACGGACCCGAGGGTCGTGCCGGCGGCGCTGCGGGTGCGGTCCATTTCGTTTGAAGAGGCGGCGGAACTGGCCTATTTCGGGGCCAAGGTGCTGCACCCGGCGACGATCTTGCCGGCCGTGAAACAGAACATCCCGGTGCTGGTGCTCAACTCGCGCAACCCGGGAAACGAGGGCACTCGGATCCAGGCGCTGGCCCCCCCGTGCCGAAACCCGGTGAAGTCGATCGCAGCGAAGAAGCGGCTGACGATTGTGGATGTAGTGGCCAGCCGGATGCTGATGACGCACGGCTATCTGAAAGCGATCTTCGACATCTTTGACAAGCACCGGTGCGCGGTAGACATGGTGTCGACCTCCGAGGTTTCCGTGTCGCTGACGGTGGATTCAAACGAGGCGTTGCCGGCGATTGCGGCGGACCTGTCAAAGCTGGCCGACGTGAAGTACGAAGGGCGTAAGGCGCTGGTGTGCCTGGTGGGCGAGGATATTCGCGGGCACTCGGGGGTGGCGGCCCGGCTGTTTGGGGCGATCCGGCACATCAACGTGCGGATGATTTCGCAGGGAGCGAGCGAGATCAATATGAGCTTCATGATTGATGAGGACGATGTGGAGGAAGCCGTGCGGTCGCTGCATGCGGAGTTTTTCTCCGACCCGGACCCGCTGATCTTTGACGTGGAAAGCCGTTAACGAAAACACGCCACGAAGTGGCCGCCAGCCGCGCAGGCGGTTCAGAGGTTGACTTTGAAGTTGTTGGTTCTGGGTAAAGGAAAGACCGGCTCTGCCGTTGCGTGGGCAGCGCAGGAGCGCGGCCATTCTGTTCAGGTACTGCGCGCGGCTGAAAACCAGGACGGGAAAGGGCTGACGGCTTCGCTCCTCACGACGGCCGATGTGGTCATCGACTTTACAACACCGTCCGCGGTGCTCGACAACCTGCGCGTGCTGCTGGGAGCCGGCACAAAGGTGGTGGTCGGAACAACGGGCTGGTACGACTATCTGCCCGAGATGGCAACGCTGGCAGAACGGCACAACGCTTCGCTGCTCCATGGAACGAACTTTTCACTGGGGGTGCAGGCGTTTTTGCGGGTGGCGCGAGAACTGGCCCGGTCGCTGCCCGAGTACGAGATGGCGATCGAAGAAACACATCACGTGACAAAGAAAGACGCGCCTTCCGGCACGGCACTAACGTTGCAGACAGTGGTGGAGCGGGCTTCTAGCGGCCGTGCTGCGCCCATTGTTTCGTATCGCGAGGGGGACGCGGCGGGACTGCATACTTTGACGCTTCGGTCGCGAGATGAAGTGCTGACACTGCGGCATGAGGCGTTTTCGCGGGCCGGATTCGCGACGGGGGCGGTGCGGGCGGCGGAGTGGCTTGCTGCGCAATCCGCCTGCGGGGTCTGGGACTTTGCCGAGGTCGCGCCGCTGCTCGGATGAGTCTCAATCTCCCCCTTCCATGGAAAACTTCCATCGCCAACACATGCTTCAAATGATCGTTTCCAGTCAAACTATTTCGACCTCAGCCATCCCTGAACGGCGGCGGATTTAGACGTAGATCACTGAGCGTATCCGTGCATCTCTTCGCACAGCTTCACCCAAAGCTGAAGCAACGTGCGGCGCAGCTTATCACCAGCGGTCCGACAAGCTCGGCACGCCGTTGATGTTCCACTTCTGCCGTTCAGAAAACAGCCGCGCGGAGATCTTCACTGCCACGCCTCCGGTACAGCGGCGCGGTCGCGCTCCTTGACCTTTTTCGCCGGCACCCCCGCGTAGACACCGAACGGCTCCAGGTCGCGCGTGGCGATTGATCCCAGGCCGAGGATCGCTCCCTTGCCGAGGTTTACGCCGGGCGAGACGATGGCGCGGGCGCAGACCCAGGAGTACGCGCCGAGGCGCATGGTGGCGGAGACGAGGGGGAAATCAGGGTGGTTGTAGGTGTGAGTAGCGCCGCAGATGTAGGCACCCTGCGAGACGATGGCGTGGGAGCCGAGAAAAAAGGGCGATGGGTTGTAAAGCTCGGCGTCGTCGGCAAGCGAAACGCGGTCTTCGCACACGAGATTCCACGGCGCCCAGATGCGGCCCTTGGCGTAGAAGTGGCACTTGGGGCCCAGTTTCGCGCCGAAGAGACGCAGCAAAAACGCGCGCCAAGCATGCAGGGGGCGCGGCGAGGGGCGGTAAAGCAGGGCGTAGGTGAGGTTCCACAAGGCACGCGCGGCACGATTGCCGAAGGAAAACTGCGGGCGCAGGGTGGGGTCGCCGGCGTCTTCAACGGAGGTGGCCTGCGTGGCAGCAGGTGCCTTGGGGCTGCCATGGTGGTCTTGAGCGATGGCGGGCTCATCTTGCCTGTTTTCGGGCCTGTTCAAAAGGTCTCCTAGGATGCTCTATGAGTACTCCGTGCGGGATCTGCTGCTGCCATTATCGCCAACCGGCACCTGTCAACAACTTGCCGCGCCCCCGGGCCTGCAAGCGGCACACCGGGCCAGCGTGGCGGGCGCTCTCCGAAGAGCCGGTGCATGGGCCGTCAACTCGCCCGTTTGCCATGGCGTGGCGTAGGATGCGCGCTCCCGGCCCTGTACCCCTGCCGGACACCTCGCGGCAGGCAGGTTTTGATTTCGCGCGGGCCGACGGTATGCTGGGACGGTTTGCGGCGCTCCCATCATGAGGCACGCGAAAGGAACCCGTTTGAAGCCGTCCGTTCTGATTCTGACCTTTAACTCCGAGCTTACGATCGCTGAGACGATCCGGTCCGTCCTGCCGTTGACGGATGATATTCACATTATTGATTCGTTCAGCAAGGACCGGACGGTGGAGCTGGCGCGCGAGCTGGGCGCGACGGTGGCCGAGCACGCGTTTGAAAACTACGGCGCGCAGCGAAACTGGGCCATCGACAATGTTGCCGTGCGCTACGGCTGGCAGCTGCACCTGGACGCAGACGAGCGGTTGACGCCGCCGCTTCTGGCGGAGATTGCGGCATTGCCGGACGACCCGCCGGAGACGGGCTTTATTCTGCCGCGGCAGCTGGTGTTCATGGGCCGTGCGATCCGTCACGGAGCCTTGAACCCGACCTGGCACATGCGCTTGTTTCGCAACGGCATGGGCCGGTGCGAAATGCGAAAGTACGACCAGCATTTCTACGTGCTGGGCGGCACGACGCGCCAGTTGCGCCATGACATGATCGACGACATCCGCATGCCATTGACGGAATGGACCTACCGTCACAACCGGTGGGCCGATGCCGAGGTGGACGAGCAGTTTGAAAGCGACGGGCAGCAAAGGGTGTCGGGCAGCGCGCGGGGCAGCGTCATCGAACGGCGGCGCTACCTGCGCAACGTGTATAACAACTCCCCCTTGTTTTTGCGGCCTTTCCTGTTGTTTTTTTACCGCTATGTGCTGCGGCTCGGCTTTTTGGACGGCCGCGAAGGATTTATCTTTTTTGTGCTACAAACCTTCTGGTTTCGCTTTCTGGTGGATGCAAAGACATTTGAGCGGCGCCGGGGCGCGACAGGGGCGCCGGCAGGCCGGTAAGGGTGCACCGGCCTGCGCCTGGAGTCTCCGAGCCGTCAGCGAGGACTCAAGGTCGCCGAAGGGCCGCCCGCGGCCAGTGATGAACCGAACGGCGAGCCCGGGTTCGCGGCCGCAGGAGCCTGCATCAGCTCCCTGGTTTTCAGCACGATCTGCCACTCGTACATGGCCTGCAGGGTGGCATAGATGGCCCCGGCCTTGCCGTCGAGCACGCCTCCGCGGGCAAACATGAGATAAACCCAGCGCAGCAGCGGACGCCCCGGCAGTGTGTAGAAGATAGCCTTTTGCGCCCGTCGGCGCGTGTGGAAATCCGCATGGAACAGGGCCGTCTTCCAGTTCGCGTCGCCCAGAAAAGAACGCTCGGCGACGATGCGCGCTTCCATGGACGAGTAAAGATTGTGCTTTTCAAACCAGCGATCCAGTCCCTTCGAAAAGGACCAGTGGTCAAAGCGGTGCTTCAGCTGGCCGGTTTCACCGTCCACGACCAGGAACTCATTGATGTCGCGGGTGTAACGGACAAAGCCCAACCGGACCAGGCGAGTGTAAAAGGCCATCATCTGAGCGTGACGCAGGTGGTGGCCCAGAAAGTGGTCATCGCGGCGGATGCGGAAGGCATGCAGCTCGGGCGGGGCGGCGGCGGTCGCCTCCATCGCCTCCTGCCACACCACCGGGTTCAGGCGCTCGTCGCAGTCAAGAATAAAAACCCAGGGGTGCTTAAACGGCAACGTATCCAGCGCGGCGTTTCGCTGTGCGGCGTAGGAGTCGAACTTTCGCTGGTGGACGTGGGCGCCCCCGGCGCGCGCCAACTCCACCGTACGGTCGGTGCTGAACGAGTCAAACACGTGGACGTCGTCGCAGAAGGAAACCGACTGGAGACAGCCGGTGATGTCGTGTTCTTCGTTTTTGGTCAGGATCACAACGGAGATCATGATGGGGCCTCGTTTCGCCTGCGCCTGGAGACGCTTCCCCCTGCTTATCGGCGTAAATGGTACGGACATGAGGAAGAGGAGGCTTCTTTTCGCGAGATTGCAAGGCAGTAGGGCGGTATAGTCTCCTTGTGAGTATGGAACCGGTTGGATGTGGAACCGCGCTGGTAACCCCGTTTCGCGCGGATGGGGCGGTCGACGACCACGCGCTGCGCGCCCTGGTGCAGTGGCAGATTGGGGAAGCCGGGCCTGGCAGCGCCAAAGCGCGCCCCGGTGTGGACTGGCTGGTCGCCTGCGGCACCACCGGCGAGACCCCGACACTGAGCCGGGAAGAGTGGCTTGGGGTGCTGCGAGTGGTGGCATCTGAGGCCGGCGGGCGGGTGCCGGTGTGGGCGGGTGCAAGCAGCAACTCGACCCGCGACGCTGCCGAGCGGGCGGAAACAGCAGCATCGGTTTCGGGCGTAACCGCAGTGCTGACGGCCAGCCCTTCGTACAACAAGCCTGGGCAGGAAGGGCAGTTTCAACACTTTGGGGCCGTGGCTCGCGCGGTGGCCCCGCTTCCTGTTGTGCTTTACAACATCCCTGCGCGCACAGGCGTAAACCTCCTGCCGGCAACGGTGGTGCGTCTGGCTGAGGCATGCAGCAACATTGTGGCCATCAAGGAATCAAGCGGCAACATGGCACAGATTACGGAGCTGCTGACGCTTGTGCCGCGGCAGTTCGCGGTGTACGCGGGTGACGACTCCATGGCGCTGGGCGTGCTGGGTGCCGGCGGCGCGGGGCTGGTTTCGGTCGCGTCAAATGTCATTCCGGCGGAGATGGGCACACTGGTGCACGCGGCCCTCAACGGCGACTGGGCGACGGCACGGCGGCTGAACCGTACGTATTTCCCGTTGATCCTGGCGCAATTCGCCGAGCCGAACCCTGGACCGGTCAAGGCGCTGCTGGCGATGATGGGACGCGTTCATGAAACCTACCGGCTGCCGATGGTGCCCGTGTCGTCCGCAACGCGCGAGCATTTGCACGGGCTGGCCGGCAAGCTTGGCCTTCTGCAAGGCTCAACGGTGTCCGCGGCGGCAGACTTGCATGGCGGCTGATCGCCTTCCGCGCGCAAACCGCAAATGCATGGAGGTGAACCTCCAGTAAGCAGTCCTTGAGCTACTGTGGTGCATTGGCGCCGGCAACCCCGCCGCCCGAAATCAGCACCCCCTGAGCCTATCGCCGTTATGCACCGTGCTGCTTGTTTCCTATCTCCCACGAGGTCTCCGCCCGCCGTGAACCAGCAAGCCCCTTTCCTTTTCCTCCCTCTCCAAACGCGCATCGAAGCCGCGTTCGCCGCGACTTCTTCCCTGCCCGATGATGCGCTGCCGGCGTTTCTGGAGCTTCGCGCAGCCCTGGAAGCCGGCACCCTGCGTGCTGCCGAGCCAGACGCGGAACGCCCCCTGGGCTGGCGCGTAAACCCCTGGGTCAAGCGCGGCATCCTGCTGGGGTTTCGGCTGGGGCAGCTGCAGGGCTCGGGAGAGCGTGCTGCTTCGGAAGCGGGAAAAGAGCAGGACAGCGGGTCCCAAATGGGCTTCCCGTTCATCGACAAGCACACCTATCCGGCCCGTTTATGGCACCCGCAGGATGGGGTGCGGGTGGTGCCGGGCGGATCGTCGGTGCGCGCCGGGGCGTACCTGGCTCCCGGGGTTGTATGCATGCCGCCCATGTACGTCAACGTGGGCGCATACGTGGGCGCGGGCACGATGGTGGACTCCCATGCGTTGGTGGGCTCGTGCGCGCAGGTAGGCCGGCGGGTGCACCTGAGTGCGGCGGCACAGGTGGGCGGCGTGCTCGAACCCGTGGGGGCCACTCCGGTAATTCTGGAAGACGATGTGCTGGTGGGCGGCAACTGCGGCGTGTACGAGGGGACACTCGTGCGCCGCGGCGCGGTGCTGGCGGCGGGGACGATCCTGACGCGGGGGACGCCGGTGTATGACGTAGTGCACGGGACCGTGATTCGTGCGGATGCGGAGCAACCGCTGGTGATTCCGGAAAACGCGGTGGTGGTGCCGGGGTCCCGCGCCGTCACGAAGGGGAAAGCAGCGGAGTGGGGCTTAAGTGTGTATACGCCGGTGATCGTGAAGTACCGGGACGGGAAGACGGATGTCAGTACGGCACTGGAGGATTTTCTACGCTGATTCCTCGGCGTGTTGTTTGCCGACGGTGCGAAGCTGCTCCTATCACAGTTCCCTGGCTTTCCAAGGCCCACGCAGCGAGCCCCCGGGCACGGCAGCTGACACAGCGAGCGCCCGGGTCGAAGTAAATCAGACTTCCACTCACCCGATTTACCCCCGCCCAAGAGTGTTCAGCGCGGAACCGCATAGCCCTCCTTCAGCCGCGGAACCCCGTGGCCCCAGGTGTCGGGCGGTGCGAGCTCGGGCCGGAACGGGGGTGCGGTCATGTCGCGCCGGTCTGAATGGAAGATCGTGTCGCCCTGCGCAATCAGGTAGTCGGCCGTGCGCGCGGCCAGCGCCTGGATGGTCAGCCCCGGGTTGGCCGAACCCTGCGTCGGAAAGATGCTGCCGTCGCAGATAAACAGGTTGGCAATCTCGTGCGTGCGACCGAACTTGTCGACCACTGATGTCGACGGGTCCGCGCCCATGCGCGCCCCACCTACTAAATGGGCGTACCGCGCCTCCTGCACCACCTCTGTCGCACCGGCCGCCTGCATCACCTCCATGGTCTTGTCTTTGCCGAACTTGATCAGCTTTTTATCATTGTCGTGGAGGTTGAAGCTCACATGCGCCACCGGCAGCCCGAAGCGATCGCGGTCCTCCGAGAGCGTGACGCGGTTCTCGGCCCAGGGAAGGATCTCGCCCAGCAGCCCAAAGGCGGCCCAGTGGTTGTAGTCCATCATTTCGCGGCGCAGCCCCCAGCCCCAGGCCTGCTTGGC